>CAUZSC010000045.1:0-11014 GCA_963582505.1 Dehalococcoidia bacterium
TGAGTTCAAAGAATTTTTTCCTAACAATGCCGTAGAGTATTTTGTGTCCTATTACGATTACTATCAACCTGAGGCTTATATACCTCGTACAGATACCTATATAGAAAAAGATGCAGCCATTAATGATGAGATAGACAAATTGAGGCACTCAGCAACTAGAGCATTGCGTACTCGTAGAGACGTACTGATAGTTGCTTCTGTCTCATGTATATATGGTTTAGGGTCTCCTGAAGAATATCAGAATTTCGTTGTTACGCTCGGAAAAGCACAAAAATATGCTCGTAGTAGCCTGATACGCTCACTTATCTCACAACAGTATGAAAGAACAAACATGGATTTATCAAGAGGGAAATTTAGAGTTAGAGGTGATTCTTTAGAAATACAAGCAGCCTATGATGACATAGCATTAAGAGTGGAATTTTGGGGAGATGATATAGAGAGGATAATTGCTTTTGATCCAATAACTGGTGAATTCTTGGGAGAGAAAGAAGATATCGAGATTTACCCAGCTAAACATTTTGTCACATCTCGTGAGAAGCTTATATTGGCGTTGAGCGACATTCAAATTGAATTAGACGAAAGAATTCAATGGTTTAAGGGCAATGGTAAATTGCTAGAAGCACAAAGGCTTGAAAGTAGGACTCTCTATGATATCGAGATGCTCAGGGAGGCTGGCTACTGCAGTGGTGTGGAGAATTATTCCAGGCATTTGGGGAGGCGATCTCCAGGTAGCACACCATGGTGTTTGCTCGATTATTTTCCTGAGGATTCACTTATATTCATTGATGAAAGTCATATGACGATACCTCAACTAAATGGTATGTATCATGGAGATATGGCTAGGAAGAAAACATTAGTAGAACATGGATTTAGATTACCTTCTGCTATAGATAATAGGCCTCTGAACTTCGAGGAATTCGAAAGTCATGTGAATCAAATAGTATACGTTTCAGCTACCCCAGGAAGATATGAGTATGCGAATAGTGAGAAATTCATTGAACAAGTTATCCGACCCACTGGCTTATTGGACCCTACGGTTGAAGTGAAATCTGTGGATGGCCAGATAGATGATTTGCTACATCAGATACGCATGAGAATTGACAAAGGAGAACGTTCTCTGGTTACTACATTGACTAAGAAGATGTCTGAGGAATTATCGGAGTATCTTCGCGAAGTTGGAGTAAAAACACATTACTTGCATTCTGAAATAGATACATTGGAACGCATAGAGATACTCAGGGACTTGCGTTTGGGTGTTTATGATGTAATCGTAGGTATAAATCTGTTGCGTGAAGGATTAGACTTGCCTGAGGTAAGTTTAGTTGCGATATTAGATGCAGATAAAGAAGGATTTTTGCGTTCTGAATCAGCTCTGATACAGACTATGGGTAGAGCAGCAAGGCATATAGATGGGCACGTAATAATGTATGCTGACAATATTACTGGTTCTATGCAGAAAGCCATTGGGGAAACCTACAGGCGAAGAGATATACAAGGTAAGCATAACAGGGATAACAATATCAAACCGCAAGGCATTCGCAAGGCAATAAGAGACATTAATGATAGATTAAAATCTACTAGGGATATGTATATCAAGAATGGGGATTATAGCAGCATACCAAAAGGAGAAATCCTGAAGATAATAAAAGATTTGGAATCGCATATGAAATTGGCATCTCGTAATTTAGAATTTGAAAGGGCCGCTTTGTTAAGGGATGAGATAATAGATCTTAGGAAAATGTTACTATCTAGCGATAAACCTGAGGCTGCTTCTCTTCTCGGAATAATTAGCAATTAAGTAATAAATATTAGATATATAAGTAACATATTTGTTTAGCATTTTCATTGTTACTTAGCGTTGCATTGGAAATAGCAAGTGGTTGCAAAATTTAATTTGGATGGAGAATTATATGGAAATGAAAAAAATTACTGAACCCAAGGAACGTTTACTATTGGGACCCGGCCCTAGCAATGTAAATCCTAGGGTTATAAGGGCGATGACTATGCCACTTATGGGCTATTTGGACCCAACATTCTTAAGTGTTATGGATGAAGTGGTTAGCATGCTTAAGCAAGCATTTGATACGAATAATGAATTTACTATAGCTTTGTCTGGAACAGGTACTTCTGGTATGGAAGCCTCCTTGATAAATATTTTGGAACCTGATGATACAGTGATAGTCGCGATAAATGGATTATTCGGTCAACGTATTGCTGACATAGCAAATCGCTGTAGAGCAAATGTGATAACTGTTGAGGCCGAATGGGGTGCTCCAGTAGATATCACAAAAGTAGAAGATGCTTTTGATACAGTAGGTAAAGTTAAATTATTAGCAGCGGTACATGTAGAGACATCTACTGGAGTGGTTCAACCTATGGCTCCATTTGCTGAATTAGCTCATTCCAGAGGATCTCTATTCTTAGCAGATGCTGTTACTTCACTTGGTGGTGTTGATTTGCATGTAGACGACTGGGGTATAGATATATGTTATAGCGCTACTCAAAAATGTGTAGGTTCCCCTCCAGGTATGTCTCCAATAACATTAAGTCCGAAGGCCGTTGAGGCCCTAAAATCCAGAAAGAACCCAGTCCAGAGTTTTTATCTAGATTTGCAGTTGTTAGAGAAATACTGGCTTACAGATCATGTGTATCATCACACTGTCTCAATGCCTATGATATATGGTTTGAGAGAGGCCTTGGTGATGCTTATGGAAGAGGGTTTAGAGAATAGATTTGCAAGGCATATACGTAACGCTAATGCATTGAAAGCTGGGATCTTAGAATTGGGTATGGGTGTTTTGGCAGAGAAGGAATTTCAAGCTTCTCCACTGACAGCAGCTTTAATACCAGATGGACTAGATGAAGCTAAGGTTAGGCGTAGTTTATTAAATGAATACGGAATAGAAATAGGAGGAGGGTTTGGTCCATTGGCTGGGAAAATATGGCGGATAGGTCTTATGGGAGAGTCGTCTAAAGGTAGCCATGTCTTGACTCTTTTGCAGGCACTAGAGACTCTTTTAATTAGAGAAGGACATAAATTTGCAATCGGTGCTAGCCTTTCGGCAGCTCAGGAAGTTTTGTCCCAATAGGAAGCTTTAGATAGTATAAGGTTTATGTAGATTAGTGGATCTATGATAAACCGAGAAATATAGAATAGTAAAGTCATTGTATTGACACACTAGGCCCTCGATGTTACACTCACGCACAAATAGTTTTGGTGGGTCTAGGAAGTCAGCATATTGCTCGGAACTCCCCTAAGGTGGGCTGATTCTGGGGTTAGACTGGTTGCAGAGGGGCCCCGAATACCTGAGGAGGGATTCTGAGTTGAGCGATAAATCTTTAACATGTAGAGAATGTGGGAATGAATTTCAGTTCACCGAAGGAGAACAGGAATTCTATCAGAAACGTGGATTACTAAATGAGCCAGGTCGTTGTACTGACTGCCGGGCTTCTCGTAGAAAATCCCGTGGCGGATCTGACGGAGAACCGCGTCAGATGTACTCCGTAACTTGTGCATCTTGTGGCAACGATGCTGAAGTGCCATTTCAACCTAGACTGGGTAAGCCAGTCTACTGTAGTGACTGTTTTTCAGCACAAAGAAGCACTCTATAATAGTAAGAACAAAGATTTCCACATAAGCTGTTTGTGGTAGTGGTGTATGAGAAGGCCACCAAATCTGCACCGTGCATTTTGCGGGCATGCTTCGGCTCTTCGCACGTTCTGTGTTTACGCCGTATACTGCCTATGTTACAATTCAGAAATAGAGAGAAAGAAAGGTCAAGACTAGATGCAGGGGACTGAAAAGAAGCAAGCCCTTATAGAGGAATATAAGATTAATGAAGGTGATACGGGCTCTACAGGGGTTCAGATAGCTCTTCTAACTGAGCGACTAAATCACCTGACAGATCACCTTAGGACACATAGGAAAGATTTTCATTGTCTTCGCGGTTTGATGAAAATTGTGGGACAAAGACGAAGGCTTCTCAAGTACTTAAGGCGAGAGGATCCTGCTAAGTATCAGGAGATAACTACTAAACTCCTAATTCGAAGGTAACACCCACACACGGGTGTTCTTTCTTTTTTGTCTGCCTCATTGTCTACCTAACGTTGTAATTCCACAGGAGGATGATTTTAATTCAATGGCTCATAGTGTAATCAGAGATATTGCTGGACGAAAACTTGTTATAGAGACCGGAAAGTTGGCGAATCAAGCTGGTGGTTCTGTTCTTGTTACTTATGGTGAGACCGTGGTTTTGGTTGCTGCAACAGCAGCTTCAGTGGCGAGAGATGGGATAGACTTCTTACCACTCACAGTTGATTATGAAGAGAGGTCGTATGCAGCTGGCAAGATTCCAGGGAGTTTTTTCCGTAGAGAAGGAAGACCGTCTCAGGAAGCCACACTTACCGCTAGGCTTACAGATAGATGCCTAAGGCCGCTATTTCCTAAGAATTTTCATAATGAGATTCAAGTCATAGTGACAGTTCTTTCTGCAGATCAAGAAAATGATCCAGACTTGCTATCCATTATTGGAGCATCAGCGGCTTTGAGTTTATCTGACATTCCGTTTGACGGCCCAGTTTCTGCAACCCGAGTGGGCTGCATTGATGGAAAGATAATAGTTAATCCTACTTTCGAGCAACTTAAGGATAGCAAATTAGATTTGGTGGTTGCTGGGACACAGGAATCTGTAGTGATGGTTGAAGCTGGTTCGGACGAAATATCTGAGGAATTGATTTTAGAGGCTGTAAATATAGGTCAAGAAAATAACCGAGAAATTCTTGAACTACAAAAGGAAATTATTTCCATTGCTGCAAAAGAAAAGATGGATATTTCTGCTGATATTAATATAAACACAGAGTTGAGCGATAAAACAGCGGCCTCCCTAGGAGATCGCCTTTATAGCACTATATTCTCTGGCGTTGAGAAAGGTGAAAGAGACGGAGCACTAGATGTACTCAAAGAAGAAGTTCAGTTGAGCCTTGCAGATGATTATCCTCTAGCAGAGGTATCTGCTATCTTTGAGTCTTTGGTTAAGAAAGAAGTTAGGCGGGGAATATTAGACAATGGAGAGAGAACTGACGGGAGAGGTTTGACAGAAATACGACCTATGAGTTGCGAAACTTCCGTAATACCTAGAGTTCACGGTAGTGGTTTGTTTAATAGAGGGAAAACCCAGATCATGACAGTCCTAACGCTTGGTTCTATGACTGACCAACAGAAATTGGATACTATTAGCCCTGCGGAAAGCAAAAGGTTTATGCATCATTATAATTTTCCTCCTTACTCAGTTGGGGAAGTTAGAAGGGTAGGTAATCCAGGTAGGAGAGAAATTGGGCACGGTGCACTTGCAGAGAGAGCAATAGCTCCAGTAATACCTGACTCTGATCAGTTTCCTTATACGATACGGTTAGTATCTGAAGCGTTTAGCTCAAATGGAAGTACTTCCATGGGTAGCGTATGTGGAAGCACCCTGGCTCTTATGGATGCAGGCGTTCCCATAAAGGCTGCTGTAGCAGGAATAGCAATGGGATTGGTTATGGGTGAAGAAGGTAGGTATGCGATATTGACAGATATACAAGGAATCGAAGATTTCTTGGGAGATATGGACTTCAAAGTTGCAGGTACCGCTAATGGTATTAATGCTCTTCAGATGGATATAAAAGTTAAAGGTATAACTCCTCAGATAATGGGAGAGGCGTTGAATCAGGCCAAAGACGCTAGGTTAATAGTATTAAACAAAATCAATGAAACTATAGAAGCACCTAGATCCGATTTGAGTCCCCATGCTCCAAGGATGATTAGGATAACTATACCTGTAGATAAAATAGGAACTGTTATTGGCCCTGGCGGTAAGACTATAAGGTCAATCATAGAAGACACAAAGGCTTCCATAGACGTAGAAAATGATGGAACTGTTATCGTGGGGTCTAGTGATTCAGAGGCTGCCAATAAAGCTATTGCTAGGATCGAGGACCTGACTAGGGAAGTGGAAATCGGTGGAATATACACAGGCAAAGTTACTAGGATAATGAATTTCGGAGCATTTGTTGAAGTACTACCCGGTAAAGACGCGCTGGTGCACATCAGTGAATTATCTGAAGAAAGAGTCCAGTCAGTGGAAGATGTTGTGAGCGTTGGAGATGAAGTGACTGTAATGGTTACTGAGAAGGATGGCATGGGTCGACTTAATGCCTCTCTAAAGGCACTTCGGGCCACAGGGTCTAACGATGGAGGGCCGGAACGTACAGATAGGGAACAAGGAGCAGGAGGAGATAAACCCGAATGGAACAGGAGATCGGATCCACCATCTTCTGGTCCTAGAGGAAGATTTCCTGGACGGAACAGGAGATAAGGTAGTTCAAACCTTATTGCTAGTTCTTTTGTACTGTTAAATTGTAAGGTGGATATATGTCTAATATAAGAGTTCTTGTCCACGGTATTGTAGGTAGGATGGGATCTACTGTATTAGACGCTGTGTCTGCAGAGTCCGACATGAATGTTGTAGGTGGGGTGGATCTTAAAGTGCCAGACAGTACAATATCTTCGCGTGACGGCATTGAGGAAATACCAGTTGGTACCAGTCTGGAAGATATGATCGTAGCAACTAAACCAGATGTGATGGTAGACTTCACTAACGCTGAGGCTGCTATGCCGGCTTGTCTTCTAGCAGCTTCTATGGGAGTGAACTTGGTTGTTGGAACAACTGGCTTATCTGACGATTATATCCAAGAACTTGAGAGAACTAGCTCCTCTAATAACGCTGGTGCTTTGATTGCTGCAAATTTTGCGCTGGGAGCTGTTTTGCTAATACACTTAGCCAAGGGATTAGGTAGATATTTTGATTACTCTGATATAATTGAAATGCATCATGAGGCCAAGATTGATTCTCCCTCCGGAACAGCTATCGCTTTGGCGAATAGTCTCAATCAAGGTAGAGACAATAAATTTACAAAACCTTCGCCTGAAAAAGAAACAATACCTGGCACAAGAGGTGGGGATATAAATGGAGTTGCGATTCATAGTGTACGAATGCCAGGAAGAATGGCACACCATGAAATAATACTGGGTGCTCAAGGTCAGACTCTTAGCTTAAAGCATGATACCATCGGTAGAGAGTGCTATATGCCAGGAGTAGTTTTGGCAATTAGAGAAATAGAGAAATTCAAAGGTGTTGTCGTGGGGCTAGAAAACATAATGAGATTATGATCATAAAAGTACATAGAAATTAGACTTTTAATTTGAGTCTATATTTTTGCACACCATAGAATATTACTGGGGGAGTTTGATGGGTTATAGAGTAGCACTTGTTGGAGCCACAGGTTTGGTTGGTGCACAGTTTTTGAAGATATTGGAAGAACGACGATTTCCATTGGACTCATTGAAACTTCTGGCATCTGATAGATCTGCAGGCAGGAAACTTTCGTTCAAAGGGGAACTTCTAGAGGTCAGTGAAACCAAGGAAGATTCATTTGAAAACATAGATATAGCGCTATTTTCTGCAGGAAGTGATATAAGCAAATATTTCTCGCCTATTGCAGCTAAATCTGGAGCAATAGTAATAGATAATAGTTCTGCATTTCGTATGGACCCGGATGTACCCTTGGTTGTTCCGGAGGTGAACCCACAAGATATTCAAACCCACAAAGGTATAATAGCAAATCCTAATTGTTCTACGATACAAATGGTAGTTGCATTGAACCCTATTCATTCTGTGAATCCGATTAAGAGGGTAATAGTATCCACATACCAAGCAGTTTCTGGTACAGGAGCAGATGCTGTTTTAGAGCTGAAGAAACAAGTGGAACAGATCGTAGAAGGAAACGAGGGAGAAGTTGTCAGTACAACATATCCGCATCAAATAGCTTTTAATACGTTGCCATTTGTGGAAAGCTTTACAGATGGTCAATACACGACGGAAGAATGGAAAATGGTTTATGAAACGCGTAAAATTTTACATGAACCGGACATGCTAGTATGTGCTACCTGCGTTAGAGTTCCAGTCTATACGGGGCATGGAGAGTCAGTTAACATAGAGCTTAGTCAACCGATGAGTGCAGAAAAGGCTAGAAATATATTGTCTGAGGCACCTGGTTTGGTTGTTCAGGACGATCCATCACTGGATTTGTATCCGCTTCCCATAAATACTATTGGAACAGATGATGTATTTGTGGGGCGTATAAGAGAAGATATTAGCCACCCAAATGGATTGGTAATGTGGATAGTGGCTGATAATCTCAGAAAAGGTGCAGCCCTAAATGCAGTCCAAATAGCTGAGATTATCGCTAAATAATAGAGACATAATTATTGTATTAATTCAGGAGGTATAGTCATGGCTGTGGTGGGTAGGTTAATTACTGCAATGGTAACACCATTCGATGAAGAAGGTAACGTGGATTATTCTCAAGCGAAGCTGCTGGCTCGCTCCCTATTGAATGCTGGTAGTGATGGTTTGGTTATTTCTGGTACAACTGGTGAGTCTCCAAATTTATCTACTTATGAGAAGCTACATCTCTTTAGCGAAATAAAGAGCGAACTTGGTGAAGATGCTGCTGTTGTTGCAGGCACTGGCAATTATAGTACAACTGAAAGTATAGAATTGACGCAAGAAGCTGAGAAACAAGGTGCAGATGCTGCTTTATTGGTGGTTCCTTATTACAATAAACCAACCCAAGAAGGTTTGTATAAACATTTCAGAGTTATAGCAGAGAATACAAATTTACCTTGTATCTTATACAACGTTCCTAGTCGTACAATAACTAATCTTTCATCTGACACAGTGTTGGCTCTATCACAGATAGATAACATAATTGGAGTCAAAGAAGCAAGTGGGGATTTTGATCAGATAACTCGTATAATAGCAGGTTCTTCTGAAGGATTTAACGTATGGAGTGGGAATGATAACGACACTTTTGGAGTCATGTGTCTTGGTGGATATGGTGTAATAAGTGTGGCATCTCATCTAATTGGTCTTCAAATAAAAAACATGATGGATTTAATTCTGTCTGGTGATATTCCAAGTGCTGCTTCAGAACACAAGAGGCTATTATCAATGTTTAAAGGCTTGTTCATAATCTCAAATCCAATTCCAGTTAAGTATAGTCTTCAACATATAGGTTTCAGAGTTGGGTCTACAAGATTACCACTGACTGAACCAGATGAGGCCACGGCAAATCAGATTCTGGATTTGATTAGGTCCTATAAAATAGATTTTCCTGTTGAATAGCGAAGTTGCTATTAGCACTCATTAATGGCATTCTACTTAAAGATTCTAATAATAGGATTAGGTATATCCATAAAATATTCGATATAATGCAGCATAATGGCTTACTTACAGAGATCCGTGATAGTTCGTGTTCATGAGATAGCCCTAAAGGGTGACAATCGGTCATTTTTTTTCAATAAATTAATTGGGAATATAAGAATAGCTCTTCAAGGCATTCCGATTGAAAGGGTACGTAAACTTCATATGGGAGTTGAAGTGGTGCTTGCCAATGACGAATCTTGGCTTGAAGTAAGAGACAGATTGAAAAATGTGTTTGGTTTGGTAAAGTTCTATAGATGCTATAAGTTACCACCAAACATGGATAATATAAAAGCGTTTCTGTCTAGCCAGATTCCTAGGTTAAATTTCAATACTTTCCGCATTAGTGCTCGCAGAGGTAACAAACAATTCCCTATGACATCTGTAAAGATAAATGAGGAACTTGGATATTTCATTAAGGAATTGTCTGGTGCTAAAGTAGATCTCAATAGGCCTGAATTGAATATACACGTTGAACTTCAACATGGTGAAGCACTCATATACTATATGGAAGAACAGGGGCTTGGAGGATTGCCTGTTGGTACAGGGGGGAAGGTTCTAGCGCTTTTATCCGGTGGCATAGATTCACCTGTTGCAGCATGGAGAATGATGAAGCGAGGCTGTCAGGTCGCCTTTGTGCATTTCCATAGTTTCCCCATTGTAGAAGGTACATCTAGGGAGAAAGCCAGGGAATTAGCAGATATACTAAACTTATATCAGTACAGGTCTACATTGTTACTGGTACCGTTTGGTGAGGTACAAAGTGAAATAATATTGTCGGTTCCCCCAGTATACAGGATTATAATGTATAGACGGTTTATGGCTCGTATAGCAGAAGCAATAGCGATAAAACTAGACGCTAAGGCCATCATAACTGGGGAAAGTTTAGGTCAGGTTGGTTCACAAACGTTGGAAAATTTGGTTACGGTACGAAGCGCTATCAATATGCCTGTTTTGAGTCCTCTTATCGGAATGGATAAACAGGAAATAATAGAGGAAGCTAGGCGGATTGATACGTTTGATGTTTCTATAATCCCCGACGAAGACTGTTGTAGCTTGTTCGTGCCAAAGCATCCAGCGACGCGTAGCACACCTGAGGAACTTGAAATATTAGAAAGCACTTTGGATATCGATGAACTTGTAGATAAAGCCTTACTGGGTATAGAAACATTTGAATTTTCTAATAGTTAGACTTGCTAACTTAAAGTTATAGTTGATGAGGAGTAATACATGGTTACTAAGAATATTAGATTAGATGTAGATGGTATGACGTGTGCTGCTTGTGTAATACACGTTGAAAATGCTATACGGGATTTGCCTGAAATATATTCTGTGTCTGTGAATTTGGCTAACGAGATCGCTAGCATAGAAGTTGATAGCAAGTATGCAGACTTTTCTACGATAATATCTGCAGTTCGAGACTCAGGTTACAATATTCCATTAAACAAGTTTAAGGTAATATTGCAGGGCGGCGATTCTTTAATAGATACGCCAGAACTGGAAAAGGATTTGTTATTTTTACAAGGCATAGTCAATGTTCGAATAGTAGGAGATGGAGAGTCATGCAGCATAGAATATTTGGCGCATGTTATAGATAGTGTTTCTATAAAGAGGAATATAGAGAGGCTTGGATATGTTATAGAGACAATAGTATTTGAAGAAAATACTTTTGATATAGAAAGACTGACTAAAGATGCCGAATTAAGATCAAT
>CAUZSC010000046.1:0-10817 GCA_963582505.1 Dehalococcoidia bacterium
ACATATATGCCATTATAAGCATATATATGCACAATACAATGCTGCTATTCAATGTAGCTGTGAATGATATACTTTTTCCAATTTACTGCAGTGTAGCACTACTGAAGCTCCCAATAAGTAAAATTAAAAATCCTAGCACAAATATAGTGGCTACGAGTACTAACAGAGCTACAATGCCAAGATACCATTGGTCCTTGGATATTAAGCGGGTCCCAATAGCTACACCTGAACCAAGCCCTAAGTATCCGAGGATATGTTGACTGAATAGATCACTAAGACTACCTCCGATAACAAGGCCTATGAAGCCCGAGCCTGATATAGCCAACACCCTGAATATAACTGATCTATATGGATTGTCTGGTATGTCTTCTGGATCAGCGTTACATCGCACGCACACCAAGACATTTGATGAATATTCGTATTTACATGTAGGGCAATATAACAATGGTGTCCTCCGTTACGGTTTGCTATGGCTCTTGCATGAGTTGATAAATATTAACATAACAAATTCACTCGAGGTATAATGAGGTTTTATATTCGGTTAGGAGGTGTATAAATGACTAATTTGAATCTCACTTATTCAACAAATACTTCTAGTACGGGAATACATGGTAGGGCTATTACGAGTACCAGGGGGCATAATATTGTTGTGGATGACCATGGTGGGGAGGAATGGGGAGCAGGGGAATTATTCTTGAGTGGTATTGGTACATGTGCGGTGAATATGATTGGGCGCATTGCTTCAACCGAAGATATTTCATTAAGTTGGATACAGGCAGAAGTGAATGCATATAGGGAAGCGGATAGATTAGAAGGAGAGATATCAGTATTCGATCGTATAGATGTGAATATTCGCATGTGGGGTTTGGATAAAACAAAAGGTCAAGATATGGTTGATAAATGGAAACGTCGTTGACCGCTTTATGGTAGTGTTGCCGTGGCAACACCAAATACAAACGTATCATTTGAGATTGTGCAAGATTAATTGACTTGGCAATTTCTTAGTAGATACGCATAACAAATTATGGAGGGATTATATGGAAAGTCATGAGCAAAAGTGAGGTTTTGGGTTTATTGGCTAAAGAATGGTCAACTTTTTTAGAAACTGCCAAAGCTGTACCTACTGAAAGCCGAGAGAAACCTGCATTTATTGATAGATGGAGTGTAGCTCAGGTTTTGGTACACATAGCTAGTTGGGATGAAGAGGTAATAGAAATCATCAACGCTTATGCAGAAACCGGAGAAGAGAGAGATTTCGCTGCCGATCCAGATATCAATGAAAGGCAATTACATGAGAAGAATAATATGGATTTGCCCATGATTTGGCGGTACTTGGATGAGGCTCATGGAGCCCTACTTGCACGTCTGAATACTTTGGAAGATAAAGACTTTGATGCGAGTTGTTATTTAGGAGATTTGATAGCATCTATAGTACACCAACATTACGTAGAACATAGGAATGATATAGAAAATGTAGTTAAGGCTTAGAGGAGTGTAATTAATATGAAAGCTATTCAGATCACCCAAACTGGCGGTCCAGACGTTTTGCAATATGTAGATATTGAAGACCCAAAACCATCTAGGGGGCAAGCCTTAATAGAAATTCATGCGATAGGAGTTAACTACATAGATGTTTATGTAAGGACTGGATTATATCCTGCTAGTTTACCAACAATTCCAGGGATGGAGGCGTCAGGTGTGGTCTTGGAAACAGGAGACGATGTCTCGAATGTATCATCAGGAGATGTGGTTGCTTTTGCAAGTACAATTGGCTCTTATGCCCAGAAAATAGTGGTCCCTGCCTGGACACTTGTGAAAGTACCAGAGGGGTTAAGCACAGATATAGCAGCGGCAGTAATGCTTCAAGGTATGACTGCACACTATCTATGTAATGACACTTATTCTCTTAGTTCTGGGGATGTCTGTTTGATACATGCAGCAGCAGGGGGAGTTGGTTTATTATTAACCCAGATGGCCAAGAACATAGGGGCAACCGTGATAGGCACTGTTTCTACAGAAGAAAAAGCAACCTTGGCGAGACAAGCAGGAGCGGACCATATAATAAATTATACTGAACAGGATTTCGAGGCAGAAGTCAAAGATATAACTTCTGGACACGGAGTAGATGTGGTTTATGATGCTGTAGGTTTTACCACATTTAATAAAAGTATTGCATCTCTTAAATCCAGAGGTTATATGGTGTTATATGGTCAGTCTAGTGGACCAGTACCGCCAGTGTCTCCAACCGTATTGGCAGGTCGGTCGTTATTCCTGACTAGACCTACATTGGCATCTTATACAGCTACAATGGAAGAGATATCCCAACGGGCAGGTGATGTTTTAAGATGGCTGGGTAATGGGGAACTGCATTTGCATATTTACGATAAGTATAAACTCGAAGAAGCTAGGGTTGCTCATGAGCATTTAGAGGCAAGGATTACCACTGGTAAACTTTTGTTAATTCCATAAGCCTTGGGATGAAAATTCGAATATTTGTAAGATTGGAGCTACTTAAACTGTGAGTACAGAAAATAGCATTGGTTTGGGTGTAGTTGGTGCGAGTGCTAAATATGGTTGGGGTATGCGTGCTCATATGCCAGCTATATTGAGTTTACCTGAGTATGATTTAGTTGGCGTATGTACGACTAGCGAAGAAACGGCTAACGCATCTGTTGAGCAATATGGTGCGAAGAAGGCATACTGGGATTACGAAAAGTTGGTTTTAGATCCCGATATAGAAGTTGTAGATGTCTGTGTTAAAGCGCCTTCACACTTTGAAGTAGCTATGGCTGCATTAGAGGCAGGAAAGCACGTCTTTTGCGAATGGCCTTTAGGATCTAATGCTGAACAGGCTGACAAGATGGCCTTATTGGCTAAACAAAAAGGAGTTAAGACGATGGTTGCACTTCAATCGCGTTATGCCCCTAGTTTTCAGCATCTCCGTAATCTTGTTGGACAGGGGTATGTTGGAGACATTCTATCTGCAAATATGAGTATGTTCTTGCCAGGTATTATGCGACCAAGGCCTCAGAGAGCGACTTGGAATGCCAAAAAAGAAGCTGGTGCGCATGCCTTGAATATAGCAACTGGACATGCCCTTGACGTATTCTTGTGGGCCCTTGGGGAATTATCTGAAGTAACAGGTACAGTTGCAACCCAGGTAAAGCAATGGGATGTAGCTGATTCAGATGCCAAAGTAGCCGTTACGTCTCCAGACACCGTGGCTATTGTTGGTAGACTTGTGAATGGTGCATTAGTATCCGCACATATCTCTAGTGTCCCTTGGCATGGTACTGCATTTAGGATGGAAGTTTATGGCACAGCAGGGACATTGATAGCTACATCAGACCAGATGGTTGAGATGGTTGATCCGATATTGAGAGGTGCTAGAAGCGATGAACAGGCTCTGGCAGTAATAAAGCCGCCAGCTGAGCTACTGTGGGTACCAGAAAGTGTACCTCAAGGTATTCCAGTTAATATGGCCCAGATGTTCCGTAAATTTGCAGAGGAAATAAGAGGCGGTACTCATGCCGGCCCTGATTTCCAGGAAGCTGCTAGGAGGCAACACACCTTAGCCTTTTTGCAACAGGCTAGTACAGACGAATCTTGGGTGAAGATTACTTAAAAGAATTGATTGAGCTGGGTATTTAAGACTCTATGGAGAACTAACGCTGAACGTTGTGTTGGTGCGTTGTGCAAAGAATCTTGTATCCATGCTACTTTAGGTATAGGTATCAGCTGGCGTATATTGATGAATTTATTTACACATCTGTTTGTTCTATCCGTAAAAGAAATAATATTTCTTAGTATTAAATTATAGTCAGGAAGTGTCTCAGGGCATCTTGTGCTGATTGGAATCTTGATGATGGATCTTCCTTGGTGGCCGAGTCAATAAATTTTGATAGGCTTTTGGGCATTGTTTCCAGAATTTTCTCCATGTCCTTTCTGTTGCGAGGTAAATGACCAGTCAACATTTTTACTAATAATATTCCGACAGAGTAGATATCAGATGTGGGACCAACAAGGTTGATTCTGTTAGGATCTTGTTGTTCTGGTGCCATGTAACCCTCTGTACCGCGGCCTGCAAGTATCTTATCTTTGCTGTTACCGGCAATGCCAAAATCTGATAATTTGACATCTTCATCTTCGGTAATAAGAATATTGTGAGGTTTTATATCTAGGTGTGTTATGCCTGATTTATGAGCTGCTTCAAGAGCTTCTAAAATTTTAATGATGATTTTAGATGCAAGTGATATTGATAACTTTTTTACATTATACCAATCAAGTATAGACTGGATATTGCCGCCAGATATCCACTCCATTATTAGATAAGTTCCGTATTCAGGGTCGTAACCTGTTTCCAAAAGCTTAACAATATTTGGGTGGTCTAGTGTATGTAGTATGCCAGCTTCCCTTCTCAGCTGCTCCATATCATCTTCTCCAACTAGTGCTGATATTAAAGATTGGCTATAGGATTGAAACGAATTACCGATAACCTTAATAGCTACTTCAGTATTGTTATCCGGGTTTATAGCTTTATACACTGAACCTTGAGATCCGCTGTTCCTAGATACGAATTCAATGACTTTGAATCTGCCTATGCTATCAGGCAGAGGAATGTCATTTTCTGTAGTGTATTGAAATTGATGATCTACCATATTAATTACTTGCCAATAGATTAGAATGAAACCAAAACTACAGAAATATTATCATTGCTTCCTGCGTCTAATGCAGCCTGTATTAGTGATTTCGGGGTATCATTGTGCCCAGAAGTTTTCATTACACCTAATATAGATTTATCATCCAAGAAACCATGTAGTCCGTCTGAGCATATCAACAGAGTATCTCCTTTGGATAAATTATGACAAGAAGTATATGGATAAAGTGGTTTGTCTAACCCTAATGCTTGAGTTATGACATTTCGGTTAAGGAATTTGCCTTGTTCCCGGGAGATTACTCCCTGACGTATTTGCTCTTCCACTAAAGTATGATCTTCCGTTACTTGTGATATTTCTTCATTATTTATCAAATATGCTCTGCTGTCTCCGGCATGTCCTATGTATATATTCCGACCAACCAATACAGCAGCTGTTAATGTAGTTGCCATACCTGCTGTAAAAGGGTCCCTGTGTATAGATTCTCCAGTAACCCCGACATCACATATTGATTGGCTTATTGCACATAGCGTGGAGTACAGGAAATCAGATAGATCTTCTGTTATGTTTCCTGGATGTTGATTTTCCGCTCCAAATACATTCATGAGCATTGATATGGCCAAAGAGCTTGCCACCTCGCCTCTTTCATGACCCCCCAACCCATCTGCTACAGCGTAAACTGCATCTATACCATTTTTAACATCTGGCCTTTCTATTACACCTATTGAATCCTCATTCTTATCTCGAAAAGGACCTTTTGCCGTACCTGTATATACCAAAGGATTCAGATGTTGCATAGTTATAATCTATTCCTATTAGATTTGTCTGGATTCTAATGCTACATTTGGGTTATATGCAAGGAATATGTCTAATATCTAATCTTGCTAGTGCACACTCCAAGAGGTAGAATGGCATTTACGTTTTAGATTGTGATTTATATACAGATTAATCATAAGTCTTCAAATGTCGATTAGGTTAGGCTTGCAATAATATAAATCTCAGATAAAATTGCGCTTGTAGCTCAGTTGGATAGAGCGCAGCCCTGCGAAGGCTGAGGCCGTGGGTTCAAGTCCCGCCAAGCGCACCATTATGAGAATGTCTTGGGCGATTAGCTCAGTTGGTTAGAGCACTTGTTTTACACGCAAGGGGTCGGAGGTTCGAGTCCTCCATCGCCCACCATTAATTTAGGCACAAAATAAGACCTCTCGTTAAGTTGAGAGGTCTTATTTATTACCTAGGACACTAATTCTCTGAGCTTTGTAAAACCCGTAAGAAGGTCCTTTGTTTGAACCTGAACGGCCTTCGACAATTGACTCCATATCTGCATATTGAAGCTGCCAGACGATTTCCCCATCTCGAGTAACCTCAATGATGAAAGGATACCCGGTGATTAGGACATTATCGTTAGGGAGCCTATCTACGTCTCTAATCGGCATCATAACTGGTATTGCATCTGCAAAACTGACAGAAAAGTTATTTGCTATCTGGGGATACGGGGGCACAAAGCGCCAAACAATCTTGTTTGTTTCAGGGTCAAACTCTAATGCCTGATGAGGCCTAACTTGGTTAGAGACCAATATATTCCCAGTACTAAGGAATTCTGGGTCGTGAGCATCAACTAGCATACCGTCTCCAAGAGTCCTTACTAAGGAACCTTCAGAATCTACTTCTACCAACAAATCAAAATTTCTCGGACTGATTAAAGTATTACCGTTCTCTAACCTCTCGACTGCATTGGTATGAGTCCATCCGTTCCGAGATAAGTTTACATACGGCTCTTTATTGAAATAATTTTTGGCGTACCATTGCCAGACTAATTCACCATCGGGAGTTACTTCTTTTGCTTGGGCATCTTCTAAACCGTCGTTATAACCAAATGCGTATAGAGTATTCCCATTGGCGAGTCGGTCAGCGTCATGGGAAACCTTTTCATCCATGTGAGACCACACCATGTCTCCTTCATTGGAAACCTCTACAATACCCTTCCCTGGCATAACCAGAAGAGTGTTTCCATTTGCTAGTCGTTCCACATCCTGACCAGGATTGGTGTATTGCTTGAAATCCTCCGCAAGAACATACTGCCACGTGACCTCCCCAAGCATGTTTACCTCAATGATCCTAGGACTGTCCTCATCATGATGGTCCGATAAAAGCGTAGTCCCGGGCCATACCTTCTCTGCGTTATAAACGGTGACTTCTATTGCCGAATCCTTCTGGCCGCGAACCATCGGCGGCAAAATTGGGGTAGGCGTATTTGTCGGCTGCGGTACTACAGTACTAGCTGGCTTAGGTGGAAGAGTATTAGTTGGGCTAGGAGTTGAAGTGGGTTGAGAAGCTCTTTCTTCCTTTAGCCTAACTTCTACCGTTGCGTCGATGTTGGAAGTAGGCTCTGCTGGAGCAGGGGCAGTAGAAGAACAAGCGAGCACAAGGATACTAGTCAGCACCGCTAGAACTATTGGTAGTCTCATTCTCACTACTCCTTAACTACCTACCTATCCCCATCAATCACGATACCACCATCTTCCCTAATCTGCCGAGCGTTCTCCACCAGCAACCCTCTGTCTGAGTATACCAGCAACAATTTCTATGGCACCAGAAGAGTTAGAGGAGTTTGGCGAGAAAAGGGCACGTATCGAGGGTTTCCTTAGAGAAAACTGAGGATCTTAGTATAGAGATAACATTATCGACATTCCTCTGTAAACGGAAGTTACACAATATCTTAGATTATACGTAAGACTCAAAATTTGTAATCATATAGCTCAGAGAAAATCTTTGGGTATTAAAATACTCACGCACGTCTAAGATCAATTGAGTAGGCTTTCTCCTAATAAAGACCAATATGGTATAGCCAACCCAATGACTATAGCATAGCAAACTCCAGTCATTATTATGCCAAAGAGCAGGATTTCTCCAGCTGAAAGATGGCCCTCTAAGTAAGGAATTGTTGCTGAAGGACTTTGTGCGGGATAGTAAAGCACTCCATCTCCAACAATTGTCACTGCTAGCCCACATATCAAAGGATTTAGCCCTAATCCACTTCCCACAGATATGCATACAGGAATAGCCAATGCCAAGAACCCTGTGATGTTGGGTATCATTAATCGTAGTAGACTAGATCCTACCATTAAACCTAAAAGACTCACTATTGGTGAATGCCCACGGGAGGGTATGGAATTTAAAGCACCACTTGCAATCCAATCAGCTGCACCTGATTCTATTAGTGCATTCGCTAAGCTCAATGCAGCTCCCATAACTAGATAATTAGACCAACTCAGCCTACGCACCCAAACCAACACATTTATTATGCCTATCTTGGGTAGAAGTATGACTATCATTGCTAAGATAGCTGGAATAGATGGATGCCAGTGATGAATGAAATCTGTAAACCAAAGAGTTGAAACCATCAGAAGTATCAGGCTGGCTCGTTTTTCCCTTCCAGAAAAACGGCCCTGTGGGGAATCTATATGAGTAGAGAGATTCAAGCTAGGATTTCGCGGTCTATAAGCAGCGTATATTATGACGCTTGCTATGGCTATAAGCACATAATAGGGTACTGCCATTAGAACGAACCACCTACCCCATGAAAATCCTCCTTCTTGGACCACGCTCAATAAGGCAGCAGCAACAATAGGTGTCACTCCCCCAGTAAGAAGGGCAGTAGATGCGAGCCGATTTACTGAAGCTAATGCCATCATTATAGATCTAGCAAGGGGTGCCTTCTGAGTGACACCAAGAATTTCAAATGCAGTACGATACACAGGAATAAGTATTGCTCCTCTGGCTATCGCTGAAGGTACCAAAAAAGTAGTAATTGGGAATGAGAGAATCGATTGCCAATAAAGTGATCTTGATCGTATAACAAATCTATGCGCCAATCTGTCAGCTAATCCAGACTGTGCTAATGCCAGACCCAGAGTCAATACTCCTAAAAGGAAAAACACAACAGGAGATTTAAATCCATGTATAGAATTCCAGGGATCTGATCCTCCAATCGCTACTAATATTATTATGGATGTTACTGAGGTAATACCTATTGGAAATGCCTCAGTGCCCCAGAGTCCAAGTGCAAGTATCATTGTAGCCAGAGCACTGTGCCCTTGTGCAGAAAGACCTTGTGGGGTTGGGAGTAACATAATCACTATGAAACTGGTAATTGGTATTGCCAGTCTCCACCAACGATATAACGAAGGCTTGATTTTAGCTAGATACATTAGCTCTTTCTCATATGATCAAGATCGCAAATTATCACAAAAGGCAGTAATAGCAAGGTGCCGTAGAGGATGCTGGACACGAATCCTTCTATTGGGTCACTTTTCGAACCAAACCCAATGAATATACCAACGGCGTAAGAAATAATACACCAAAGAATCCCCAATCGAGAAGCTCAGGGCTTTTATTTTGGGCTAGGTACCACCTTTAGTACTACCATTTGCATAATTATTGGGTTATTTGATGACCTTTTAGTACGAAGTCCTTTATGTAATTCTTCTGCATTGTTGGTCTGATATGAGTGTAGATATCCATTGTGATGGATACTCTGGAATGTCCTTCCCTCTCCGGAAACAGCTATACTGTCAGCATGCAAACGGTGCGCAAATTATGACAAAAATCTTCTATGGATGGTACATCGTAGCCGCCAGCATTGGGCTAAACTTTTACCTGACTCTGGCATTCGGCCTTGGCTTCAACGTGTTTTTCCTCCCGATACTTCAAGAGTTTGGCTGGTCTCGAACCCTCACTTCTGGGGCTTTCTCCCTGCGCGCGGTTGAAGAAGGGTTGTTAGCACCTGTAGTAGGGGTGCTGGTTGATCGCTGGGGCCCACGAGTCGTCATTCTGTTCGGGGTCATAATCGGTGGAGCGGGAATGATAATGTTGGGATTCATCGACTCGTTATTCACTTTTTACATAGCTTTTTTGATCGCCTCGTTTGGAATGTCCGGAGCCACCCACGGGGTATCTTGGGTAGCCGCCGTTGCCAATTGGTTTCGGAGGACGCGAGGCAGAGCCTTGGGGATTGCCATGCTGGGGCCTGTATTAGGAGGACCTTCGTTGGTCATCATCGCGGTTCTGGAGGGAATGATAGGCTGGCGCATTGCGACAATCGTACTTGGAATCGGGTTGTGGATAGTGGGTATTCCGCTAGCCATGGTGGCGCGCGCAAGACCGGAGCCATACGGCTACCTTGCGGACGGCGATAAGCTCGAGGCGGTATCTGCACTTAATACTGAGGTCCAAGATCATCCTCTAGATGGAGCCACCGACGGGTATACGGCGGCTCAGGCAGTTAGGACACAGGTTTTCTGGGTTGTCGTGACGCTATATGCACTTATGTTTGTGGGAATCAGCGGCCTAATGGTACATCTTATCCCTCTTATGGAGGACCTCAACTATAGCGCCACTCAGGCAGCGAGCGTTTTAGGGTTGATGTTTTTTCTGAGTGGCATCGGGCGGATTGGCTCCGGTGTCCTGGCGGATATGCTTGACTACAGAGTGGTTATGGGCGTGCTCATAGGGTTTCAGATTATTGGATTACTGATCATACTTGTAATCGGCCCGGAACAGTACTGGCTCGCAGTCGTCTTTGCCCTCACGTTCGGTATTGGATTCGGTGGCACCGTACCTTTAAGACCGATCCTCATGATGAAGTTATTCGGAGCTAGGTCGTTTGGGACTCTCCAAGGTATGTTGCAAATCGGCTTCTACGGTTCAGGCGTGATAGGACCTGTGTTATACGGTTGGGTTTTCGACTCCACCGGGACTTACGATATCGCTATCCTGACCACATTGGCGACTATCTTGATGACGATACCGCTTACTTACCTACTCAGGAGCCCGCAAGGAGTTGCTGAAGAGGCGATATGATATGCTCTTAGAGAGTACTGGTACAATGCACCCCTCCACCGCATTTGCTTAGTTAATTATAGCATTAGGCTTTATTACACTAATATCTATCCGAAAAGTGGTCAGGATTTGGTAGACCCATTAGTAGACCCACGGGGATTAACAGTATGTTACGCGATGTTACAGATAACCCCTTGTGTAGCTACAATATGTTACGTACAGTTACTTGGTGTTACAGGGTGTCTCATTATTTACACGCAAGGGGGTCGGAGGTTCGAGTCCTCTATCGCCCACAACTGTATCTGTATGACGGTTATAATG
>CAUZSC010000047.1:0-10152 GCA_963582505.1 Dehalococcoidia bacterium
TTAAACATAGCGTATTCTGTTTCCCATGTGGACTCTTCGTGGAACCTCAGTTTTGTCTCAACATGTAATCCAGACTCCTTCGTATATCCCATGTATCGGTTAGTCTCCTGCCAAATATTTCTAGAAAGGACTTAATCGATGTCGAACGAAGAAGTAAATCGTGGTTTTATAAACATAACTGCAAATGCTATCAACAGTATGAACCAAGATAGTAGTAAAAGTTACATGCGAACAACCATAGATCACAGGCCAAAGAAAAGTATGCTTGGTTCTTTGGCAACAGCCAAACTCCCATTGTTATCAAGAAGCCCGTTTATATAATCAAGCAATTGTATAACAATGAAACTATTGCACAAAAACGCAATATGGTAGAAAATAAGAAAGTTATGTTAGCAATCTGCTATGCATAAATAGATAGAGTAAGGAAGGTAGAGATTTTGAGGATTTATGTCGGAAACTTATTGTACGAGACTAGTGAGAGCCAACTAAGAGAAGCATTCGAGCAGTACGGTGAGGTGGAGGAAGTATCAATGATACAGGACAGGGAAACTGGGAGACCGAAAGGTTTTGCATTCGTGGAAATGCCAACTGCAGGGGAAGCTCAAGCAGCAATAGATAACCTAAATGGTAAGGATTTAATTGGAAGATCCCTAACAGTAAATGAGGCTAGGCCGCGTCAAGAGCGCACAGGCGGAGGCAGTGGCCCACGCTGGTAAAACCTTAACCAAAACTGATATTGCAGTATAATAAAGAGGACTCTAGTCTAAAACTAGAGTCCTCTTTTATTATGACCATTTTGAATCTTTAAGCTGTTATATTTTGGGACCTATTCCATACAAGTTTTGTCCATCATCACCAGGCCTTCCCAACCAAAACAAACACCACATAAGGCATAACGAGACCAGAGACACTCCAGTAAAGCTAAATAGCAATAAGAATATAGCCATATAAAATAGTAAGATACCAAACACGAAACCCAGCCCTCCTAAGAGCACAAAAAACATACCAATACCCCCCATCATGCACATTGGTATCTGCCACCATCCGGGTTTACCAATATCATGAAGGCGCCTAGTAAAAACAGCACTAGTCGGCACTGACAACACTGTCAAAGATAGTCCAATAAGTGCAATGCCATATGCATTTAGATATCCTACTATTATCACAGAAAATACAAATACCAAAACACAAAAGAATATCCACCACCAAAACTCAGTTCTTGTAGATCTACCGCTAAAAGACATGCACCCAATCAAACCCAATTTTATTGCATTTAACAATCTAATCACCTAATACAATTACAGTTTCCTTCTATCCTTCAATATCTAAAAGAGAAACCCTTAGCCAATCAATAAAAGTTTCATCTTCCCACATGAAATTAGTATGCTCTCCCTGAAACGTATCTATTATATTTGATATAACAAAATCATATCTCATTTTAAATTCACTTATATCGTTTGATTCTTTCGCATGTTTTATCAATAAATGTGAGTATTTGTCATAATCACTATCTCTTTCTAAGGTGCGAAATAGCTGATGCAGGTTCTGTTTATATGTAAATGATGGGAACATCCATCTGCCTAATGAAGTTAAGTCTACATCATCAGAAGAAAATGTATCCCATATTGATATGATTTCGTCTTCATTTAATTCCATAGAATACCAACCATCAACTGGATACGGATTCCTATTCTGAAGAACCCCAGGTTCTGGTATAACGCTCACTATCTGCAGGTTAACATTATCTGGTAAATCTACGTTCAAAAGTACGTTCATAGAAGTAGTACCATTGACTATAGATAGCCCACTAAGCGATGGCGGCTTTTCCACAGGTACCAATGGGAATATCTCCCCTACCAAATGCTTTATACCTGGCAAGGTAAGTATTTTAGGCACATCTATGCCTCTCCATGGTGCATCTATATTGATAAACTTGACATGGGTAAAGAGGCTATCTACATTATCTCCAATAATTCCTCTGTCTGATAGGTGCTTAATTGCGAGCGTCCCTACAGTGCCCCCCAAACTATGCCCAATGATACTAATATTTTTTTCAATATATGTCCCGGCTACTACAGGTCTGTCACTCCTATACCTTGAATAACGCTCTATAGCATCTGCTATTTCATAGCCAATTATATTGATTGTTTTCCTCTTGTCGTATACAAGGATCAGAACCTGATATTTGTCCTCAAGCTTCGATATGGCAGATACGTCCTGAAAATTTAAACCATGCCCTGGAATAAAGATGATTAATTCCTTTGATGTATCCTCTACCCCCACAGGAATTATATCTGCAACATAATTATTAACTTCAAGAACTCTTTGCCACTCGTCTTTTGATTGCTGGCTATTATCATCTCCCAACTCATAAAAACTTGGAACCAAAGGTTCATTCACAGATTTAATATTGTCACTATCACTTAAAATGGATCCGATAAGACCAGACATGTAATTTATAGCTAGCACTGAGAGAAACAGGCCTACAAGAAGTATTGATATAGACATCACAAATCTTGATATAGATTCTCGTCTGTCCAGTGACTTCCTGTTACTTATTGTTGGTAGTGTTGGATTACCTCTTATAACATATGTGCCTGATATTCTGTCGTGCCAACCCCTGCTATGCCTGTCAAAACCTATCCATATGAAACCGATATACCAAATTGGAATAAATATGCCAACTATATTTAGAGTGTATTTTAATATTGCTTCCCTTAGGAAACTTCGCCCCAATCTGAGTGCCATTCCTTCTTCATCAACAACGCTCAGATTGAATATCCTTTTGCCAAGCGTCCGCCCAGTTGCCCAGGTAAAAACCCAAAGGTATATGCCTGGAATCAATAATATGAATATACCCACTACTAATGCTAAGAATGAAACAATTCTCTGGCCTTCAGCAATATCTGCAATTTTATCTACAAGTGTAAAGCTTGCAGACATAATCATAAATATTATCAGGAGATCTATCAGCGTGGCCCATAGTCGTAGCCACAAACCTGCCTGAATATGATTATCTTCAATGTAGCTCAATTTATATCCCCACAACTAGATCAACGAACTAGAATAATGCACACCATTCTAATACTTCATTGGAACCATTACCCAACATATTGTAAACTACTAAAAATAACAACCATAAGATGTCAGGGGAATAATCTATGCTACAGGGTAATCCAGGTATAAATGAAGACATACTGCTCGTCTACAGCAAAGTGGGTGGAGAAGCTTTTTTTATAGAACTTGTTAATAGATTCTACGAATATGTTACGAACGAGCCGTTATTGAGACCAATGTATCCCAAAGACTTAGATCCCGGAAAAGCTCATTTGTCAGGATTTCTGGTCCAATATTTTGGAGGCCCTGCCCAATACTCTGTTGAAAGAGGACATCCTAGATTAAGGCAAAGGCACAGGCTATTTGCTATCGGGCAAGCTGAAAGAGATGCTTGGGTAAGTCATATGACAGCCGCAGTGAAATCCATGGATGCCCCTGAATATGAAACCAAACTCTTGACTGAATACTTTGAGAACACGGCTACACTTCTTATGAATCGCTAATAAACTGGCTCAAGAACAACTATTGGTATGTTCCTTGTAGTCGCCTTCTTGTAACTGTCAAAACCCTGATAGGTATCCACAGCCTTATCCCACAATTCCTCGTATATTGAATTCGTTTTTTCAATTATTGAGGCGTTAGCCTGTAGTATTACAGCACCCAGTCGGATTTGTACCACTGAGTTATCTCTTATATTCAAGAACCAAGCAGGGTGAACTGGACTACCTCCAAAAGATGCTACAACCAAATATCTGCCTTCATAATTTATAGCAGCCAGAGGAACACTTCTTTTCTTACCAGATTTCCTACCAGTAGTGGTAAGCAACAAGATCTCTTGCCTGCCTAAGTTCTTACCCATCCGTCCACCAGACGCACGGTATATATATCCGTGTATCTTGGAGACAATTCTCACAATGTTAAATTTCAATTGCATTTATCACCTTGCTTTTCCGTACTAAGTTATACGTATTATGTTGTAAAGGTGCATGAAAAGCTTATACACATCTACAACCCACGTCAGAGGACCAACATCCCTGGCAGGGTCCATGTGATTAAAGAAAGCAAATTCAGTGTAAACCACATCCTCCCTATCGCTTACAGACTCAAACAACCGTCTGGATTCCTCTGGAGGAACGTTATTGTCAGAAGCATCATGCATTATTAGAATTTTGCCTTTAATATCTTTGACATTTCCTATAGGAGATACGATTTCCATCTCGTCCTTAAAGTCTACTGGTAACTCACTTATTAATTCTCTGGCTTCATATAAAGACGTGCCACTAAGCAGTTTATATACCCTCTTACCTTGTTCTGATAAAGTCTCTATTCCGTTAGCAGTTTTTTCTTCTTGATTTATAAATATATTTTCTATCAAAAGCCTGTCACTTTCCAGCGTCAAGGTTTGTATTAAATGTCCCCTCAAAACCGATGTAGCAAGCTCACTCGGCTCCCAAGGCTGTTCACCATAATCACCAAACCTGGTACCACTAGATATAGAGGCCATAAGATCTGTGGCGTCGAAATAGCCACCGAACAAATTTATGAAAGCTATATTATCCCTAATAGACGTATCCTGAGCCGCAACAGCTGCAAGTGAAGCTCCGACACAAAACCCACCTATCCCAACACGATCAGCATCTACATACTCCTGTTTCATAAGGTATTTGTATGCATTCACGAGATTACCTACTTCGTCAGGCTCAATCCGATTTTGGGTCATTGTGTCTGACCAGGGAATCATGACTACCATGCCAGTGCGAGCTAAACTTTCTGCGAGATCAACTACCCTGGAATCATCCCTGCCTGCCGGATTAACACCCAGAAAGAGTAATACAGCCGCATTCTTCTTATCATTCTTGGGTCTGTATATATCAGCTATTCCATCTGTAAAGGTTCGTGGAAAATTGACTTCTTCTCTGATTGGTTCACTTGAAAATAATGCCAACGGTTTAACAGGAATAGACGGGATTACCTGGAAAACGAATCCTATCGTCTTAAGCGCAGATCTCCCTTGTGGGGTTGCAATTGCTATCACTAGCACAAGTATTGTTATGAATATTATCATTCGCACTATCTTTAGCGATTTCTTGAACATTATATATTCTACTGAAAACCCTAGTGACCCAAGTCGAGCCGCCATATCGGGCTCGCCATGAGCGTGCTCGAGGTATCAATCAGCGTAGTCTTATTTAAGCCATCGCTATCCACGATGTAGATCCGGGTAACCAGTAGCATCATGTTTAGGGTCCCATACCTCGTTAACGTAGACAACCTGGGATCCATCTGGAGACCATCCACCATACAGTTCTGTCTCATCACTCGTGTTAGTAATATTCGTTAAGCCAGTCCCATCTGCGTTTACCACATAAATATCCCAGTATCCGACTGTCATACGTCTCGAAAACAGAATCTTATTCCCATCCGGAGACCAAGGGTGATGGAAGTCCACCACCGTGGATGGTAATCCATCACCATTAGTAAACTGCGTATTTCTCTCTCGGATTCTTGCTTCCATCTTCGAGGAGCCATCAGCGTCCATTACCACAACCTCCCACTCGCCTCCGAGTACCGGTTCAAAAAGGAGTGCCGTTATATTGGTTCCATCAGCGGACCAGTTCGGACTAAAGAAATGTAAGCCGCCACCATCGATAGTGATTCTAACCTGCTCCGTTCCATCGTTGTTTATGGTGAAGATGCTGTCATACTCATCTTCGCCAACCCTTGACGTAAATCCGATTCTATCTCCGCCCGGTAACCATATCGGATCCTGACTGTCGAATATGCCATTTTCGGTTAATCACTTCAGACCGGTTCCGTCAAAGTCCACGGTGTAAATGTCCCTGGCCAGTTGTTAGCTGTGTCGTATTTATTGAATACATATTTTTGATGGTCAGTACTCCAATCGAGACTACAGCAGCTTATGCCTAGGTTCGCTACGTTCACCGAGTTGGATGTCCCATCCGTATTAACTGTCCAAATCTCACCGGGATCGCCCCTGAAATACGAAATAAGTCCACTATTAAGTGATGCGTTCGGTGTGGGTTCTGGTGTGGGTGTTGCTGTAGGAGGTACAGTAGTCGCTTTAGGCTTCGGAACTGCTGTTGCCTTTGGTGCAGGCGCTGTAGTAGCTACCGGAGCCGGCGCAGCATCGCCTCCTCCACAAGCTATTCCAACAGATGTAATTAGCAAGCTCAGAATTAAATAATTTATGAGTTTCATTCCATGCTCCTATTAATAAAATTATTTAATTCTGTTTAGAACCTTCAGCTAATTTGAATGCTTTTATATCTTCATCAAGGGATGCCATTACCAACCTAAATTCCTCTGGGACAATGTCTAACGCGTTTTCAGGCAACATGAGTGCTATATCTACATAAGTAGGGACAAGTGAAGACTCTACAAGAGAGTTATGTATTGAACTTTGAACCTCTGACCTCTGAGAATTAATTAACATAGTCCCTAAAGAGTCACCGGGTGTACTAGATACAACATCAGTAGATAATCTAGTAAGTGTGATAAGCAATGCACCACATATGATCATGCTTGCTAGGAACCCTAAGGAAATACCCCCTGCCGAATCTACCCATCCGAGCAGTAACATATTCAGCATTCGCTTCGTTGTACTTTTAACTATCTGAGATACAATGAAGGCTCCGATTATTATCACTGCATAGGATATAACTGTCGCCAAAGTATCATTGGATACAGAATCTGTAATTAACGCTGCTATATCATCTGAGAATCTGCCTGCAAAAAGAATTCCAAGGAAAAGCCCAGCGGTTGTGAAAATAGTGCCTAATAATCCAACTCTCCAGCCTATAAGAATACTTGTTATTGATATACCTATAATTACAAAATCAATCCAATTCACTTTAATGGTCTCCTAAAAATATTTATTACTGACCAAATTTCTCCATGAGCACAAATCCCAAGGCGATAGCTCCACCCACAAGGCCAAGCAGTCTCGCTATTATCATGAACGTATGTATTTTATCATTGTTACATGAGATCTTAACATTCTGAGTAACATCCAGTGATAAGATCCACACAAAATACTAATAGTATCTAGAACGGCAATAGAAACTATTCTCTATATTTTGTGTATAGGATAGGTTATATTCATGCCTAAATGGACTTCGCTGTAACCATGTTAATTATTTGATCCATTTGTTGAATGCTTTTCTAATTCGTCATCAGTATTATCAATCTCGTAGTACTCTGGCTCAAAGTCTGCTGATGATAAGCCCCTGTTTTGACGAAGTTGATCCAATTTCTGAAGTGGCCTGTTAAGTTGATTGCTCCTGGTACCTTGAAGGCTTTCAAACGCCCTCTGAGTTTGGTTTATATTCTTCCCCAATCCTTCAAAGGCTTTGGAAAACATCTCCCATTGATTCTTAAACTGATTGAGAATAACGAGCATCTCATTCGACTGTTGTTCAAGTGCAAAATTCTCTACGGCTTGTCTTATTACTGATATCACTACTATAAGTGTCATAGGTGAGCAGCATATTACCTTTGCCCTCTGTGCTGTTTGAAATATCTCTTGGTCTTCACTTGCAATGAAGTGAAAAATCCCTTCATTAGGAATGAAGAATAAAGCGTAGTCTACTGCTTCGTCCCCACTATCTACATATTTAGTAACTTCCTTTATACGATTACGCACATCAGCCAGGAAGTTAGATTTATATGTTTCTTTATCTGTTTCAGATTCGGATTTGATATACACGTTATAATTAGTAAACGGAAATTTTACATCCATGTGCAGTTTCTTACCTTGTGGAAGCAAAAAAGTATAGTCAGGAATACCTGCTCCATTATCAAGTACGAAATGCTTAAGGTAACTTATGCCTTCTATAAGACCCTGGCTACGGAGAATATCCTCAGCAGCGTGCTCTCCCCACTGACCTCTGGATTGAGGATTGTTAAGTACTTTTTCAAGGTTGCTCGTATTCTCAGCTACCTGTTTTATTCCAACATCCAATTCTGTGTACTGCCTCTGCCTATCCACCTCTACTTTGTTTATATACTCTGTGACCTTAGCCATATCCTTAGTCATAGCCTCAAGTCGCTGGTCTATCAGGTTTTTCTTGTTTGTGAGGTCGTTATCATTTAGCTGTTGTTGAGCCTTGAATTGAAGCTCGGCTGTAGTCAGGAAAGTTTTCTGCATCTCGCTGATAACATCATGTGATATAAGTTTAAATTGCTCTTTAAGGCGTTCACTATCGAGATCTGCCTTAGATTCTTTGAGCTGATCTATGCCCAATATGAAAAATAGAATGTTTCTAAGCCATTTTATTATCTTTAACATATGTGCACCTTTTTACAATATACTGATATTAATATCAGAGGATTAATTGCCCACCAATAAGGCTTACTAATAGCATATAGGCTATTACTGAACAAATAACAACTGCTACCTTAAGCCCTACATTAAATATCTCTCTTATGTCTACACTCATTCCAACAGCAGTCATAGCAATAAGAAATGAATACCTAGATACCTGCCTTATCTGATCTCCTAAACCTTCGTTAATAATCTCTGTAGATCTTAATATTGCCAGTAGCAGGAATCCAATAACAAACCAGGGTAAATATCTGTTTATGGATGTGCTAGTGCTAACAGGTGAAGCACTCCCCTTCCCTGTTCCGCTGCTAGCAGTGGACATTCGCAGAGATACTATTGTTTGCACCGCAAATGCCGTTGGAGCAAGAAGCATAACTCTACACAATTTGACGAATGTAGCTACCGAGGCAGATGTAGCACTGACTGTAGCAGAAGCGGCATAAACCTGTGACACTGCATATACAGCCATACCTGAGACTATTCCATAATGATAATCAGTTAACCCAAAACTCGAAACAAGTAGCGGCAGCAGAATTATCTGTGCTGCTCCCAGGATACTACTTATACCCATAACCGTAGCAAGTTGAGTGGAACTTGCACCTATTATTGGAGCTATAGTGGCTGCAGCCGCATTACCGCATATAGAGTTGCTAACCCCAATCAGCGTTACAAGTTTCCCGTCCAGATTAAGAATCCAGTAGCCAACAAACAAGGCTATAAGCATGCTTCCAACAACACCAACCGCTATAAGTATGAACAATGGTGCTCCGGCACTTGCCACATCTGGAAGGAATATACTTGCACCTAGCATCACTATAGAGAGTTCGAGGATATATTTTTCTGCGATCTTAGATCCCCGCACATGCCATATGGATGATGAAAAGATGTTTTTATAAAGAGCACCTACAACTAATGCTATGACCAGTGGATCCAGAAAGGTTATATCAACACTGTTAGTCACTAAAGTAATTGCTAAAGCGATAAAGCAGCATAGACTCAAACCGGGTCCAAGATCAACTAGGTATTTTTGCATCCGGCATAACTCCCTAGGTTAGTAGCTAGCATACTTTATTTATACCACTCGTCAGATCATAGGTTCAAGTAATAAATAAAGCAATGTTGCTTATACCTCTATTGCCCAAAACCCCTACCGGAACAAGGGCTATAAACACTAGCGATTTTATATATATCACGTATAATTAGCCTGTTTGAAATGTGTATCTCCCTCTTGGAATTAATCCCAATTAGGACGGAAGGAAATTCATGCTTTACGCTTGGGGAACCTTAATGTATAAGTGGCGGTGGGTAGTAATAGGAACTTGGGTTCTAATATTACTACTTGCAATGCCTTTTGGTAGGTTAGTTACAGATGAATTGAGTAGTGGGTTTGGGCGTACTGACACTGAATCGCAAAAAGGAATAGATATCCTAGAGCAGGATATGGGACTTACACAGGCTTCTGTAACAGTAGTCTTCCAAAGTGAATCCTTAAATTACACTGACCAAGAGTATCGTGACGAAGTTAATAGAGCATTAACAACTCTTTCGGAAGCCCGACCTGAGGTTGCAAGTTTCTTAACTCCATACAAGTCAGGCGACCCATTTATGGTTTCTGACGATGGAAAGACTGTTTATGCTGTCGTACAACTTGAACAAACATTAGACGAAGCAATGGAAGGTATACCACATCTAAGAGAAAATCTTGAATCAAACATTCTGAGCATATGGGTTACTGGTGGAATACCCATATT
>CAUZSC010000048.1:0-10000 GCA_963582505.1 Dehalococcoidia bacterium
TTATAAACGACAAAAACCTCAGTATCTGGCAGCAGTATAATATACAGGTCTGGCCAACAATAATTGTGATAGATCCCGATGGCAATATAGATTGCAGAATTGAAGGAGAGGTTTCATTTGAGAAACTAGATTCTGTCGTAAACAATATCTATTCAAATTCAGGCAAGTACAACAACAAGAACTCTGAATCTTCATACCACGCCCAAGAAGAAATCTTCGACAATGATGAAAGAACATTATCTTTTCCGGGAAAAATTATCGCAGATTTAGCAGCCAACAGACTTCTGATATCTGATTCTAATCATAACCGCATCTTGATAACGTCCGAACAGGGATATGTATTAGACATAATAGGAAGTGGACACTCGGGATTTATCGATGGCCCTTCATCTATAGCACAATTCTGCAATCCACAGGGCATGGCAATAAAAAATGGAATGCTCTTTATTGCAGATACTGGCAACCATGCAATAAGAAAAGTAAATATTCAGAATGGCACTGTAGAAACTGTCGCATACAATAAACATGGAGTGTCATCACCTTGGGATTTAGCATATGAAGAAAAAATCCTCTATATCGCAATGGCAGGAGTACACCAGATATGGGATATGGATACAGAAGATAATAATATCCTGGCACTCGCTGGTACTGGACACGAAGATCTAGTGGACGGACAACCTAACAAAGCATGTCTCGCTCAACCAAGCGGCATCGCCATAAATAGAGGAACTATCTATTTTGTAGATAGTGAAACGAGTTCTGTGAGAATGTTGCCATTACAGGGAAACCAAAAGGTCCAGACTTTAATAGGAAAGGGCCTTTTCGACTTCGGAGACATAGATGGGAACACGCAATCCGCCAGACTTCAACATCCCCTAGGGCTGGCATTATACCAAGATTCCATATATATCGCGGATACATATAACAATAAAATAAAAATGCTCAAAGTAGACGCTCTCGAGACAACTACTATAGCCGGCACAGGTTTCCCAGGACACAACGATGGCAAAGTTGAGACGGCGTCATTCTATGAACCAGGCGGTTTGGCTATGCTCAAAGGTAATATATACGTAGCAGATACTAATAACCATTCGATAAGGGTAATTGACATTTCACTAGGGGAAGTGCACACACTAACATTAAAGAATATCTAAGCCATGCTACATGCTTGTAGTTGACTGAAAAAAACCAGAGACTTATACTCTAGTCAGCCTGCACTAAAGAGTTAACTACAACGAACCCGGCTCGTTTGTATCTCGACCTAGCAACAACAATGTGCAGTCCATCAAACCAAAGCCCTAGATAGTAATTATTGGTCAATGAATTCACTGGGAGCGCATATTGAAGATAGGCATACCAAAAGAGATCATAGAAAACGAACACAGAGTTGCCATAGTACCAAATGCTGTAACCACATTGGTATCAGTAGGTATCGATGTGGTCGTGGAAGCCAACGCAGGAATAGATTCGTTCTATACAGATGACATGTACTTATCTGCCGGAGCTACCATAGCTGAAACCCCATCATCGTTATATGAGTCATCCACTGTATATCTGAAGGTTCAGGCTCCGACTATAAATGAATCCCTCGGCAAACATGAAGTGGATCTAATGAGTAACGGCAGCACTCTAATTGCTCTATTGCAGCCACTTACAAATTTAGATCTTGTAAAAAAATTAGCTGCGAAAAATATAACCTCTCTAAGTATGGACACTATCCCTAGAATTGCCAGAGCCCAAAGCATGGACGCACTTTCATCTCAAAGTTCAATTGCCGGATATAAAGCCATACTAATAGCAGCTGGAAGTATAGGACGTTATTTCCCAATGATGATGACTGCAGCAGGGACTTATCCACCAGCCAGAGGATTGGTATTGGGAGCAGGTGTTGCTGGGCTACAGGCTATAGCGACTGGTCGCAGACTGGGAGCTATAATGCAGGCATTTGACGTAAGACCCTCCGTAAAGCAAGAAGTTGAGAGCCTCGGGGCGATTTTCGTAGGGATGACCCCCGATGACATAGAGGTTCAAGACTCTGGTGGGTATGCTAAAGAATTAGCAGATGACACTCAGAAAATTGAAAGGGAACTAATACACAAACACGCCATAGAGTCTGATTTTATAATCTCAACAGCAATGATACCTGGTAGACCTGCACCTGTCTTGATAACTGAGGATATGGTTAAAAACATGAAACCTGGATCTATAATAATGGATTTAGCAGCTGAAACAGGTGGAAACTGTGAACTAACTGTTCCTAATGAAGAAGTGATTAAATATGGTGTTACGATCAATGGTAGATTAAATTTGCCTAGTACTATGCCAAATCATGCCAGTCAGATGTACTCGAAAAATATATCAGCATTACTCATGCATATAACAAATGAACAAGAATTATCACTGGATTTCGAAGACACAATAACAAAAGGCTGTTGCATAACCTACCAAGGAAGTGTAATAAATATGGCCACTAAATCACTATTAGACCAATAAATAATAGATAAGGACTTGTGAGGTTCAGCTATGGAAGGATTGATTGTATCGTTATATATATTTATATTAGCTATATTGGTTGGCTTTGAAGTTATAAGCAAAGTACCTCCGATCCTCCATACTCCTTTAATGTCGGGGTCGAATGCAATTTCAGGAATAGCTGTTATAGGAGCATTGCTGATAGCAGGTAAGACGGATAACCCTACACTGGTCACCTACCTAGGAATAGTAGCCGTTGCCATCGCCACAATAAATGTTGTAGGAGGATTTATGGTAACAGACCGCATGCTGAAAATGTTCCGCAGAAACCCAGGAGATGATACCAATTGAGTCTAGAATATATAGTAAATATAATCTATCTAGTATCCGCTGTGTTATTCATATTCGGATTGAAACGACTAGGATCCCCATCTACTGCTCGCTCTGGCAATCAACTTGGAGCTATGGGAATGTTGATTGCAATTATCGCAACACTCCTAAACAATCAAGTCATAGAATACGAAGGTATCATACTAGGAATAGTTATAGGCTCAGTTATAGGTATAACCTTAGCAAAAACGATACAGATGACGGCAATGCCTCAACTTGTAGCTATCTTCAATGGTTTAGGAGGTGGCGCTTCAGCACTTGTGGCATCTGCAGAATTCACACGCATAACACAAGGTATTAATCCTGTAATTGAACTAGATGTGTCAGTCACGATAATGTTAGGAGCTTTTATAGGGTGTGTGACTCTTTCTGGAAGTCTGATAGCATTCGGCAAACTACAATCTTTCCTAGTTCCTTCTAATGCAATAAATTCGATATTTATAAAATCCCTCAACTTAATATTATTCCTATCCACTATAGCTATAGCCATAGCATTAGCGTATTCTTATACTCTGGGCCTGGATTCAGGAGTGAACTATCTCTTCCCATTATTAATTACTGCTTCATTACTGTTAGGTGTATTTTTGGTTATACCAATTGGAGGGGCAGATATGCCAGTTGTAATCGCCCTTCTGAATTCATATTCTGGGCTTGCAGCCGCAGCAACAGGATTCGCATTGGACAACACTATGCTAATAATAGCCGGATCCCTAGTAGGTGCATCAGGATTAATTCTTACTAATCTGATGTGCAAAGCAATGAACAGATCTATATGGAATGTTATATTCGGAGCATTTGGAGCGGATTCAATTTCACACTCTTCAGGAGGTACCGAAGGAAAGTACGCTCAAAGCACCACTCCTGAAGAATCCGCCATCGTGTTGGCTTACTCCAGATCAGTTATATTTGTACCTGGGTATGGATTGGCTGCAGCTCAGGCACAAAGACAAACCAAGGAATTAGCAGACTTGTTGCAATCCCGAGGAATAGACATACGATATGCAATACATCCAGTAGCCGGTAGAATGCCTGGGCACATGAATGTTCTACTAGCTGAGGCAGAAGTACCATACGACCAGCTATATGCGATGGAAGATATAAATAATGAATTTGATAATACCGACGTAGCTATTGTAGTCGGAGCAAATGACGTAACGAATCCAGCAGCGAGAGATGCTACTGAAAGCCCGATATATGGTATGCCTATACTAAACGTAGACAAAGCTAGGAGTATTATATTTATAAAACGTAGTCTCAGCCCAGGGTTTGCCGGGATCGACAACGAACTCTTCTATAGCCCTAAAACCAGAATGCTATTCGCAGATGCAAAACGAGCAATGGCAGATCTTATAGTAGCCATAAAGGAGTTAGATTAGTCACGCTTCAGTCTACTTGATATATTCTACAAAAGCATTGTTCTTGTCGACTAAAATGCTCTTGGGATCTACAGGTTTATCAGTCAGTTCGAAACCCATGATAATCAATTCGTCACCAACGTGTATCAAATGAGCTGCTGCACCATTCATACAGATTATACCGCTGCCAGCTTCGCCAGACATCACGTAGGTTTCCAACCTAGCTCCATTAGTATTGTCTACCACCAAAACTCTTTCTCCTGACCATAGTCCAGATTTTTCTATCAACCTCTGGTCTATAGTAATACTACCAATGTAGCCCAGATTTGCCTCTGTCACCACTGCCTTATGTATTTTAGAACGCAACAACCACCGCATAAGTAATCTTCCTATCAAGTTATTTATATCCAAATTCTAGGCTGCGAAAATGTGAAGCCATTATACTGCTTTATCCTATCAAAATAAATATGCATTATATATAAAAACAGGCGTACTGGGCCTTACAAACCCAATACGCCTGAAATACAACAATATCTGAATCAATCGAAGTTACTTATTCAAAATTCATACTATATAGCATCAGATCCGCTCTCACCTGTACGAACTCTCATAACGTCTTTAACTTCCGTAATGAATATCTTACCATCACCTATTTGGCCACTCCTTGTGGAGGAAATGATAGCTTCCACTATTTGATCTTTCTTATCGTCAGGTATAACTGTCACTAACAAAGTTTTCGGTACTGCAGATCGAGTAGTAGCTTGACCACCTCTCCCAGTTACAACTTCCACGCCCATCTGTTGTCCCTGACCTGTAACATTCTGATAATGAAAACCAGTTACACCAGCCTCCAATAGGGCGGCGGAAACAGCATTCACTCTCTCTGGCCTAAAAATCGCCTCTATCTTCAACATGTTCTTCCTCCAAATTATTTTCACACAACTTCGAGTCTCACTCTATGTATCTCATTAAGTTACTTGACAATAGAGTCTAATCAGCACCGTCTCTAACAAAAGCTCTTTCGCCATGAGCCGAGATATCGAGTCCATTATCTTCTTCTCTTTCACTGACTCTCAGACCAAGTCCAGGAACTTTGTCCAGTATAAATAAGATACCCAAGGTTACCACTAGCGAGTAAACTAATGTAACTATTACAGCTATAAGCTGAGTCACCATTACACCAGCATTACCTTCAAGAACACCAGCAACGCCACCAATGGCTTCCACTGCAAACACTCCAGTCAAGAGCGCCCCAATTATACCGCCTATTCCATGGACAGCGAACACATCCAAGGCATCATCTAAGCCTAATCCTTTGATAATGTCAACGGCAAGTAGGCATATCACTCCCGCAGCTAAACCAATCGCCAATGCTCCCATCACTCCGACAAAACCAGATGCCGGCGTTATAGCAACCAATCCAGCTACAGCTCCAGTTGCAACTCCCACAGCACTCATTTTCCCTGTCCTCATGTGGGAAATCAAACCCCACGTAAGTGCAGACATGGCTGCTGCTGCATTAGTAGCAACAAATGCACTAACCGCTCTTTCGTCGGCAGCAAGTTCTGACCCAGCGTTGAATCCAAACCAACCAAACCATAGTAAACCTGCCCCCAACACCACATATGGTACGTTATGTGGCTCTATGCCTGGATTTCTGCGTTTCCCTACCATAATTGCAGCGGCAACGGCAGCTATTCCTGCGTTTATATGTACGACGGTACCTCCAGCAAAGTCTAGAGCCCCCATTTCAAACAACCAACCGTTTCCTGCCCATACCCAATGGCAAATAGGTGCGTAAACGAAAGTCAACCATAGTACCAAGAAGACCAGATATGTACTAAATTTAAATCTCTCTACGAATGCTCCAGTAATAAGAGCAGGTGTGATAATAGCAAACATCCCCTGAAATACTACGAAAAGCAAGTCTGGGATACCTGAACCATCACTTATTCCTATACCTCTAAGGCCAATAACACTTAAGTCGCCGATATATGGATTGCCCTCTCCGAAAGCTAGGCTATATCCCCACAATATCCATACAACTGTCGCTACAGCCATCGCGATAAAGCTGTACATTATGGTATTAACGACATTCTTAGCTCTTACCAGACCTCCATAGAAAAATGCAAGACCTGGGGTCATAAGCAATACTAATGCTGATGCTGTCAACATCCATGCTATACTTCCTGAATCCATTCTGGTACCCTCCTTCAGAAAAGCTGATCAAATTATAAATTAAGAAGCTTATTTTTTTCCTTCTTTATTTGACCGCTCACCGATGAAAACCAATAGCTTATTTGCTGTAATTCTGATATATCGATGTTTCAAAGTTATTGCTATATTGTTACATATTTGTTACAAACTTAATATTAAGAAACTATCTTGTCATTCGTAGAATATCTTACAATTACCCTTAATTCCTGATAGAATTGTGCAGACATGAAGTACCTATATAACCCCTGCCTAAAAGTGGCGAGGTTCCTTTTCATCGATCCGAAGTATAAATGCTAAAAGATGATAAACAGCAATTAGGGAACAGCCATATATTCGAACCTGTTTCTAGTCGAGTTAATTTTCCAGAAATGGAAACCTCAATCCAATCATTCTGGAAAGAGAATGATATATTCAGAAAATCTGAGAATAGAGAGGGTGACAGACCTCTATTTGTATTATATGAAGGTCCCCCTACAGCGAATGGCAGTCCGGGTCTCCATCACGTCCTAGCCAGAGCATTCAAAGACATTATACCTAGATACAAAACAATGAAAGGATTCCGGCCGCTTCGCAAAGGTGGATGGGACACACATGGACTACCAGTAGAGCTAGAGGTAGAGAAGGAATTAGGTTTGTCTACCAAAGGTGATATAGAAGCCTACGGAGTAGAAGCATTCAATGCAAAATGCCGTGAAAGTGTATTTAGGTATGTCAAAGAATGGGAAGACCTAACAGATAGAATAGCTTTCTGGGTAGATATGGATAACGCATATGCTACGCTAAGTAACGATTATATAGAAACTTGTTGGTGGTTGATAAAACAACTATGGAACAAAGACTTAGTATATAGAGACTACAAAGTAACTCCACATTGTCCTAGATGTGTGACAAGCCTTAGTTCTCACGAAGTATCACTTGGATATCAAGAGAACACGCCGGACCCCTCAGTATATATAAAATTTAGATTTTCAAATTACACAAAAGGCTCTATTCCACCAATAGCCTACAATTACCTTAAGGAACTATCAAACGATATGCCAGTTTATTTTCTCGCATGGACTACTACCCCATGGACACTACCTGGTAATACTGGATTAGCGGTCTCTCCTGATTCAGAATATTCTGTGATAACAACCAAAAATGACAATAATACTGAGATCCTATTAATGGCCTCTCAGCTTGTGCCTGAAGTTATTAAATCTGAATACTCTGTTCTAAAGACATTCATTGGCAAGGATATTACAGGGCTAACATACCATCCTCTTTATAACCCGGAAGAAAATGGGGTAGATATCAGGCAGCTAGGTAACGAAAATACATACAACAAGTCTACATTCGACCCCACTGTGGTTTCTGCCTCATTTGTATCTATGGAAGATGGTACAGGAATAGTCCATATCGCACCTGCATTTGGAGAAATTGACTTAGATATTGGATTTGAGAAAGGGTTATCCTTTATACAGCATGTTGACACGCATGGAGTTATAGTAGGCAATTATCCCTTCTCTGGGCAATTTGTAAAAACTGCAGATGAACATATCATTCGTGATCTAGACAGCCGAAAACACCTATATCATAAGGAGATATATAAACATACATATCCATTTTGCTGGCGCTGCGACACGCCCCTGCTGTATTACGCAAAGAGTTCATGGTATATACGCACATCTTCTTTAAAAGATAAATTGCTATCGGTAAACGAAAAAATTAACTGGTATCCCGAATATATCAAGAACGGTAGATTTGGAGAATGGCTACGCAATAACGTTGATTGGGCAATATCTAGGGAAAGGTATTGGGGTACGCCAATACCTATTTGGCAATGCGAAGGATGTGCAAAATACACATGCGTAGGCACTACTACAGAGATGAATTCTCTGATCAAGGATGGCCAAGTTCCTGAGGATCTACACAGGCCGTATGTCGATGATGTGATACTTAAATGTGACGCTTGTGATCAAGACATGAAACGTGTTCCGGAAGTTATGGATGTGTGGTTTGATTCAGGTGCTATGCCTTTTGCACAATGGCATATTACTTCTCAGGAGCAATTAAATACTCTCATACAAGATGGTAAATTCCCAGCAACCTATATATGTGAGGCAGTGGATCAAACACGAGGATGGTTCTATAGCTTGCACGCCATATCTACACTTCTAACAGGTTCAAATAGTTATGAAAATGTGATATGCCTTGGACTCATACAAGACGATAAAGGAGCCAAAATGAGTAAGTCTAAGGGTAATGTTATACAACCCTGGGACGTCATAAATACACACGGAGCGGATGCTCTTAGATGGTACTTATTCACATCCGCTCCTCCTGGTAATAATCGCAAATTCTCCAGTCAACTTGTTGGGGAAACTTTGAGGCATTTCTTCCTAACTCTCTGGAACACCTACTCCTTCTTTGTTACTTACGCGAATATAGATAATTTTAATCCTAATCAAGCTAAAAATATCAAACCTACTGCGGAGATGGATCGATGGATACTTTCAGAATTACAGCTACTCATCAATGAAGTTACTGATCTGCTAGATGGATACAATCCAACAGAAGCGGGAAGAAAAATACAGGAATTTGTAGACATCTTATCAAATTGGTATGTGAGGAGAAGCAGAAGGCGTTTCTGGAAGAGTGAAAACGATGAAGACAAAATTGCAGCTTACTATACCCTCTACAATTGTCTCGTGACAATAGCCAAATTGATCGCCCCATTCACGCCTTTTATATCCGAGGCCATATATCAAAATTTAGTTGCATCATGCGTACCAGATGCAGAGGAAAGCGTACATCTGTCTGAGTACCCAATACACAATCCATCTGTTGTAGACAAAGATCTTTCTGAAGCAATCAGGTTAGCGATGTTGATATCCAGCTTGGGACGTTCGGCTAGAAGCAAAACCGGTATAAAGGTTAGGCAACCACTGGCCAAAGTTATGGTTAAGCTCAGGGATAGCAGAGAAGTAAAACTACTAAATGAAGTTTCAGATCAGATAAAAGAAGAGCTAAACGTTAAAGAACTAGTAATCATGGAATCAGAAAATGAGGTTTTGGATTTTAGCGTTCGTATTAACCAAGCCATAGCTGGGTCTAAGTATGGAAGCAAATTATCTGAGATTTCACTGGCCCTATCTGAAGCAGATTCAAATTCAGTTGTGCTAAGGGCAAGAGCTGGACTTAAAGTGCAAATAAGCGAATACGAACTACAACCAGAAGAAATTACTATCTCTACAACTGACAAGAATGGATATACTTCAACATCAGAATCAGGCTACACTGTTGCAATAGATACTCAGCTTACAGATGTATTAAAAGACGAAGGTATAGCAAGGGAATTAATACACAGACTACAAAATATGAGAAGGTCTGCAGGTTTTGATATAGCAGATCATATAACAGCAAGCTACAACGGGAACCAAGAAATTCTCAAAGCTGTGTCCCATTTCAGTGATTACATAAAGCAGGAGACGCTCTCTACGGACCTTATATGCGAAGATCCACCTAGCTCAATCTATAATGAACAACATACATTAGATGGCCGGCATGTAACTGTAGGTATAAGA
>CAUZSC010000049.1:0-9939 GCA_963582505.1 Dehalococcoidia bacterium
TTCTGTCTAGTGCAAAACCCTGTCTAGTGAAGTCTATACTTCTTGGGATATATTCCATTTCTTTTGATAATTCATTAGGGTCTACTTGGAATCTTTGTACAACTGTAGGGTATCCTTCCCCTACAACGAAAGCCGCTGCTATCCATATACCAGCCCCGAATAGTATTAGCCGAATTGATTGTATCTTTGTGTTCGCAAATAGAGCGATTGATATAATAAACCCGAGTAAGATTATTAGGCGCATAGCCGGGAGCCTAGCGTTTAGATCAGTATATCCAGCTCCGAATATGGAACCACGGTCAGAAAATAATAATTCGTATGTATCTATCCAATAACCTAATGAAATTACTATAAGCAATAAGCCTAAAAGTATAGATACAACTGACATGATTTGTGGAGTTAAACCTATGGATAGATCTTCTCCTCTTAGGCTAAGATTTATGAAATAAACTGAGACCGTGGCTATCAATACAACAATCATAACTCCCTGTATCCACTCTTGAATGAGAATGAACATGGGTATATTGAATACGTAGAACCCAATGTTCTTGTTAAATACTGGTTCAGTAGCTGGTATTAATTGTCCTGTGGTAGGGTTAATCTTTGTGAAATCTACTTCATTAAAGAATCTGAGCAGAGTTTCCCATTGACTAGCCAGCAGTGACCCAAATGTAATTGCAAGGATCAGTATTGCTAAGGCTATTACAATTCGAATGATTTTGTTTACCATGGGTTGGATTTCGATTGGTATGGTTTCAATAGGATCGCCTACGGTTTTCCTATACACATAAATGACGCTGGGTAAGATGATAATTGTGAATAAAACAGCACCGCCAAGGAATAGAAATACCTTAGTAGTAAGTATTTTCATATAGACGTTCTGATAATCGAGATTATCGAACCACAATAGGTCTGTATATATACCTTTCATGACATGGCTAAGAGCCATGAACGAAATGATGCCTATTAGAATCAACGCCCATTTTATGACTGAACTTGGTTTGAATGGTAAATCTTCAAGGCTGAAGTCTGAAAAGGGATTTTGATCTGAATCATCTGGTGATAACATACTCATTTTTAATGTATCCTAGTTCCTGAATTTTTTCCTGCACTAAAGCCTAATATAGCATGGCTGGTTCTACCATCCATTATATGTGCTTCATTTACACTATCAAGAGCCCTAAGGCATGCTTCAACTTTAGGGACCATTCCACCTGCTACTACTTCATCCTGGATGAGTTTATACGCCTCGGTTTTTCTTATCTCTTTTAAGAGATTCTTGTCTGTAGTAAGTACTCCTTCAACGTCTGTAAGGAATATTATAGAATCTGATTTAAGCGAACGAGCTATCTCTCCGGCTGCTGTATCTCCATTTACGTTCAATATAGTGCCAGTAGGAGACCAGTTTTCGTCTACCTCTATCGCTATGGGAGCAATTATAGGTATATAGCCTTGTTCCAGAGCGGTGACGATCAAGTCGGAATTAACATTTACTATTCTACCTACCTGACCTAGTTCTGGGTCTAGTATTTTACATTGAAGCATGGTTCCATCTGCACCGCTTATACCTAGAACCTTGCCGCCTATCGCCTGTATTGAAGATACTAGTTGTTTATTTACTAATCCAGCTAGAACAGCAGATACTATATCCATACTTGCAGCGTCAGTGACTCTTAATCCTCTAACGAAGTGCGGAGTAGCACCCTGTTTCTCCATCCATTGTGATATAACAGGTCCTCCACCGTGTACCACAATCGGACACACCCCATTATTCTGCAATTGTACTAGATCACTGAGGGTAGTATCTTCACTTCCGAGGAGGCTTCCACCTATTTTTATTACTATTGTAGATGTGATCTTATTTTCCTTGCTCATTTCGGTGTACTCAGGATGTGTTTTAACTACCTGTAAGGTGATTAATAATCAATTTAAGTTGAATATGCACTATTAAATGTGACATATGCTTCACTTATTTCGCATCCCCATGCGGTTGCGGACTTATCGCCCATCTTTAAGGTTACCCTTATATTGATTTCGGATTCATTCATCGTAGCAACTACAGCATCTTTAAAGAATGGTATTGGCCTACCATCTTCCATTATGCAAATTTCATTAATATATAGTGCTATACGATTCTCTTCCAATTCGGCTCCGCTATATCCTAGCGCTACTATTATACGCCCCCAGTTAGGGTCAGCACCATGTACAGCGCTTTTAACTAATATTGATGAGGCTATTGATTTTGCGGCTAGACGGGCATCTTCTTTAGTCATAGCCTCTTCAACTTTTACCTCTATTAACTTATCAGCTCCTTCTCCATCTCTTGCTATTTCTTTTGCTAAGAAAATTGATATTTCTTGCAGGGCTGATTCAAATAAAGTTGCACCGGGACTTTTATTAGATATAATTTCTCCGCCGGCTGCACCATTGGCGAGTATTATCACACTGTCATTAGTGCTTGTATCTCCATCTATTGATATCATGTTGAAGGTAGAGTCAACCACCTTACTAAGGCAAGATTGTAAGAATTGTGGCTCTACGGGTGCGTCGGTGGACAGGAATGACAGCATTGTTGCCATGTTGGGGTGAACCATTCCTGAACCTTTGGCGATTCCACCAATAATATAGCTGTGATCTCCAATATTGAATGATATAGCAGCCTCTTTTGATATAGTGTCGGTAGTTCGTATGGCTCTTGCAAGTGCATGGCCGCCTTCTATACTTAATACTATATTTGATATACCCGTGCTGATCAATGCCATAGGTAACTCCACGCCTATCAGGCCTGTGCTCGAAGGGAGTACTAGCGATGGAGTTATACCGAGATGTTGAGCTGCAACATTTGCCATTTCAATGGCATCCTTCATGCCTTGTTCGCCAACAGACGTGTTGGCTATGCCACTATTGACTACTATTGCTTGAGCTTGTTTGGACGCAACCCTTTCTTGGTCTAGCAATACGGAAGGGGATTTAATTTTATTTTGTGTGAAAGTTCCAGCGACTGTGCACAGTGCTTCTGAGAATAATATCCCTAAATCCAACTTATCCTCAGTATAAGTTCTTATGCCGCAGTATGTTGCCCCTGCAAGGAAGCTTTTTGGTGACGTGACAGTTCCACCATCTATCCAAAAACTAGTTTGAGACAATTTGTGTGGATCTCCTTATTAGGTTTAAACCTGATGCAGTATAACACTAAGCAGAGTGACAAGAAAAGGTAAAGATGTATTTGTGTGTCCCATGACTAGAGTCAGGGCATTCACATATTGATTCCTGACATAGTATGCAATGATCCTTTCGCTATTTGAGAAGGCATGTTGAAGAGTTGAGTTTATAAGTCTAGAGGATGGCAAGCATGGAAGGTTTAAGGTTTTCTATCCAAGGTTGGACGGGCCTTAATCTAAAGAAATTTATGTATATTTACAATCTAAATCCCTAGAACCAAAATGAGCCTAATCTGGAAGCTAGAGAAGGTGAGGAATAAAACGAATACTGTCTTGGCAGTTTCTATTTAAAGAACCACATTGAGAATCTTAATGCCATTTCTGAGGGTAAAAAGTTTGAGTTAATATGTTTTCAATTTCTAATTGTAAGGCAGATCCAAATGATTTGGACCTGCCCAAAGTTTTGCTATCTAACTACTTGTTAAGGGTACAGTATATTCGATAGATGTACTTGTGTCTTTTCCATTTTTCCTAGCATTATTTGTGCTTTCTGTTAAAATTGAACCGGACCTAGGGTCTATTTTCCCTCCATCTGAAATCAAACCGTATTTGTATTCCAATTCCAGGAGCAATCGCTCTAGATCCTGTTGAGCCTTCCTTGATTCGAGCATTTTTTTGTCAGCATCCATTTGTGATTTTAGGAGATGATATCTATCTTCTGGTGTTAGTTCTTGCATTTTGTTCTCCAATCTAGTTATTTGTGACATAGTAGCACATATGTTCTATTAGTGCAATATATGAATTGCTTTTCTCTTGCCTAGATTCGAAGTATCTAAAACCATGGCAATGGTATATTGCGGCGAGTTGGATCATATGGAGGGAAGAATGGGTTGTTTGCAAAATTTGTCAATCTGTTTTTGAGTGCATTTATTTCTTCATCATCTAGCAACTGCGTGAGTTTCTCATATGTAGGTTGATTATGTGATAAATCATTAAGGAAATTTGATATATTATTCACTAAAGGTTGTGGTATGGGTTTTTCTGCGAAATCCCATATTACTGTACGGAGCTTCCATATTGGATGAAATGTTAATCCATGATCTATTCCCCATATACGTCCGTCGCGACCCATAAAACAATGACTGGCTTTCCTATCTGCATTATTGGTTATGCAGTCGAACAAAGCTATTTCTGCTATTTTGTTAGGATGCTCAGAAATTATTGTAAAATAATTTGAATCTGGTTCTATGTCTATAAATTGTTGTACTGAGCCTATGCCATATGGGCCATCTCTTACTACAGTATCTGGGATGAAGTCTAAGCCCAATGCTGTGGCTACTACGTATGAAGCGTATTCACGTTTATACAGCGTACCTGATGTGAAATCATGAAGAGGTTTTTCACCAATGCGAGGTTTGTAAATTGCTCTTATAGCTTTCGATTTATATTTGATTCTTATTGAAAATGTGTAATTTGAGCCACTCGTGATTAATCTTGGGTCAGATATTTCCCCTTCAACGAGTATACTGCTTATTTCGTTTATTGATCCGTTATTGAGCAATTGATTTGTCACCACTGCTTGATGTAGACGAGGACTGCTTATCTAATAATGTGTATTATATCTGCAGGATGCCATCGGGTTCTGAGCACATATGCAGCTCTAAGTCCATAGGTTCGCCACATAGTGAACACATTGGCCTGCCTGCTGCACAGATCTTGAATGCTTTTTCCGACAGGTCATCTAATTGAGATCCAAATGAGTAGAATGCCAATAGTGGTTCCTCAGAAGAATTATCTGTGATATTGTAAGCCTCAACCACAAATAAATTACTATTTGGTTTATGTGCTAGGCTAAGCCGCCCGACCGTAAATTCGAAATTCATGAGAGGCATATCTTTTGCTTCTGATAATGGTTCAAGATCATTAGTATCTTTTGGATCTATGTTAACTATATCTAGAATGCGCTTTATTGCCATTGCTAATTCAAATAATTGCTGTTTCTCTATCCATAAACTTATATTCTTACCTGAATTATCTAAGAATATTCGAAAAGTACGTTCGCCTGGGAAGCCGAATGACTCTACTTTCAGGGTGTCAGGTATACCGATATCGTATTTCATATTAGTGAGGCACTTCTATAATGTTCAGTACTTGCTTATGTGTGTGTGAATTAGTTTTTGTTTCAAGCATCTTAATGCTAAAGAGAATGTTGCCACATTACAAATCTTAAGTATTTAACTTAGTAGTATAGTATTAGTCCACGTTCCGTATAACGTACTTTATTACTCCTCTAGGTGTGTTTACGGTTATGTCTTGTCCCTTAGAATGATTCATTAGTGCTTTACCCACAGGGGAAACAGTTGAAATGCGGTTTTCCATTGGATCAGCTTCTGAAGAATTGACCAACATGTATATATTCTCTGTTCCAGAAGCAGATTCCAGTAGAGTTACTTTGCTTCCAATATGAATAGATTGTTTCTTTTGCTTATTTGCCAAGTCTTCAGGCTCAACAATTTTGATGTTTTCTAATGATGCCTCCAAAGTTCGTACCCTGGCTTCCATGAGGCCCTGTTTTTCCCTTGCTGCATCAAGAGGTGCATTTTCTCTAAAATCTTTATCAGCCATTGCCAATCTTATTTCTTTAGCGACAATTACCCTCTCGCCCTTGAGGGTCTCAAGTTCATCAATCATTCTCTTATGTCCGTCCACTGTAAGCTCTACAACGATAGGTTTGCGGTTTGATTTGCCTAATTTTTTTAGTGTTTTTCTCACCCTAACATGTTTGGCTAAGGAAACTCTAGCTATATCATTTTTATGACAAAAATTCAAGAAGTCTTTTAGGTATTTACCTCTTCTATTGGCTTCCACCTGACTATTAGAGGAATCTGCTATTAGTTCACTAAATGCCGCAGTTTCGTGTGGTGAAATGAGACTTACTATTTTGTCCCTGCCACACCATCGCAAGAACTTGCTCAGTTCTTGTTGAACTTCTAATCCATCTACTTGATTTCTTGTTGTGAGATACTTAGTCAAAGTATCATTTAAATTAGTATCATAAAATGATTCCATAAAAGCGATCTTTATCCCTTCTAATGTGCTGGTATACTTGCTAAATCATAACACTAAGGCCTCAACAAAAATAGAGGACTTTAGAATTAAGCGTCCTCTATTTTTGTTGAGCAATTGTTCTGGTTTTTAGCTTCCTGTAGTCGAAGCTGTCGATGCTGTCGGAGCAGCCCGCTCTTGAGTCCTGCTAATGCCAATTCTTCTAGCAAGGATTACTTTTGCGATATTTGTACTGCCTCCAGCATGGTTCTGGCCTGCACGCTGCCGCTGATTTATCTCTTGTGTTCCGCTATGGGGCGATCCTGGTTCTTTTGTATCTAGGAATGCATGCATTGCGTATATGTCCCTTATTCGTTTTGCTACTCTAAGGGTAGACTCTCTACCATATACATTAGCCAAATTACTTTCGCCCTGCATTTCCATGTGATTCTGATACATCCAGAACGTTCTCTGAAGGAACAGGCTATGGATATGAGACTCTATATAGGATTCTGAGGTAGCTTGCGCTACAATCGGGTCTGATCCGAGGTTACCATCAAATCTAACAGCTTCTTTCGTGAATTCTAGAAGCTTATCTACTGGCTGGTCGGCCGGAGCTGCCCTTCCTCTACCACCGTGCTCCGCTTCCAACAAGGTAGACATTACCTGCCAGCCTTGTGTTTCGCCACCAATCATATGGTCTCCAGGGACTCGAACGTTGTCCATGATTATGTTTTTCTGTTTACTTCCTGGAAGTAGTTCCATAGTCTTTATTGTAATACCTGGAACGTTGTTTGGTATCATGAAGAATCCCAGATTACGATGCCTTGGTGCATCTGGGTCTGTAAGTGCTAATCCTGGGTACCAATCCTCGTCTCCGTAGCAGCTAATAAATACATTTTCACCGGTAACAATCCAGTCATCACCGTCCCTTACTGCCCTGGTTTTAGTATTAGCTAGATCTGCTCCACTATGTGGTTCGGTTAGTCTTTGCCAATTTAGTTTTTCTCCTGTGAGCAGAGGTTTTAGGAATTTCTGTTTCTGTTCTTCCGTTCCCCACACTATCAGGCTTCCAAATACGTAGTTGTTGCTAAAACCTCTTGGTGCGCCGAATCTACTGAATTCCTCTTCTATGATAGTCTCATGATCTCCACTCAAGCCTCCACCACCGAATTCGGCTGAGTGTGTTGGGTACAGCCAACCGATATGAGCTAGTTCTTGATGCTTGTCTTTCCACCAATTTCTCCACTCATCACTTACGTCTTCGGGGTCTACAGGCAATTTCTTGTCTGTTGGTATATTTTCTTCTAACCAAGATCGAACTTCCTTTCGGAATTTCTCCTGTTCTTCGGTATAAGGTATTGCGAAATCCATTACAGCCTCCTTAATTTCCGTATAGCCAAGTTTGAAACTATGCAGTTGCACTTGGAATCTTGTTACAGACCGAGTGACGCTTATCAGATTGTATACAATGATAAACCCTAAAGTATTTGTATGGCAAGTGTATTACTTAAGTAAATAAGTATTCAGTCGACATGGCAGTTTGTGTTCTACATAAACGAAAACATATGTTTGACATATTATGTTAGTAATAGTAACTTTCTTAGACTAAGCTTTTATTACTATTGACGTTATAGTTTCCGTTATAGTTTCAATGAGTGGATATATTTTATAGGCATGAGAATGATTAATGGATACCAAGAATTCCGGAAAAGAAAATAATTCAACTCCAAAGAGGAGTGGTATTTTTTATGGATGGAAGATGGCTTTCGCCGGTTTGGGCATCGGTTTCTATCAGGATGGGACAGGGCATTATGGGTTTACTGTATTTTTCGATCAAATATTAATGCACTTTCCTGGATGGCCTCAATGGGCGGTGTCGATTGGACCGTCATTGCAGAGGCTTAATTCAGGAATACTTGCCCCGGTGACAGGTTATATGGTAGATCATTGGGGTTCTCGTCGGACACTTATCCTGGGATTTATGGTTGGGGGCCTTGCGTTTATTTTACTTGGGTTAATTCAAAACATGTGGCAATTCTATGTAGTGTTGCTTATTTTAGCCTTTGGTTCAAGCGCAGGATCCTATGTTGTTGCAACGGCAGCCGTGAGTAATTGGTTTTCTAGAATGAGAGGCAGAGCAATATCTATAGTGGTGCTTGGCCCTGGGCTTTCTGGAATACTGGCAGCAGTATGGGTTCCAATAATTGATTGGTCAGATTGGAGAACTGCATGTTTTATTGCGGGTGTAGGTTTTTGGGTTTTTTGTATACCTTTGGCCATGGTAATGAGGAGTAGACCTGAAGATTATGGCTTGTCTAAAGATGGAGATGAGATAACTGAAAAACTGGATTATGAACAGCCTTTTGGCACTAAACAGACCAACCAAGATATTGTTATGTCTATGCATGACATATTAAGGAGTCGCAGTTATTGGCAATATGTGGCATTTGGGGCACTAGCGCTTGGAACCCAGAGTGGTTTGGTATTGTTCTTAATGCCTGCTTTAAAGAGTTATGGTATCTCCATGGCTGCTTCAGGAGTGATAGTAATGTGGTTTACAGTATCCAGTATACCTATAAGACTGCTTTCTGGAGTTCTCGCAGATAGATTTGATAAAAGACTTGTAATTGCGGTTGCAATGGTTTTGCAGGTCTTGGGAGTGATGGCTTTTGCATCTGTTACGAATACTTTCATGGCATTCGTAGCGGCTTTTATGATTGGGTCAGCCATAGGCCTGCGTAACCCGGCAAGATTGGCATTGCAAGCTGAATACTGGGGAACAAGTGTTTTCGGAAGGGTAGGGGGTATTCAAATGGGTGTTGCCGCAATACCTGGGATAATAACGCCCATGTTTGTAGGGTTAGTCTTTGATATGACTGGTAGTTATAGGTTGGCATTCTTTGTGCTAGCTGGAATAACGTCGATTGCTATACCACTGGTACTTACCCTCAAACGTCCATCTTTTCCAACTGGCAATTAACTCATAATCTAAGTTTCTACGGTTTATAGAGACTTACTTATAGTTATTAACAAAATCCCTGAAACAACTAATGCTGCTCCTATAATAGTCCTGCCAGTTACCTTCTCTAATTGCCTAAGGATTAAATGTGTCAATAGTATGGCTATTAAAGGGCTAGTTGCTATTATTGGAGAAACTTGCACTAGGGGCGATCTATCTAGTGCGAAATATAAAAGAGTTACACCTGCTGCAGATCCCACACCTGATAACGCTAACCAGAAAAAACCTTTAGCAGGTGCTGTGGCCACGTCTTTAATGATTTGCCGATGAAATATTAGTGATACGAATATAAAGCCTGAGAACAAGGCAAATGCAGTCCCTACTATTGGATGAGCATATTCACTAGTTATGTGTTTACCAACAGTCTGAGCTGCCCCATATGAAGCTCCAGCTCCAATGGCTGATATATAGCCGATTATGGTAGGGTACTTCGCAGAAAGATTGTAGATATAGTTCATTGTTTTACAGGTTCGCTTGTAATAAGTACCGCACCGGCTACTACTAACAACGTGCCTAAGATTAACTGGGGTGTAATGCTTTCGTTAAGGAATGTCACTCCAAGGACTGTAGCGAATAAAGGTGCGGTGCTAAAAAGGGGAGCAGCCTTTGATACACCTACCAATTTAATACCTATAGTATTCAATAACCTTCCTAGTGCAAAGTTCAGGAACCCAGCTAGAGCAAACCAGATAAATGCCAAACCTGGTAATG
>CAUZSC010000050.1:0-9270 GCA_963582505.1 Dehalococcoidia bacterium
CTGGTTCGGCATTAACCTCTGGATTTTCAGTTACTGCTGGTTCGGCATTAACCTCTGGATTTTCAGTTACTGCTGGTTCGGCATTAACCTCTGGATTTTCAGTTACTGCTGGTTCGGCATTAACCTCAGAAGTTGGTTCATTGTCGCTTCCAGCTATTTCGTAGAATTTGTCTACTTTAATTAGCAGGTGCCTAAGTACATTCTCTGACACCCTGAGACTTGTATCTAAATCTTCTACGCTACTTGGTTCAAGTTTAAGATTAGTCAGTATGTAATTACCTTCTGTATTATTATTGATAGGGAAGGCCAATTTCCTTACATTCCCCCACTTCTCTTGACCTTCAATAGTGCCACCATTATTGTCGACATATTGATTAACCCTATTCAGAGCTTCTTCCGTAGCGTCATCATCCATACTTGGACTCAACACCATCATTAATTCGTAATTCCTCAGAGCCATGTATTAAGCCTTCCTTATCTCATTTCTATTCTGTATTAACAAACACGAAAGGTATTATATCACTAGGAAGTGCAAGTGGACAATTACAAGCCAGGTACAGGGAATTTAGATGTGATATCCAATACCTGTTTCCGAACTTCCTCTTCTATTACTTCATCTCCTATATTATTAATGGCTTTTACAATAAGACTACCAACCATTTGCACATCTCTATCATTAAATCCTCTAGTGGTTATAGAAGGTGTACCCAACCTCAATCCACTAGTAACACTAGCTGGAAGTGGGTCGTATGGTATAGCATTTTTATTCACAGTTATATTGACTCTTCCCAATGACTCTTCGGCCTGCTTACCTGTAACGCCTATCGGTGTAAGATCTACCAAAACCATATGTGTATCTGTGCCACCTGATACTACTCTTATACCATGTTCTATTAGCACTTTCGATAAAACTTTAGCATTTGAAACGACATTCTTCTGATATTGTATAAAACTAGGATCAGCCGCTTCCTTAAAGGCTACGGCCTTCGCTGCTATCGTATGCATCATTGGGCCCCCTTGAGTAAAAGGGAAGACGGCGCGATCCACAGATCTAGCTAACTCCTTGGTTGACAGTATCAAGGCACCCCTAGGCCCACGTAGTGTTTTATGTGTAGTGGATGTGACTATATGAGCATATGGCAATGGAGACGGATGTACTCCAGCAGCTATCAAACCAGATATATGGGCCATGTCAACCATCAGTACAGCTCCGACTTGATCTGCTATATGGCGAAATCTGGGAAAATCTATCTCTCTTGGGTATGCCGTAAATCCCGCTACTATAACTTTTGGCGAATTCTCTTGAGCCAGTTTCTGAACTTCATCATAATCTATGTATTCAGTTGTCGGGTCTACACCATAAGCAATAAACTTATATAACTTGCCAGAAAAATTAACGCTACTTCCGTGAGTAAGGTGACCTCCTTGATCTAATCTCATACCAAGAACTGTATCGCCAGGCTCTAGAAGGGCAAAATACGCCGCCATATTAGCTTGAGCACCACTATGAGGTTGTACGTTGACATGTTCGGCACCAAACAATTCCTTGGCCCTGTCTATCGCTAACTGTTCAACTATGTCAGCATACTCACATCCACCGTAATATCTCCTGTTCGGATATCCTTCAGCATATTTATTGGTAAAGTGTGATCCCTGAGCTTCCATAACAGCTGCACTTGCATAATTTTCAGACGCTATCAGTGCTATGTTATTACGCTGTCTTTCAGCTTCATTTTTCAATGCTTCAGCTATTTCTGGGTCGTTATTATCTAAAATACTCATAGAAAATCAGAAACTCCTAGGTTTTGGACTTATAAGAAACAATGATTTCAAAACAATACCCAAATAAACAATTCTCATAGGAATCAACACATACAGAAACACGGAAGGACTATTATAGCCACATCATTATAAGTACCTTAGTAACGCTGGAACTAATCATTCAGTGGCAAAAGATACACTTTCAAGTATATCCGAATTCCACATGCATTAGCTACTGTAAAACAACAAGATATTTATAGAATCTAAGGCTATTACTTAGAAAATAAGCAATGAAAATAATCGTGATACATGGTAGAGTATCTACCAAATGAATACCATAGAAACCCATTATAATATCTCTGGATTTTGAAATGGCTATAAAATCCGTCTTCTTTGATTTCTACAATACTATAGGAAAATTCGATCCACCAAGAGAACGCCTGCAAATGGAAATATGTTCCTCTTTTAATATAGACGTGAAAGCAGATGGGATAATAAAAGGTTATGGATTGGCCGATGCATATATGGCACGAGAAATTGGATACAATCCTCTACAAAATCGCAACAAGGAACAAATCATACAATTCTTTGCCGAATACCAGCAGTTAATATTAAATGGGGCCGGAGTAGATATATCCATATATACAGCAGAACAGATGTTCAGGAAACTCAGGAAACTCCCATATGATTTCGCTCTATACGAAGATGTCATACCCATATTGAAGTTCCTCAAGAACAAAGGACTAGTGATTGGATTACTGTCTAACAACGACAAGAGCATGGATGATCTTTGTGTCAAATTAGGCCTTAGCGAACATCTAGATTTTACATTAACATCTGGCCAAGTGGGATCTGGTAAACCAAACCCACAAATATTTCTAAGAGCACTAGAAATAGCAGGTTCTCGATCAAACGAGACTATTCATGTGGGAGACCAATATGAATCTGACATAAAAGGTGCGGTAGGGGTTGGTATAAGGCCAATTCTTATAGACAGGGATAATTTAAATGAAAACTTTACGGAATGTCCACGTATAACTAACTTATTAGAGATAAGAAGCTTAATAGATTGATGTCAACAATCTCTATTTTTCATGCCCATTGTATCCGGCTATTATCTCTGTTTTAAAGGATATGATTCTTTCAGTTAATTGGGTTAGCATCTCCATCCAGTTTAGTCCGATATTCATTCTTATCTGAGTATTACCAACAATACCAAGGTCCCCTATGTACCTTTGTAAGGCTAGTCTGGCTCCACCAACCTCGTCCAATAATTTTATTACTATTCTGGCTCCATCTCGCGTAAATGATCCTATAGACGCATCTATAGCTCTCGATTTCAATCTAAGTATATAGAATAAATTATCCAATGCTTGAGGAATTGCACCAAATCTATCTTCTAACTCCAGACCCAGCATATATATTTCATCAACATCTTTGGTACTAGCCATTCTCTGATAAATAGACAACCGACTCGGTAAATCCGGGATATATTCTAACGGTATGTAAGAATCCAAAGGTAGATCTACATGCACATCAACAAATCTCGTAGAATGTCGATTCTCCACATCCTGAACATTATTCCTGAGGTCTTCTACAGACTTAGAAAGGAGATATGAATAAAGTTCATACCCAACAGCACCTATATGACCACTTTGTTCCCTACCAAGAAGACTACCTGCTCCTCTTATCTCTAAATCCCTCATGGCAATACGAAATCCAGATCCTAGCTCAGTGGCACCAGCAATAGTTTTCAGTCGCTTTTGCGCGACCTCAGTTATCCGTTTGTTGTTAGGAACCATTATATAGGCATAAGCTCTGTTTACACCTCTGCCTATACGCCCTCTTAATTGGTATAATTGAGCAAGTCCCATAGTGTCTGCACGTTCTATCAGCAATGTATTGACATTTGGCATGTCCAAACCAGATTCTATTATCGTTGTGCAAACTAACACATCAAATCTCCTGTTTGAAAAATCAGTCATAACTTTATCTAATTCATCCTCAACCATTCTCCCGTGCCCAACAGCCACAGATGCCTCTGGAACTAGTTCTCTAATTTTCTCTGCAGTCTCCTCTATAGTTCTAACTCGATTATGCAAGAAAAACACCTGCCCGCCTCTATCCAATTCACGCACTATTGCTTCTCGGATTACTATCTCACTGTATTCACACAAATAAGTTTTTATAGAAAGACGTTCCTCTGGGGGGGTGTCTATTGTGCTCATATCCCGAATGCCTGCAAGTGACATATGTAATGTACGTGGTATCGGAGTTGCACTTAGTGCTAGCACGTCCACATCATTTCTCATGGATTTTAATTTCTCTTTTTGACCGACCCCAAACCTTTGTTCCTCATCTACTACGACAAACCCGAGATTCTTGAAATTTACATCTTTCTGCAATAATCTATGGGTTCCTATACAAATATCAACGGATCCATCTTTAATCCCTTCTATCAATAATTTCTGATCTTGATCTGAACGAAACCGACTTAATACATCTATATTTATAGGAAATGCGGCTAGCCTCTCAGCAAAAGTAGAGTAATGTTGTTGTGCCAATAGGGTAGTTGGAACCAATATTGCAACCTGAAAACCGTCCATGACGGCTTTGAAAGCAGCTCTTAATGCAACTTCTGTCTTGCCATATCCCACATCACCACATATCAACCTATCCATTGGTTTATTCGCTTCCATGTCTCTCTTTACGTCCAATATGCTATGAAGTTGATCAACGGTTTCTTCATATTGAAAAGCATCTTCAAGCTGACTTTGCCAAGGAGTATCTTGAGAATACGCTATACCACCAGAAGCCTCTCTGGCAGCATATAAATCTAATAGCTCTTTAGCCAGTTCTTCGGTAGCCAACTTAGCCTTATTCTTGGCTCTATTCCATTCCTGAGTCCCTAAGCGAGATAACTTAGGTTCTTTGTCACTCGGTGAAACATAAGGGCTTATTCTATCCATTTGTTCAGTTGGAACATACAGCTTATCCTGCTCAGCATACTCTAGGATTAAGAATTCCCCTCTATTATCACCAACCTCCATATGAGTTGTACCAATAAATCTCGCAATGCCATGTTCAATGTGTACTAGTAAACTTCCAATTGCTATCTCCGATACAGCTGGTAATCTTCTTCTATTAGTTTTCTTTGGAAACAATCTTTTCTTGGCCTGACCAAATATTTCAAAATCAGTAAGTACATTCAATCTCCCTTCTCTTAACGGCAAAGACCAGCCTTCTTCTAGTGATCCTCTTAACACTGATATTGAACTTTGCTGGGCTAAATATACTGGCTCTTCTTCCACACTAGACACAATACGCTGTTGATCTAATAAATCTGATAGCCGTTTTGCATGATTTGAAACGAGTATCAGTGGATTATCGCGATATTGTATGGAGGTTATGTCTTCAGTAAATTCTTTTAAGTTACCCATGTAGTGCGGCAAAGGTAAGAATCCTATTTCCAAAACATCACCACCCGTTGACATATCCTGAATCCATGGATTTGTTTCTAAAGTAACAAAACTGTCATGAATTCTTCCTTTAAGTTTTTCCCAATATAAGTGTATAGATGGAAAATTGCCGGGGATCTCACCTCTATCTTCTTTAGATTTCCGAATGTAGCTATTCTTATAATCTATTCTGTATGATTGATCCTCTAGTTCCAAAACTTTTTCCAGTACTACTAATGAGTTGTCAGGCAAAAAATCGAGCAATGAAGAATCGCAAGTGAAGCCATGGTATAACATCGTATATTCTAAAGAATCCCCATTAATCAAGGCTTCTATTTCCTCTTCTATCCTTGATTTGACGAATTGATTGCAATTTGAGAAATCTAAGTTTTTATAGAAATCCCGTATATTATTTTTGTCTATTAGCGAAGTTAGTGATTCTTGCACAGGTAAAATAGTAATATTATCCGTACTCCCAATTGAAATTTGTGTGGAAGGATCGAAAAAACGAATGCTCTCTATCTTATCTCCAAAGAGTTCCACTCTAATAGGTCCATCGTACCCAGGTGAGAATATATCTAAGATACCCCCTCGTCTACTAATCGTCCCAGGTGTCTGAGTAATACCCTCTACTCTATAGCCTATACTTATCCAATATTGAACCAGCGTATTCATTTGAACTGTCTGGCCAACATATAACTGATGCCTAGCCTTACGGAAAACTTCTTTAGCAATAGTTGCCTGAGCCATAGCATGTATAGACGTAATGATTATAGGAATCTGACGTGCCTCAGTTTGGTCAGTAATAGCATCTATGGCGATTATCCGTTCATGAATTGTAGATTCATCTGGGGTTAGTCTTTCATAATGTACGCTTTCCACTTCTGGAAATAGATGAATGCCGTTATCTGATTTAGACCAAAATAGCAAATCATCATATATCTTCCTTGCTCGCTCTGGATTGACTGCAATGATCAGTATAGGTCTATTCAAGTCTTTGTTTAAACCTGCCACGCAATAAGATATAGCCGCATCAGGAATAATCAAATTAACTCTTGATTTGCCACTTGTAATCAAAGTCAAAAGGTCAGAATATCTAGGAGAATTAGATAAGAGATCCAAGCTACTTCTAAATCGCAATTACTGCTCCAGCTAATCAGGGAGGATTCGAGTTGCACGATTGCAGATTCTATCACTGGCCGCAATCATGTTCAACACTAATGTGCCTATATCACACATTTCATTATATACGCTATACTTGATATAATCCTAGCTCAAGTTATCGAAGTCATCAAAAGGAAAGGCCTGTTTCATATGCCCACAATGTTTACCAGACTCGAATCTATAGTACAGCGCTTTCGTGAAATCGATAACCTACTTGCACAGCCAGAAATTGCAGCCGACCACGAACAAATTCAAGAGCTATCAAAAGAAAGAGCTTCAATAGAAACTATAGTACGCCTGTACGATAGATATCAAGATATACACAAACAGAGAATTGAAGCTGATACCATTATCCTTGATAGTACAGATGAAGACATCAAGGTTCTAGCTCAAGAAGAAAGAGAGAACCTAATCAAACAAGAAGCCAATATGGAGCAAGAGGTTCTCATATCGCTTGTAAGCAAAGACCCCAACGACAACAAAGACGTAATAGTAGAAATAAGAGCTGGTGCTGGAGGAGACGAAGCGGCTTTGTTTGCAGGGGATCTTTATAGAATGTATGCCAGGTATGCACAGAACAAATCTTGGCATGTTGACGTTATAGATGGCAACGCAACAGTTATTGGAGGTTTCAAAGAAATAGTATTTGAAGTACGAGGACAAGGTGCGTTTAGTCGACTCAAACACGAGAGTGGTGTGCATAGAGTGCAACGTGTACCGGCTACCGAGACTGGCGGACGTATACATACATCAACCGCTACAGTTGCAGTGCTACCAGAAGCTGAGGAAGTAGATGTATACATAGACCCAAACGACCTGCGTATAGATATATTCCATTCTGGCGGCCATGGAGGCCAGAATGTACAAAAAGTAGCTACTGCGGTTAGGATAACTCATATACCTTCCGGAATAGTAGCCACATGCCAAGATGAAAGGTCACAACTTAAGAATAAGCAAAGGGCTATGGGCGTTCTCAGAGCTAGGTTTCTAGACGCTGAGACTACAAAGAAACAAGCGGAATTAGCAGCAGACAGGAAATCTCAAGTGGGTACCGGAGATAGATCTGAAAAGGTACGTACTTACAATTACCCACAAAATAGAGTAACAGATCATAGAATATCTATTACTAGTCATAGCTTAGATAGAGTTCTAACAGGTGAAATCGATGATTTCATAGATAATCTATCAGCACAAGAGCAAGCAAAAAAATTACAAGCCGCCCTAAAATGAAAATCTCGGACTTAATCAAAGAGGCGGTCACACTTCTAAACAGTTATGGCATAGCAGAGTCACTCATAGAGGCCGAACTTATAGTTATGAAATCACTAGGAATGACCCGTTCCGAACTATATGTCAATTTTAAGAATGAAATAGACACACAGACACTCGATTCTGTATATTCAGATCTTAATCGTCGCTATGATCGGGAACCTTGGCCATACATATGTGGGTTCAAAGAATTTTACGGCATAGATATTTTAATGAGCCCTGGGGTATTCATACCTAGACCTGAAACCGAATTGCTAATAGATCTAACTTTGGATATTTTTAATTCTATTGATGATAATCATCGAGTGAATATAGCTGATGTATGTACTGGTAGTGGAGCAATAGCAATAGCTCTAGCAAGTCACCTTAGTAATGCAGATATATATGCTGTAGATTCTTCTAAACTGGCATTGCAATTAGCCCAACGAAATATTGAAACCCATGGTCTAGAAAATCACATATCAATACTTGAAGGAAATCTGCTAGACCCACTAGATATGTCAATAGATATACTTGTCAGTAATCCTCCATATATACCGAGCAAAGACATCCCTGGATTGGAACCTGAAGTCTTACATGAACCTATAGAAGCCCTAGATGGTGGCGCTGATGGATTAGAAATCATAAGAAATCTAATGCTACAGGCTTCACACAAAATACGCAGGCCAGGAAATATACTTATAGAATTTTCCCCACAGCAGAATGAAGATATCTGTCAGATTGCTAAAGATATACTTTCCCCTTGTATAGTTAAGGTTGAAAATGACCTATCAGGAAAAAACAGAGTTTTAGTAATAGGATTAACGTAACCACTCTACTGCAATAAAATTTCACGCATTAAGAATACGAGTTAAAGAGGTTCATACTCATGAATTGGGCTACTCTAGCGATGTCCAGCGCCCTAGTCTTTGCTTTCGTAGCCGTATTGGATAAATACCTCCTAGCCCATTCCTTACCAAACGTACGCATATTCTATTTAGTTGTAGGTACACTACAGATATTAATGGGTTTAATAATATTGATATTATCCCCTTGGACGTCCAACCCCTCAATTTTTACATTATTTATAGCCATATCATCAGGTTTAATATGGGGTGCTGGGTTAATGTTAATGTTTTATGGCATTAGCAAGCTTGAAGTATCTCGAGTTATACCAATCGCTCATACTTATCCCGTATTCGTAGCCATTATGGCAGTCGCATTCCTTGGAGAAAGGCTCTCGATTCCTCAATGCTTCGGGGTAATAATAACGGTATGTGGGGCGGCCCTGACACCTATGAAACCCAATCACCAAACAAGTGAAGGTGTTAACTCGAAGCTATATTTACTGGTTTTGCTGGGAAGCGTGTTTACAGCTACAGCAAACGTAACCTACAAGTATGCATTAGAAGATATGGCGTTTTGGGATATAACTGCTATAAGATCCTTCAGTCTCGGGACTATATTGATCTGCGGTGGATGCAACATAAGTACCATTAGGGATCTAAAAGATCTCATAAGTTACAGTTGGGCTAGTCTATCTATGCTAGTATTCGTTGAGGGAATACTAGCTCCTGTAGGAATGTTAATGATGCTCCAGTCGTTAGCATTGGGGCCAGTATCTTTGGCATCCACACTT
>CAUZSC010000051.1:0-9016 GCA_963582505.1 Dehalococcoidia bacterium
TTCTAAGTTCTGACGAACTAGCAATGGCTATGAAAAATGCTAATTTCGACAATGTATACTTCCAGAAACTAGGGTTTGGGACTGTTGCTATTCATTATGGGGAAAAACTAAAATAAACATAACTGATAAATATTTATATTATCTGTTTTCCTTTAGCTGAGGAAACAGTATCACTTCTCTAATCGCTGTTTGTCCAGTGAACAGCATAGTCAATCTGTCTATTCCTATCCCTAAACCACCTGTTGGAGGCATACCATGTTCCATGGCTATGAGAAAGTCTTCATCTAACCTATCAAGCTCTTCACCAAGTTCTGATCTTAACCTCTCTTGTTCCATGAACCGATCACGTTGATCATCGGGGTCATTCAGTTCAGAGAAAGAATTTGCTATCTCCATTCCACCAATAAATGCTTCAAATCGTTCTACTGTATGTGGGTCGTCAGGCTTTTTCTTGGCCATTGGTGACATGTCTATAGGGTAATCTATTAGGAATGTAGGTTGTACTAACGTGGGTTCTATTATAGACGATACCAACTTGTCTATTAATTTACCTCTACTAGAACGTTCGTCCACATATACTCCTAATTTGCGCATTTCCTCTTGTATATCTGTTATATCTTGTATAGAGAAGAAATCCACACCAGTTTTTTCTATCAAATTGTCTCTCATAGATACCCTATTCCAAGGAGGTGCTAAATCTATTGTATTTCCTCCGAATGTTAAACTAGTGGTACCCAAAACTTCTCTAGCAATAGTGGATACCATTTGCTCTACCATAACCATGACATCTTCATAGTCAGCATAAGCTTCATAACTCTCTAAAAGAGTGAACTCTGGGTTATGATCAAGGTCGATGCCTTCATTTCTAAAAACTCGTCCTATTTCATAGACTTTATCAAAGCCACCTATGATAAGTCGCTTTAGGTACAGTTCCGTAGCGATACGAAGGTACAAATTATTTCCAAGAGCATTGTAGTGAGTTGTGAAAGGTTGGGCATGGGCTCCAGCAGCTACAGGGACAAGAATTGGTGTCTCAACCTCCAAGAATCCTTTGGTATCCAGAAATCTTCTGATCGCTGAGATAATCTTGCTACGTGTTTGAAAAGTTGAACGTATTTCAGGATTGGATATGAGGTCGAGATATCTTTGTCGGAACCTGATTTCAACATCTGATAGCCCATGCCATTTTTCTGGTAGGGGTCTCAAAGCTTTTCCTAGGAAAGTTATGCTTTGTGCTTCTATTGTTTCCTGACCAGACCTTGTTCTAAATAGTCGTCCAGTTACACCTATAAAATCACCTATGTCCAAATTCTTAACTATCTCATATGCGGAATCAAGGATATCCCTTCTTAAGTGGACTTGAAGTTTTCCGGAGACGTCTTGAATATCTATGAATGATGCCTTGCCCATACCGCGCATCGCCATGATACGACCAGCAGTTGACACTGTGATAGTTCTTATATGTGGATCTTCTGGAGTCTCCACTGATTCTAGCAAACTCACTGCTTCCGATAATATATGAGTTCTAGTGTAGTTGGTAGGAAATGGATTCACTCCATCCCCAATAAGACGTTGAAGTTTCTGACGCCTACTTAGTAGAAGGTCTCCTGCTATGTTGGTCATTTCATTCTAAAATCGAAGCTGCGAATTAAAGAATTGTAAACTTATGATAGAGGCTTGTAAAGTAAAGTCTAGTATATGTTTGTAATCGGAAAACTCATATTCGATAATTAGTATTGAATTTATATTCAAATATTGCATTCTATATTCTTTTGGGCGGATCGAAGAACAACATTCCTCCAATTTGTAGTATTAGGATGATTAATAATATCAACCAAGGTATATAATTCTTGTACTTTGTCATTTTGTATGTTCTCTTCTCAAAAGGAGATGTTTGCTCTGCAGCTAAATATATGTATTCAAGTATGTGTATTATAACTAACTGATGTGTTCTATGGTTAAGATTTTTGAAAAAATAGACAATTCATTAAAAGGGCCAGTATTTTTATGTGATTTTACTCCTTCAAAAGGTGGGGGGCTCAGTTCCTTGGAGGATGTGAGATATATTAATACGGATTTTATATCTGTTGCCTATAGCCCAGGTAAATCAGTTAGGACGGATACAATAGTTACCGCATATAGTCTAAAAATGGAGTTTAATAAAGAAGTAATTTTTACTGTATCAACTAGAGACATGAATAAATTGGCCATCCAAAATTGGTTACTTGGAGCAGATTTATTGAGTGTAAGGAATGTCTTAGTTGTTGCTGGAGACGATTTCACTAAGGAAGAGTTAGCTGTAAATAAGAGTGTCAGAAATTTTACTACAACTGAGTTAATTGCCTCTATAAAGCATATGAACAATGGGATTGACTACAGGGGTTATAAATTGAAAACTCCAACTGCTTTTTGTGTGGGGGCAGCTATAGATTTTGATAGAGACACATCAGAAGAGGTGTTTTTAACACATAAGAAGATATTATCTGGGTCTGACTTCTTTGTTACTCAACCAGTGTTTGATATAAGCAATGTAGATATATTTTATGATGTATATAGATTAGAGCATGGTGTGGATATTGATCAGCCAATATTTGTAGGAGTTCAAGTATTAAATTCTGGTAGCAAAACTTTCAGTAATTTACCAGATACTTTAAGAAGCGATTTGGATGCAGGACGGGATCCTATAGATATTGCCATGAGTATTCTGGGTGATCTTTATAGCAGAGGTATAAATAAGATATATTTGATTCCAGCTATACTACCTGGAGGTAAGAGAGATTACACGTCAGTGAAAAGAATTATAGATAGTTTCAGTAAATTGTTTTGACATTCAAGTCATGAGTCTGTCTTTAATACACCTACCAACAGATAGGATTGGGTTTCATTCTTGTTAGTAGGATAAACCCATTTTTCAGGTTCAAAACCTGCTGCAAGCATTAAGTCTAGCCATCTGTCTAGGCTGAAAAGTCCAGTTACGTGTAGATCCTGTTCTATTCGAAGTCCATTGTCATCTTTAAGCATATAGAAGAATATAGATTCTATGGTTGTATCTGTTTTGTCTTTATCATAAATGTATTGTACGAGAGTGACTTCTTGGTCGGCACTAGTATTTATCCTACTGGATACATATGTACCTGGAAACGTTTCGGCATACCATTCTGGGGCAACAATTAATATTCCACCTTCATTTAGATGGGCCTTGGCGGTTACAAAAGTAGATTTTATGTCCTCTTCAGTTACCATATAGGATATGGCATCGTGTATTAGAACCGCACGGAATGTAGTTTCCAGTCTTACAGATCGCATGTCTCCAATATGGTGTTCTACAGTAGGATTTAATTTCATTGAGTTATCTAACATATTCTGAGATATATCTACTGCCGTGGCATCAAAAGTATCCGTTAGGTGTGAAATATTGCTTCCACCTCCTGCACCTAAAGACAATATACTATGGCGCCCTGGTCCAAGTTTTTGGATTAATACGTTACGCCAATAACCTGCTTCTTTGGCACCATCCTCCTGGGGGCTAATTAGAGGCCATAAATGAGCAAGTTCGTTATATATTCTGTTCTGCTCCAAATTGCCACCGTCCTTAGAAAGGAAATTGTGATAGAGTAATAGGAAATGGGATTATATCCCTAGTTCTCCCATTTCGTACATTATGGCAGATGCCACAGCCATACCAGCTGTTTCACTGCGGAGTATCCTTTGGCCCAGAGAGACTGTTATTGCTCCAGCGTACTCAGCTTTTTCCACTTCTTCAGCAGAAAATCCCCCTTCAGGGCCTATTAAAAGACTTATTCCATATTTTTCTATAATACCTTTGTTCTCTTCTAGGGTTTGTTTTAACCCCCTATGCTGCATGTTTTCCCAAGCTAAAATTATTACACCTTGATTTTGTGATATTGCTTCATCTAAATGTAGGAGTGGCTCCAATTTAGGTATTATACTTCTCCCAGACTGCTCAGCTGCTTCCGTAATTATCTTATTCCATCTCTTATGGCGGGACTTATACCATTCTTCAGAAGATATTGGTATCGTTCGTTCTGAAGTTATAGGTATGAACGTAGAAATACCCAGCTCAGTACCTTTCTGTAATACTGTAGTGAATTTATCTGCCTTAAGAATCCCCTGGAACAAGGATATGGACACTTTGGGCTCCGCTGCCCCTAATTGTTTTCCAACAATACTACCAACTATGGAAGAATCTGACACAGAATCTATTCGTATTTTGTATTCCATTCCGGAATTGTCTAGCAATATGATTTCTTCATCATTACGCATACGGAGAACCCTGTATATCTGCCTAGCCACATCTCCGCGTATATGAGCCTGAGTTTTATTGATAGATTCTGGATTTATGAAAAAACGGTGCACAATTTTGCTCAAGTCTTAATTTTTGATATGGCTACCCAATCCCCTTGGCGAGTTACTGCATGGTTGAGAAAGCCTAGGTGTGCTAGGGATTCATGGACTTCATTTTCTTTGGTATCTGTGATGCCGGACAATATTAAATACCCCCCGGGTCGCATCTTATTAGCAATATCAGGAGCGAGATCTATGATTACTTTAGCATATATATTAGCCACTACTACGTCGAATGTTCCTGTCAGGCTATCGTCTTTGATAAGTGATGCTTTATCAATGTCGATATGATGTAGGAGTTGATTGTTTTTTATATTGTCGAGGGCGCATTTTATGGCAAGCTCGTCTATATCTAAGCCTAATACATAGTTTGCACCTAGTTTAGCTGATGCAATGGCCAATATGCCTGAGCCTGTTCCTATGTCTAGAACTCTATCACCTGCTTTAATGATCTTATCCAGAGCGGACAAACACATGTGGGTTGTAGGGTGATAACCTGTCCCGAAGGCCATGCCAGGATCCATCATTATTACTACATCATCTTTTCTTGGCGTATAATCCTTCCAAGAAGGACACACAATGATCCGACCTATGGTCAAAATACTGAAATGTTTCTTCCAAGAATCCATCCACTCACCATCTCTAATGGGTTTCTCTTGCAAGGGAGGAAGTGTGCAAAATCTGGATATCAGTGCAACAGCTATTCTTATGTGTTCCTTCCTTGTTTCGGTAGTATTATCGATTGGTAGGTAGCATCTTAAGTTAGCCTCAGTATATTCCCATTCACCTTCGAATTCGTCTGGATTAGGTCCCCCAATTTGTTCCACAGCTACGCCACCGTAGCTATATTTCTGAAATACGACTGACAAAGGTTCAACATACTCAGATGGAGTCTTTATGCTGAGTTCGAGCCACGTAGGTTTGTTTCTTTTACTTAATTTAGGTTTTACCAAGATATATCACATATAGAATTTGATAGTTAGAATATTAATCCATACTAAGGGAATCCTTGATTTTTTCTAGCCAGCCTTTTCCCTCTCTTGAAGCAGGATCGAGAGTGCCAGATAATTCTTCAAGAAGTTCTTTTTGGTGTTTGTTTAAAGATCTGGGAGTTACAACATTTATTATTACAAGTTGATCTCCACGTTTGGTTCGGGAATTATATGGAACGCCGTGCCCTTTTATCCTGAATATTGTACCTGCCTGAGTCCCTGCGGGTATTTTGAGATTTTCGGGGGCCTCTAATGTAGGTACCTCCAGCGTGGTTCCTAGTGCTGCTTCAGTGAAGTTTATTGGTAATTCATATAATATGTCGGTGTCATGCCTTTGGAATATCTTATGAGGGGTTACATTTACTTCTACATATAGATTACCTGGCGGCCCACCGTTACTTCCAGAATGGCCTTCTCCTGTGAGTCTGACTTGCATTGCATTTTCAATACCTGCGGGCATTTTGACTCGTATCTTTCTATCTCGGCGCTCTCTGCCTAACCCTTTGCAATGTGTGCAAGGATGAGTGATTGTTTTTCCTTGTCCTTTGCATTGTGGACAGCTACTCACTTGACTGAACTGACCAAATATGCTTTGTTGAACTCTTCTGACCTGACCATTCCCGTTGCAGCTAGAGCAAGTAATTGGTGGGTTGCCTGGTTCACTTGCTTCTCCATTACAATGGCTGCAAGGTTCTACTCTCTTTATTTCTATATCTTTTTCAGAACCAAAGATCGCATCTTCAAATGAGAGATTTGAAGATGTCTGAACATCCCCTCCTCTTTGAGGCACTTTTCCAGAGCGAGTTCCAACACCTCCGAAGAAAGTGTCGAATATATCGCCGAAACCTGAGAAAGGATCTGATCCCTCAAAGCCCCTACCACTAGCACCTCCACCTACACGGCCAAATTTATCATAATCTGCCCTTTTATTTGGGTCACTAAGCACTTGGTAGGCTTCGTTTATTTCTTTGAATTTATCGGGTGCTTTAGGATCCTTATTTCGATCCGGATGATATTCCAGAGCTAGTAGCCTAAATTTCGATTTGATTTCTTCTTGGGAAGACCCTTTGGGTAGTCCAAGTATTTTATAATAATTTTTGTTGTCGTTCATAAAATCTCATCCCTGATAAGAAAAAGCCACTCAATATTATATTGCACCTTTGCGTCTGTGTACAACCACCTACTTCAACCTGCTTGGCTTAGATAATTACAGATGTTAACATCCCAACATCATAGATATACTATTCACATTACACAAGTAACATAATAAATGAGGTTATTGATATGCCTGGTCCTATAGAGGGTAAAGTAGTTCTTGATTTAACACATGTTTTAGCAGGTCCGTTTGCTGGAATGGTTTTGTCTGATCTTGGAGCAACTGTTATTAAAGTTGAGAAGCCGGAAATTGGTGATAGAGCTAGAGGAACTGGGCCATTTATAGATGACGAGAGTAGTTATTTCATGAGCGTGAATAGGGGGAAATTGGGACTTGGTATTAATCTTGCTGAACCAGACGGGAAAGAATTGTTTCTGAAATTAATTGATAAAGCTGATGTGGTCTTAGAGAATTTCGTCCCGGGCACCATGAAAAGACTTGGATTAGACTATGAAAACCTGAAAATACGAAACCCAGGACTGATCTATGCGGCCATATCAGGTTTTGGACAAGATGGGCCTTATTCGAGTAAAGCAGCATTAGATATAATTGTACAGGGTATGGGAGGTATGTTGAGTATTACAGGGCAACCTGACGGACCCCCAGTTAGGCCTGGTAATTCTCAAGGCGATATAACGGCGGGTCTCTTTGCTGTAATAGGCATACTTGCAGCGTTGCAAGAGAAAGGCAGGAGCGGGATAGGTCAGATGGTAGATATAGGTATGTTGGATTGTCAGGTTGCAATATTGGAAAATGCCTTTACCAGATACTTAGTTACAGGTGATATACCTAAACCTTTAGGGACAAGACATCCATCTACGGCTCCATTTCAAGCCTTTGAGACCAAAGATGGTTATATTACTGTTGCTATGGCAGGGGGTAAGGACAAATGGCCATTGTTTTGTGTTGCATTGGGGCATATAGACTTAATAGATGATCCAAGATTCTTGGATGGTTGGTCAAGGAGTCAGTCATATGAGGAGTTAGAACCTATCCTGTCAAGTGCTATGAAACAAAAAACTAGTCAAGAATGGCTTAATGAATTTGAAGAGGTAGGGATTATATGCGGTCCAGTAAACACAATAGATAAGGTAGTTGAAGATCAACAAGTCAAGCATAGGGGCATGATAAGGGATATTTATCATCCTCGTTTGGGTACTATAAAAGGGATTGGTACCCCACTTAAGTTTAGCCGGACTTCGGCCAATGCTGATGGATATGCGCCTAGTCTTGGTGAGCATACAATAAAGGTATTAAGAGATATTGCAGGTGTTACGGAAGAGGAGATTTATAGATTGGAAAAAAACGGGACTGTGTCTTTTTTAGCATCAGCTTATCTTGATAGCAACAACTAGCTGGCAAGAGTAATTTATATGATTGTTTTGTATCAAAGTTATACAGTCAATGTTTTTCCCAAGGCCACATGCTTTCCCAACCCCAAGATAGATGAGGGTATCGTTGTTCCATGAGTTTAGGGTTTTCACTTCTTAGTAAGGGGGTTTTGGGTATTTTATATCCAGATAAGGACGTGTCTGCCATGGGATTTTTATCGTTGAATCCGTTTAGTAATAGGTGATTGTCTAATCCTTTCGTTTGGGCTAACACTTTAAAATTACCCATACCCGTTGGTTTAATTAGATCGAGTATTGCCATACGATTTGAATCCAGTATGTTTTGAGGTAGTTCACTACGTCTTATGTTATTTAACATTGCATTAAAACCAAGGTTGCTCAAGAATTGTCGTTGCGTAGTAAACCCAGCGGTTTTCAGGCCCAAAAATTCACCAGCCCTTATCAAAGAGGTAAAGTTAACCAGCGACGTCATATCTTGCATGCCAAGTCGTATATAAGGGTCGGCTACCAATGTGTGTCTGTAATAGCATCTTAGTGTGCCTCTGGAGTTCATAGATGAGTAAATTTTGCTTTCTATATCACCATAATCTATAGTAAGCACCAATCCAGTTTCCAGGCATGAATTAACTTCTTCTATCCAGTTCAATTGTGTTAGGTTGACTTCGCCTCTCAGGCCATTTGGTAAATCAAAACCTAATTGAGCTAGACTATTTTCCAATTCTCTATTGGACGGATTATCTATTACCTCTTCTATCTTCCCATTTTCATTAATCTGTATATATATTTCTTTTATATTGTTGCCATCAACTAAGAACCTGTGTACTGGAAATGCGTCTAGTAATTCATTTGACAAAATACAGCCTGAAATGTTTTTGAATGGCACAGCGTTAGATTTAATAGGATTCAAGTTTATATGGTCATTTGCATATAAATTGGATCTATAATCTACAGAAATATATTCTAAGCTCTCCTGAAATCTGGGATTGAGTTCTCGAGAGTAAAAAAGTATGTCATTGCTTAGAATACCAGAACCACTACCAATTTCTATTACATAGAATGGGGTGGGTCTACCGATTACTTCCCATAATTGTTCTAGCTGTAAGGAAAGCATGGCACCAAACGCTGGATGCGTAGTAGGAGAGGTGTAGTAG
>CAUZSC010000052.1:0-8890 GCA_963582505.1 Dehalococcoidia bacterium
ACTAGACCCTAAGTAAAATGTAAGTATATTGGAGCATATTGACTACAGAATTCTATGAGCCAATCCAAAAAGATCTAAATATTGTAGAAGAAAAGCTATCTTCACTTGGCAAGAAGGCGTCTGCAGACGCCTTCGAAACACTCGGCGAACTTTTAGAAGATGTGCTAGAAGTGCCTGGAAAACGTACGCGGCCAGCTATAACTCTACTAGCATCCAAATTTTACCCATATACTCACGACCACCCGCACATAATGGCTACAGCAGTAGAGTTACTTCACATTGCCACACTTATACATGATGACACAGTGGATAATTCTGATGTAAGACGCGGGAAAGCAACTATAAGTAGCACATGGGGGAAAGACATAGCTCTACTTTTAGGCGATTATGTATTTGCAACTTCTGCAACTTTTGTTTGTGACACAAATAATGTACGAGTTATAAAAAGATTCTCTGAGACTATCATGGAACTATCTAGCGGAGAGTTGGCAGAAATTCTGGACGCTTTCAAATGGGATTTAGGAAGAAATCCGTACTGGCGCAGGATATACCATAAAACTGCTTCCCTATTCTGTACTTCTGCTGAGTCCGGTGCTATTTTAAGCGGAGCCCCAGAGACTGACGTACAAGCACTAAGAAATTATGGATATAATGTCGGCATGGCATTCCAAATAATCGATGACATATTAGATTTTTCTGGAACAGAAGAAGAATTTGGTAAACCTGTTGGCAATGATCTGGTACAAGGAACATTGACCCTACCATCTATACTCCTACTAGAACAATATCCAAATAATAACCCTATAATAAAATTATTTCAGGACGGCAATAGCAACTTAAATCTACAAAAATCAATAGAAATGATTAACAATTCGTCAATTATCCAGGAATCTTACGGTGTGGCCAAAGATTTCTGTGATAAAGCTATAGCTAGTATAAATCATCTGCCAAAATCAGAGTATAAGAATTCACTTATAACTTTGGCAGACTTTATTATGGAGCGTAGAAAATGATCCTATATTATAGTCCACAAATGTTTTCAGCCTTGCCATACTATGCGGCCAGCTATAATAGTCATGACGTTTTTAACATCTTTAATTTCGCTAGCATCTATAGTCGTTGGATCTCGGTCTAGCAATATTAAATCAGCATAGGCACCAACTCCGATATACCCCTTTTTCTTTTCATCAAACGAAGCGTAAGCACTGCCTAAGGTATACATATTTAATGCCTGTTCTACAGAGACTGTTTCATCAACATTCAATACATAGCCATCAGAAGAAAGTCTGGTAGCTGCAGCATAAATTCCCATTAGAGGATTCATGGGAATTACTGGTGAATCAGATCCTATACCGACAACAATGCCTCTGGCATATAAAGACCTTATTCTATACAACCAATCCTGTTTATATTCCTCAACATTTTTTCTATACCTATCTCCCATATAATATATAAATGCAGGTTGTGTAACTATGACCATACCATTTTTAGATAATTTGTCACCAAGATTTGGAGGGCATTCCGAACAATGCTCAATTCTATGCCTAAAATTATTACTCTCTCCGTCTGAGCATCTTCCTATAGCCTCAGTAACCTGAAAATTCACTTCCGCTTCTACTCCATGCAATGCAATCTGGAAACCTCTGCTTTCAGCATACCTTATTTTTTCGCAAAGTTCCTCCAACGAAGGGTGAAGTGTTCCAGTGGTCATAGTAGCCATAATTTTGGCCGGCCCCACTTTAATTCTTGATACTAATGACTGAAAATGCAATCCCATTTCTAAGAACTCTTGTATATGGTCTATTCCTACCATCATATTGATAGATGGATCAATCAAACCTTTACCAAGAATATCCAAAAATGCCTGCCACTGATCAAGTGAATTATGTGCTGTTGCATCTTGAACAGAGGTTATACCTAATTCAATACAATTATTATTGAATATATTTATTCCTAGCTTAAATTCATCATCAGACAGGTATGGAATTACAGGCCTCAAATAATCGTCCATTTCTAACAACAATCCAGTCGGCTCACCTGTTTCATCCACCCTGTCTATAACTCCGTATATCGGATCTGGAGTTGTAGCATTTATACCAATTATATCCAAAGCTTTACTGTTCAAAACAACAGCATGACCAGAACTATGTCTCAATCTCACTGGGTTGTCAGAAATCAGTTTGTCTATATCCCATCTATTTGGATGTCTCTTTTCAATAAGATTGAATTCATTATATCCACTACCTTTCACCCATTCGTCTGGACCAATACTTACAGCTTTATCTTTGAGTTTAATCACTAAATCCTTTATTGAATCTACTGATGCAGAACTGCAATCCACAGAGAGTATATTGCTAACTGTAGAGAAGATATGAGTATGGGCATCATTGAATCCTGGCATAAGTGTCATGCCCTGACAATCAATGACTTTCGTATGGCTATTAATTAGATTGATAGGTGTATTACCTGATCCAAAAGCCACTATAACAGAATCATATATTACAACCCATGTAGCCCTTGGGATTTTATAATCCATAGTGATTACATTAGCGCTATGAAATAATAAACTAGCTATATAATCCAATACCAAGTCCTTCACATTAATCTAGACACCTAACTCAGAAAGTCAAAAGCCGGCAATGGTAGCCTGTTCATCCGCATGAAATGAACTGCGTACCAAAGGGCCAGATGCTACGTATTTAAAACCAAGTTTTAAACCTTCTTTTCTAAGTTTATCGAATTCCTTGGGATCATAGAACCTATTCATAGGGAAATGTTTCTCAGATGGTCTCAAATATTGTCCTATTGTCAGCAAGTCACAATTTCTATCTCTCAAGTCCGCCATTGTTAGTAATATCTCATCCCAATCTTCACCCAAGCCTACCATAATACCTGATTTAGTAACTAAAGTAGGATCCATTTTTTTTGCGGTCTCCAAAAGGTCCAGAGACTGCATATAATTACCTCTGGGTCTCACGGAATGGAATATACTCTGCACTGTCTCTATATTATGGTTCAGAACATTAGGTTTCGCTCTCACAACAGTCCTAAGTGCTTTTTCCGAGCCCTGAAAGTCTGGTATCAACACTTCTACTCTGCATTCTGGCATTTTCTCTCTTATAAGTTGTATGCATTTCGCAAACATGAAGGCTCCCCCATCTGGTAAATCGTCTCTATTAACGGAGGTTATAACACAGTAACGTAGCCCAAGTTTTTCAACTGTACCAGCCAATCTCTCGGGTTCATCCATGTCCAGTTTATAAGGCTTTCCAGTAGTCACAGCACAATAGTGACAGCGCCTGGTACACAGGTCCCCCAAAATCATGAATGTTGCACTTAGTCTATCCCAGCAATCCCCAATGTTTGGGCAATGTGCTTCTTCGCAGACTGTGTGCAAATTGCCATTCTTTAGTAGTCTTTGCAGCTTTAAGTAGTTGGTTGTTCCAGGTTTTTTTACCTTGAACCAATCTGGTAATCTTCGTTCATTTGGCATTCATTCAATATTAACAGAGTACACAAAATATGTCTTTAAAACTCCCGTAGCAATAAGAATATAAAACTAATACACATGAACAAGTTATCTTAAAATAGCTACATGCATGTTGACCTTTGTATTACTAATAATTATAATATGTGACTAGAGTTATATTTAGGAGGTGTTACAGTTGTCTAACGAAACAGGAAAGCGATACTTCTGCTCCAGCTGCAATGCTGAGTTTATTGTAACCAAAGGTGGAGACGGCTCTCTGAGCTGCTCATGCGGCGAAGCCCTGCAGAAGAAATAACTTAAACAGATACTTCCAATCATAGTGTTATAAAGAGGTTAACATGCCTAATCAACTCGGCAAAAGATATCAGTGTGCTACATGCAACACCATGGTTTTGTGTACAAAAGCTGGAGATGGAGGAGTCCTTTGCTGTGAGGCAGAAATGGCAATACAAGACCCACGCAAACTACCTTCTTCTGACTAAGTACTTTACAATATAAACCAAACAAGAATATTTATTCTATTACCGTAATGTTCCTTGTTTGGTTTCTTGGTTGCGTGTGGAGAATATATGAGCAAACTAATAGAAGAGTTAGAGAAAGTTGGAACTGTACAGCCAACGCGTATGGGTTTCGGTGTGGCACGTCCAGAAGAGAAATCCCCAAATCTACTTATAGTTGGCATCATAGAATCAGTCACATCCAAAAAAATATCCAACTCACATCTTAAACATTTCGTCGTATGCTCCGACTCACTAGGGCCTGTGCAAGACTTCGGTGACTCCATATTAGGCGTTTGGCCTGACAAAATAAATGCCGAAACAATTGACTCTCTAGCATCCGGTTGTGCTGACTTCATAATTATACCTAGTATTGAAACCACGTCAGAAATAGTATCACTAGAAGAAACTAGTAAGTTTATAGTTCTGACAGACTTAATCCCTGAAGATATCTATAGATCTGTAGAGGAATTACCATTTGATGGTATCGTACTGTGCGGACTCGAAAACAAACAACCTATATCTATAAGAGATCTTATGTGGATAAGATCTATAAGAGACGTGACTTCCAAACCAATTCTGTTATCTATCACAAAGGCTATGACATACCAAGAATTATCTATAATCCGAGATGTAGGAATGCAAGGTATTTTACTAGACCTAAAAACGGTGAAAGAAAAAGATCTAAAAAGCATGGCCGAACATATCAAGTCCATGCCAGTCAAAAAGGTAACAAAGGAATCTATGTCAGCAATATTACCTAGAGCATCCCTGGCTGGGTCAGAGGCTGTACCTGACGAACTTGAAGATGACGAATTTGATTAACACATAGTTTATTCAATCTACAAACCTAGGATTGTAGATTGGCTTCGAACATGGTTTGGAGATTATTAATATGAGCAACGTAATCTACAATCAACCAATGGATGATACAATAAAAGCTCGTAAACCCCGAATTTTCTATGGTTGGTACATAGTACTAGCCGCAGCAGCAATAAACGTGTATGGAGCCGGCGTTTGGTTCTACGGATTCCCCATATTCTACAAAGTACTACTAGATCAATTCGGTTGGGCAAGGGCAACTGGTGCTCTTGTGGTGGCTTTATCTAGGGTCGAAGGCGGTATTGAGGCCCCTATAGTGGGCTGGTTTGTAGATCGCTTCGGACCTAGAGCAATGGCAGTTCTCGGGGCTGTAATATTCGGCATAGGATACTTCTTTATGAGTATGGTGTCAGATATTACTCTTGGCCCTCTTAACTTATCTACGCTGGTAGTCTTTATAATTCTCTATGCTGGATTTATGTCCATGGGATATAACACTGGATTTAGCCATGCCAGTATGGCAGCAGTAAACGGATGGTTTATAAAGAAACGTTCAAGGGCTTTTGCTGTATTCTCTTTAGGTGCGGGTGGAAGTGGACTAACAGTATTCGCCCTTGGGATAGCTATTCAAACCTATGGTTGGCGTTCAGCTGCAATTATGGCTGGCATAGGTGTATTCATATTCGTTATACCTCTATCCTTACTGCTAAGACATAGACCTGAACAATATGGGTACCTACCTGACGGTGAAGACCCAGAACACACACCTTCCGTCATAGACACAGAAAATAGTGAAAATGATAGAACTTATCAAATTGGTGAATCTTATGATTTCTCTGTTAAAGAAGCGTTAATCACTTCTGCCTTTTGGATGCTACTGTTAGGTTCTGCTGCAAGATCCTTATCTATGACATCTGTGGTTGTACACGAGATAGCATACCTTACAGATATTGGCATCCCACTCTCTCAAGCTAGTGCGGCTCTAGGAATGATGGTTTTTGTGAGTCTGATAGGTCGATTTAGTTTCGGATTCTTAGGGGATTATTTCGATAAAAGGTATCTATTGGTAGTAACATACGCCCTACAGGCTATTGGTATATTGATGTTAGATAGGGCGGATGGCATGTCACAAGTTTGGATATTTGTTGTAATCTATGGGATAGCATATGGTGGAGCGATACCTCTCTATTTCGCCATAGTTGGAGATTACTTCGGCAGGAAACATTATGCGACCATAAGAGGATTCCAACAATTTTTCACCATACCTTTCACGGTTGTTGGACCGGTGTACGCAGGGTTCGTCTTTGATGTCACAGGGGATTATCACTTTGCATTCATAAGTTTTGTAGTAACACTAGTAATTGGCATGGTATTCGTATTGTTAGCAAGAAACCCAATGAAAACAGCGATTACTAGTAACTAGCCCTTTCATAGCATAGCACTAATGTCGTCAATTTGACGATCTATCCAATTAGCTATATCTTCTTGTTCAACCTTATCTTTTAAGATATTAGCCCATTTAGATCTATCTTCTTTAGATGCCGTAACTGCTTGATACAACGCCCGTGCTGTACCTTCAACATCAGATGGAGAAACTGCCCAGGTTCCATCTTTAAGCTGAGAATAGGCTCCCGCAGTATCAGAAATAATAAGAACCCCATCATTGTAATTTACGATTGGAGCTTCTTTAGTAACTAGGTTCATACCATCTATTATAGGATTAACCAGAAGTACATCATATAGTTTCATTGCAGCTATGGCTTGAGTATAGTTATTCTCATAGAAAACTTCTATTGGTTTCCATTCATCAGTACCAAATTTTTCGTTAACCTCACTTATTATCTGTTCCACTTCCTGCATGTAACGCTGATATTGCTTTATATGGCTCCTAGATGGAACCAAGAATGCCAAGAACTTAACATGACCTATCATATCTGGGGAACGACTCAACATAAGACTATATGCTCTGAATCCACGGACAATGTTCTTACTAGGCTCAACTCTATCTATTCTTACTATGTTTTTTTGTGAAAGCAATGGTCTTAGAATACTCTCAGCTGCCTCTGCTCTAGGAGTGTTTGCCATAGCTTTTAATTCATTCGTGTCTATAGACAAAGGGTAAATTTTTATGTGCGTTTTATGATCGTTGATTTGCAAAGTGTATTCTTCATAGTCCACTGCGCAACCATCTAGAAATGTTTCGCAACATTGCAAGAAGCTCATAGCATCTCTTTTTGTTTGAAATCCAACGATATCAGCAGACACCAAACTGCCACATATAGCGTCTCGCATTGATCTAGGAAGCATATGCCAATCGCCAATGCCTGGCCAAGGTATGTGAAGGAAGTATTGTATAATTGCATCAGGTAAGCTCTTCCTAACCATTCCAGCAGTCAAATATAAATGATAATCATGTATCAATATACATGCTTGTTTTTCACTTTTCTTAGCTTCGTCAATTATGATTTCTGCAAAAGACTGATTCACAGATACATAACCATTGTTCCATGCGTCATACACTGTATCGTCTATGTTAGGCGTATATGGAGAACTCCACATAGAGTGTTGCAAAAACCAAAGTAATGGGTTACAGATTACATTGTAAAACTTATGGTAGACTCTTCTGGGTGTCAAAACATATCTTAAAGATATCTTGTGACCTGGCACCTCTGACTTTATACTACTACCTTCAGATTGCTGAGCTACCTTACGATCACCTTCACCCATGGCACTTGCAACCCATGTAAATTCCAAGTTATTCGTCAGTATGTTTAACGCGGTAACAACACCACCACTTCCTCTTCTGGCTTGAGCCTTGCCTTCACCGGATTGTTGATATTCCACAGGACCTCTATTGCTAGCAACAATAAGCTCCCTGTCCTTGAAGACGTCCTTCCATCTGTCTAACAATCCCAGATAACTCTGCGGTCCAGACAAAAACTCTCTCATATTCACCTATACAAGTAACCTACAATTAAGATGTGTTGCATGCTAACTATCCTCTAGAAAGTTAATTAGTTGAATCACCATCTAGTTTATTAAAACCGGATTAAATTAAGCAGAGATATTAGGATTGATATGTAAATTATAACTTGTATGAAGGTGTAGTTTGACGCGGCTGAACGTTAGCATAGGGGGCTATAGTTGTCAAGAATTATCAGACGCTAATGATGCCATGTATTTCTTCGAAAACGAAGTATATAATATCTACAAATTAGACAATACATTGTGATTCACAGAGATGTCTTGCATTATATGGTTTGACAAACAAGCTTAGGTGATATATTGAAAGTAAACACAGCTGTAATACCTGCCGCAGGATTAGGAACTAGATTCTTACCTGTTACGAAGTCAGTACCAAAAGAATTGATTCCAGTAATAGATAAAGCAGGCATACAATATGCCGTAGAGGAAGCTGCAGCAGCTGGCATTGAAAATATAGTAATCATTACATCCAAAGGTAAAGATGCTATCGCAGATTATTTTAATAGAGATGAAGAGCTGGAAGATTTACTGTATGAGAGAGGACATGTCTACTACTCTAATCGGATAAAAGACATATCAAGTATTGCAAATATAAGTTATGTGATACAAGATGAACAACTTGGGCTAGGCCACGCGGTTATGTGTGCCGCAAATTCTCTTTCCAAAGAACCCTTTGCAGTGATACTTCCAGATGATTTAATAATCCCTACAACCTCAGTTTTGAATAAACTATTAAATGTATTTAAGGAATATCAATCAAGTGTTATAGCTGTACAGAGTCTAAAAAGGGAAAATATAAACCAATACGGCATAATAGAGACTGAAACAATTAATCAAGGACTATTTAAAGTACTTAATGCAGTAGAAAAACCAGCCCCTGATGACGCCCCATCAAACCTAGGTATTGTAGGACGTTATGTATTCACACCTGAGATATTTGAATCCATCTCAAAAGTTACGCCTGGGTCAATCGGCGAAATCCAACTTACTGATGGCATAAGTAATCTCATACAATACCAATCCGTATATGCATTAGAAATAACTGGGACAAGACACGACATAGGTACTCCGCTTGGCTTATTAAAAGCGTCTATAT
>CAUZSC010000053.1:0-8182 GCA_963582505.1 Dehalococcoidia bacterium
CAAATTACGATATCGTGGCAAAAAAGATGCGCGCGTATTTGATAGTTCACTGTTACCAAGATACTTGCCAGACAACATACCACCAGCCAAAGGGCTAAATGTAATTGCACCTAATCCTTGATCTACACATAAAGGAATCAATTCCCTCTCAGCCTCTCGGTCGATCAGGTTATATCTAAATTGAATGACTTGTGGCTTTTCCAGACTACCTACATCTGCCTTCCAAAGAGCCTTAGTCACCCACCAAGCATCAGAGGCAGAACAACCTAGGTATAAAACCTTACCTTGCCTCACCATGTCATTCATTGCACCAATAGTTTCTTCTATAGGTGTCGTTGGATCTGGGCCAAACTGATATAAGTCTATGTAATCTCCACCTAATCTTACAAGGCTCTCTTCCAGAGCTTTCATGAGATGCTTTCTAGACCCACCTCTGCCGTTAGGCCCTGCTGTAGTCCTACCAGGACCTTTCGTTGCAAGTACTACTTGGTGGCGAATGTTCCTGCTTTTTGCCCAATCACCTAGTATCCTCTCTGAGTTACCTTGAGTACCGCTCCTACCAGGAAACGGGTAAAAGTCCGCTGTGTCGAAAGTGAATATGCCAGATTCGTACGCTCTATCTAATATGTTGAATGAAGTGGCTTCATCTACCTGATCTCCAAACGTCATGGCTCCAAGTATTACTTCGGATATTTTTAATCCGCTTTTTCCTAGGCTCTTAGATTGCAAGCTTCTATTCATAGAGCAAATCTCTCAACTTAATTATTACTAAGGAATTTTATTGAAAGAGAATTGACGCAATGGCGAGTGTTGGTATCAGTAAAATGTTCACCTACAAACACGTGCCCTAGATGCCCATCACAATTTGCACACGATATTTCGATCCTAGCACCATCTATATCTTGCAATCGCACAACAGATCCATCTACTTCTTTATCAAATGCAGGCCAACCACAATGAGCATCAAATTTATCTTCCGCCTCATACAACACTGAATCACACTTACGACAAAGATATAAACCTTCTTCATAAAAATTGTCGTATTCACCAGAGAAGGGTGGCTCTGTACCTTTCATCTCAATAACGAAACTCTCCTCTTGGGAAAGTTGATTATGTTTCACATTTTCCATGTTCCCATCTCCTGTAAGTGATGTTCAGAACAGCAGTTTTAGTTAAACCAACTCTGCTAAATCTATTATTTCCACTTCTCTTTTACCTGGGCTGAGTTCCAATATTGCTACTGTACCTATCTTGCGCAACTCGTTACGCAAAGTAGGACTTCCAGGATTAATCAACAACAACTCGGCATATTCTTCAACCATGGCTGTGCATGTATGCCCAAAAACTACTATATCTACGGCTTTGCCAAATATCTCGTCTGGAACTATAGACTTCCCGTTCTCAAATGGCAATCCTGGATACGCTGGATTGCTTCTCCTTCTCAAGGAACCTGGATAGACTCTGTCTCCAAACCCAGGCACTGCCAAGTCATGTACTACTCCAATTACATGTCCATCTACTTCTAGAACTTGCTTTTCTTCTACCCGAGGATCGTCATGACATGGTTTATCTCTATCCTGGCTTGCTGCTGCTCTAACAGGCGCTATTTTCTCAAGATCATCTAGAACAGACGTTGTGTATATATTCCCAGCATGAAATATAAGATCCACCCCCTTAAAGACTGCCGCAACTTGCGACGGTATCTCTGTTGCACCACCAGGGATATGTGTATCAGATATAAGTCCAATTCTCATGTACACCTCCTAAGGGGTAAGATTTGTGCCAAATCTATAGTATATATGTCGAATAATCGATTAGCTCTTGCGACCTTTATTCCACTGTGGATTGGATTCTACGTAATCGTTAAGCAATTTCAGAAGACATTCCGTCATATGATCTGTACCTATGCCACACCGTCCGACATGGTCAAGCATTGCTTGCTGTAAACACTCTCGTGGCCGAGAAGTATGTTCGACTTCACAGACTGGGCATTGCATAATCCCTCCTAAAACGAAATAATATAGCGATTCTGCATAATATCTGGTGACTCATATGTCACCCCAGAGGCAAGTCTATCCGAGTTATATCCTTTTGTCGATCCCAAAACAAAACACATTGCCACAGACCTAAAAACATACAATATTTGAATAGTTAGCAATCAAATGAGTTGAACCCTTAGTCACTATTCTTATCAGGTACCCAATCATACAAACCCCACGTTCTCTTTCCTTGACAGTACTACTCGCCAATGTTAGTTTTAAGCTTGTATCCACATCGGAAACACACCAATTTATAACAAGCTCCTTGCCACTATATAACGACTCATACTCCTTATTAAAAGGTGATTATGGTTCCTCAAGATGACCTAGCCACTAAGAATATTAGCCAGCCAAGAATTTTCTACGGTTGGTACATAGTTGGTACATCTATGGTAATACACCTCTGGATGTGTATAGTTTGGGTTTATGGAATGCAGGTTTTCTTCAATCCAATCATTAACACTTTTGGTTGGAGCCGCACAGCTTTATCTGGTGCGTTTTCGCTACAAAGATTAGAGGGAAGTGTTGAGGCACCAATACTGGGGTTTCTGCTAGACAAATTCGGTCCTCGCAGAGTGATAATAGGCGGTGCATTCGTTGGAGGATTTGGGCTAATAGCTCTGGGTTTCACACAAACAATATGGATGTTTTATTTAGGCGTATTACTAGCAGCAACTGGAACAGGGGCCTGCATAGGTCAAACGCGGACTTGGGTCATAGTACAATGGTTTAGACGTTTACGCGGTAGAGCATTAGGTATAGGTGCATGCGGAGCTGTGTTCAGTGGGCCACTTCTAGTAATAACCCTGTTCTTGGTAGAGAACATAGGATGGAGGGCCTCTTTCGTAGTAACAGGTATCTCTACTTGGATATTAATCATACCTTTGTCAATGGTTTTCAGAACCAGGCCAGAAGAGTATGGACAACTTCCAGATGGCGACATACCTCACAGTGAGGAGAACATATCTGGCAGTAGAAAGAGTCCTTCAACACAAGGATCTAACATACAACACAGCCTATCTGTAAGTCAGGCACTAAAAACTAGGTCTTTCTGGGCTCTTACAGTAGTCTTTGGAGCAAGTACTATGGGAACTAGTGCATTAGGGGTTCATCAAATACCTTATTTCGAAAGTATCGGTTTTAATGCTACGCAAGCCGTTTCAGTACTTGGGTTCTACACAGTATTCAGCGCCTTAGGACGTTTAGGAGCTGGCTGGGCAATGGACTTTTTCAATATGCGCATGGTGATGGCCAGCTTGCTAATCCTCCAAGCCTTATCCTTCTTTATACTAGCCAACATAACTGAATACTGGCAAATAATCCCATTTTCACTTTTCTACGGTATAGCATTTGGTGGATTCAACCCAGGTAGAGGAGCTGTTATAAGTGCGTTTTTCGGCCCTAGAAATTTTGGCACTATTCAGGGACTAACCCATACAGTTACTGTGATTTCTGGAATGGCTGGTCCAATACTTATGGGTTTGGCATACGACTTAACCGAATCTTATTCAATAGCTGTCTATTTCATAGCAGTTCTTACTGCATCGGCAATACCATTAGCTATATCGGCTCATCCGCCACAATCTACAGAAACAAACTAAATCGGCGAACCTTTAAATCCCTGCAATCCTTTGAGAACCCATATCTCTCCTAAATGGCTAAACCCGTGGGTTAACAGCATTTCAAAAAAAATTTGGCCTATAGACCTATCTCCTAGTGGTCTTATATTAAACACCTGATCTAGTATGGAGTCATCTATAGAATTAATATACTCGTCTGTAGATGCCCAAACATTTTTCATGTACGGTAAGAAAGCTTCAACCGAAGGCAGTTCTATAGATACTGCTTCTTCTTCACTTAATCCTGTTCCTTGTGATATGCGATCCAGATCAAACCATTCATGCCATCCTCCTTCAATCCATACTGTTGGCCTTCTTCTCTGCAAAATAAATCTTACTAAATTATCCTCAGTGCGCACCAAATGCCATATGGAAAAAGCTATGTGATTGCATCCAGATGAAGGTCTCCAATGCAGCTGTTCTTTTGTTAAGTCCGCTATACTATCTTCCAGAACTCCATGCAGTCTGTCTATATGAGAATGAATCAAATCGACTATTTGCATAAGGCACCTCTATTATTATCAAATTAATATATAAGATAATATAATGGGGTACAGAATGAAAACCCTAGAAGTTGAAACCGGGGCCCTTGGCACATACCGTAGCGAAGTTATGTGCCAAGGTTAAGGTTAGGCAACAATCTAATAGCTACCTTTATTACATAGTAGAACAGTTGTTCTACTATGTCAATAGTTAAATGATCAATAATATATGGACCTAGGAATGCCACCCCCAGCGGCTATGACATCCCCATTAATCGCTACAGATTTTGGGGAAGCCAAGAAAGTTACAATATATGCAATTTCACTCGAATCTACCATTCGGCCTATACTGATATTCCTTCCTGCTCTAGCTTGAATTTCTTCCACACTTACTCCCAAGCGCTCAGATCTAGTTTCTAAAGCACGTGGAGTTCTTTCTGTATAAGTTTCACCTGGATGTACAACTGTTACGTTGATACCATGTGGCCCTAATTCATCTGCAAGATTCTTGGTCATCGCAACTACCGAGACATTTCTCATACTTCCCATAATGGAAGTTGCCTGCCTAGCAGCTAATCCACTGATATTGATTATACGTCCCCAGTTCCTCTCAATCATATACGGTGCAGCTTCTCTAGCACACCTTAAATACCCTAATACTTTTGTGTTCATGTCCGGCCAAAAATGTTCATTTGTAAAACTTGCCAGGGATGGTGGTGGTAAAGCACTCCCAGGTTGTGCTGCGCAATTTATTAGAATATCTATGCCGCCAAGCTCATCAGCCGCTTTCTTTGCCATATACTGCACTTTATCATCATCACCAGTATCAACAACTATTGGTATAATTTTCCTGCCAGATATTTCAGATAATTCTTTAGCTGTTGCATCAAGTCTTTCTGGGTTTCTAGCAGCGATAGCCACATCTACTCCTTCAAGTGCAAGCTCTCTAGCGATAGCCTTACCTATACCTCTACTCCCTCCAGTAACTATAGCCGTTTTATTAGACAATTTAAGATCCATTACAAGTTTCCTTACTATATCTTTCTGAAAATTATTTGTTTCTCTTAAATACCATATGATTCGTTTCCGATGTTAAATTGCACACGTTAAGGTGTCAAGGAATATATTCAACAAGAGCTATAATTATCCTACAAACTATTGACACTTCGTGAAGTCACTAGTATCTTGTGCATGAAATTAGTATAGCCAGATTTAATAGACCATCTAGATATAAATTTAGGTCTATATTTATTGGAATAAGGAAGTAATTTATATGACATACATCATTGCTGAACCATGTTTGGATCTGAAAGACGGTGCTTGCATAGACGTCTGCCCAGTTGATTGTATATATGGACAGGATAACGACAATGACAGGATGCTATATATCTCACCAGATGAGTGCATAGACTGTGCAGCCTGCGAACCTGTCTGCCCAGTGAATGCTATATTCGTTGAGGAAGAAGTTCCAGATCAATGGAAAGATTGGGTTGCAGTAAACTACGATTTCTTCAAAGATGCCGACGCCACAAGAGCAAAAATTAACCAACTTAAGCCACCGGCATAAAGTCATCTAAAACATATACTCTCTAGCTGTTGTATATCAATGCTTTTTTTATTCAGTGATACCTGAATGGGTATCACTGAATATTTTATATATACACCATTTAATCTTATTGCAGGCAAAACAAAGCTGATATAATTAACTGTGGATGAGTCTATGATATACTCGAAATTGTAATAAAATCCAACTTAATACTATCCACGGAAAGGATGGCCTAATATGTACCAAGGAATGCTTGCAGAAACCATATTTCACACAGGTCACGATGGAGACAATATACAAGCTTATTTAGCTAGGCCACTCGGGTCTGGGCCATATCCTTCTGTGATAGTAATTCATCACATGCCAGGCTGGGATGAGGCAAGTAAAGAAATTGCACGAAAATTTGCATATCATGGATACGTAGCGATAGCACCAAATCTCCATTATAGAGAAGCTCCTGGTGCAAGCCCGGATGATGCAGCAGCGGCTGTCAGGGCAGCAGGTGGTGTGCCTGATGCAAGATGTATAGGAGATGTAAAAGGATCTGCTAATTACTTACGATCTCTGCCGTATGCAAATGGAAAAGTAGGTGTCATTGGCTATTGTTCTGGTGGAAGGCAAGTATACATAGTCGCTTGCAATATACCTAGCTTGGATGCAGCAGTAGATTGTTACGGTGGAAGAGTTGTAATGGCTGAGGATAATCTCACAAACCGTATGCCTGTATCTCCGATAAATATGACGCCTGATATGAATTGTCCAATACTAGGGTTATTTGGAGCAGAAGACGCCAATCCAGATACGCAACAAGTCCAGGTAATTGAACAAGAACTAAAGAGGAACAATAAAAATTACGAATTTCACACATACGAGAATGCTGGGCATGGTTTCTTTTCTATTGACAGGCCAAGCTACAACGTAGAAGCAGCAGTGGATGGTTGGAATAAAATATTCGACTTCTATGGCAAATACCTATCCTAATAAGACTTCGCTATAATTTAAGGAGCACACTATGTGTAGTTACATAACACAAATCGCATCCATAATAGGCAAAGGATCAGGCCCTAATGGATGGTTTAACATAAATCAAGCGAATGTTTATTTTGATCACCCATTTCATGCCCCACTTGACCATGCTATAACAATAGATTTTGTCAATCCAGCCATGGGACCAAGTGCAAGAGTAGCGATAGAGTTAAGTGCAGATTCAGCTGAAGAGCTTATGCATACAATAGATACAAACATCTATGGAAATGGTTCAGGAGACTATAAGCCTGCAGATAAATCTGATGCAGTTGAATTATTTGGCAGTGGTAAAGGTTCTAGAGGATGGTTTTCATTAGAAAAGGCTTTAATATACCAATCTAATGATGAGACAAAGCAAGGAGCAGGTTTAAATATAGATTTCCTATCTAAATCTTCTAGTTCAGGAAATGACAGAGATATCTCTGTCGAGGTCACGAGTGAATCTGCAAAAGCAATCAGCACTAGCATAAATGCAGCGCTTGAAAACGGTCGCAGGGAGCACATACTCTGACACAAGGCCTTGAATCAAATCACAAATACAAATCTCACGCTAAAGAATCCACATAAACATTGTGTAAGATTAACCACCAGATATTTCACACCCTGGAATAATAGAATCTGGAAAGTCCCTACACCTCATAGGTCTATTATCATATATTTTGCATATTGAATTGGCACTGTCTAACATTGGACAACTCTGCTCTTCATATTCTGAGAACCTTACCCATCCTTCTCCATTAGCTGACATTTCTATATCTAAAGAGATCCCTAAATTGTTAGCCTCGGTCCGGAATGAATCTATTTCACCAGTTAGGAGGGTGAGTATGTATGGGTCCCTACAACACAAAGCTTTGCACTTATTCATGCATATGTCGCTGGCATCTTTGGTGGATAGTTCAACTTTAATATGTTTAGACATATATTAATCCAGATCACTCGTAGCGCAGGGCTTCAGCAGGGTAGATTTTTGAAGCCTGTTTTGATGGAAGAAAACTACTCAGCAAAGCAAAAAATACCGTTATCGCAACGATTATAAAAACATTTACCCAAGGAATCTTATACGTAATGCCTTCAACTTCTTTGGCTATCTCATTGAAAATATTCCATGAAGTTAATGCTCCAAGTCCCAGCCCCAACACTATTCCCAAGAATGTTATGTATAGGGACTCTAAAAGGAAACTCAGCCAGACCATTCTAGCTCTGTAGCCTATTGCGCGCATTGTGCCTATAGCTTGCCTTCTCTCAACAACCGCCCTTATGGATAATACTCCTATTGCAATAACTCCGACAACCAACCCAAGGCCCATAAATCCCTGGAACAATTGATTGAAAGCATCTCCTTGCTCTAGTCCTCTTTCGATTTGATCTATTGTACTAACAGCCTCCATGCCTCGCTCAATAAAAGCAGTTTCCATATAAGGAATGAGTTGACTAGCGTCAGATCCTGGCTTAAGCCTAATACTATAGGTG
>CAUZSC010000054.1:0-8002 GCA_963582505.1 Dehalococcoidia bacterium
CGCAAACATAATAGCCATAGCAAGGAAGCCAGCTATACCAGCTATCATAACCGCCGTGTAGTTTGTCGTCAGTTCTTCAATCGACACCGTCAACCTCCAAGGAAATATAAACCCATGTTAGAGGATTTCAGGCAATTCATCCGACTTAAGTCAGAATATACTAGCTAACCTTGGCTGTCAATCAATACTTCACCTATATATATACCTGCAACGCTTTGTACATTATTGCCCAATATAGCAATCTTCACACTTGCATAATTTACGCAGTAATTCAAATGGGTATATTCCAGAATCATGTCCATCACTCCAGAGAAATTGTACAGCATACCTTCCCACCTGTATCCAATCCAAAGCCCAGACGTGCTCATCTACATCAATTTCACTTACTATACGTCGTCCTGTCATCTCCTCCACGCATGCAGCGCAGCAACAATGCCCGCGCAAATAACGATAGGGATAACTACCTTCATGCCCATCCAACCACGTTATAATAATCCTATCACCGCCAAGCTCTACATCTTTAACTCCCAACAAAATACCCCCTTCACAACTATGTGTCTGATACAGGAATCTCAGCTATACTATCACATCGAAGACAAACGTCGTCCTCCTAACAAATGCATATGTAAATGCTCAACTTCTTGTCCTGAGTCTAGGCCTTGGTTAATAACGATACGAAATCCAGACTCGCTTAAACCAACCAAAGCTGCCATGTCCTTTGCTACTGACAACATATGTCCCAAAATCACTTCCTGACTAAATGCTTTTTCATCAAGATTCGTCATGTGTTGCGTAGGTATAATCAATAAATGTACAGGTGCAACAGGATTTATGTCATGAATCACAAACAATCTATCGTCTTCATATATAAATTCACTAGGTATGTCTCTTACTTTTATCATGCAAAACACACAGTTGTCAGACATTGATACCCCCAAAGTCCCACCACATACTATATATTATCTCAGCCTCCATCTAGATAGTTTCAGAAACAATACTATGAAGCATGCCCTCAGTTTAATTTCCTGATAAACGGATTGTAAATACCAACATGGAAATGCCTAAATAAAAATAAGCTTATGTTATACTGTCCATCAAAGAGTACAGGAGCAAATTTGTAATGCGTACCCTGCGCTTGGCGTTAGCCCAAACTAATACCACTGTAGGCGGCTTAGAATCAAATACCTCTAAGGTCTTAGAATATATTGAGAAAGCTAAGGCGCTGCATGCAGACATAGTCGCTTTTCCAGAAATGACAATAACAGGATATCCGCCTGAAGATTTATTGTTCAAAACATCTTTCTTAAAAGCAAACATAAGTAAACTAGAAGAAATATCCAAGGCATCTCAAGGCATCACCGTCATAGTTGGTTTTGTTGACGTAGAAGCCGGTATATACAATGCTGCTGCTATTCTCAGAGACGGACAACTCCTTGGTAAATACCACAAAGTTCACCTCCCAAACTATGGCGTTTTTGACGAAAAGCGATATTTCAAGACTGGCTCTGAATACCCGATATTCGTTATAAACAATGTAAATATAGGAATAAATATATGCGAAGATATTTGGTACCCTGACGGACCAGCTTATAGGCAGGCATCATCAGGTGCAGAAGTAATAGTAAATATTAATGCCTCGCCGTACCACATTGGCAAGAGAGACGAAAGAGAGAACATGCTGGTTAAACGTTCTAGGGAGAACCAAGTATACATAGCGTACGTTAATTTGATTGGTGGCCAGGACGAATTAGTATTTGATGGTGCAAGCACTATATTTGACTATGAAGGAAAGTTGCTGGCACGGGCAAGCCAGATGAGAGAAGATCTAGTTTTGGCAGATTTGGACTTGGATGCATTGACTACATATAGGATAAATAACACTATCCATCGAAAAGAAGATAAAGAAATGCCACGACTGGTTTACACGTCTCCAAGTAATAATCTAACGAAAAAACCTGCAATATACACCAGAATTGAGAAACCTTTGGATGAACTGGCCGAAATATATGCCGCCCTAGTTACAGGAACAAAAGATTATGTTCATAAGAACGGCTTCGAAAAAGTAATTATAGGCTTATCTGGTGGTATAGACTCAAGTTTAACCGCGGCAATCGCGGTTGATGCTCTGGGTAGTGAAAATGTACTAGGAGTTGCAATGCCATCTAAATATTCATCAGATGGAAGCATTACAGACTCTAGGGACCTTTCAGATAATCTAGGAATAGGTTTATCTATAATACCTATAGAACAGGCTGTGAACGCAATGACTGATAGCCTATCGAATGTTTTCCACAATACAAAGATTGGAGTAGCCGAAGAAAATCTCCAAGCACGTATAAGAGGAAATCTACTTATGGCAATATCCAACAAATTCGGATGGTTGGTACTCACAACTGGTAATAAAAGTGAGACAGCCGTAGGTTATACCACCCTGTATGGGGATATGGCAGGGGGTTTTGCTGCAATCAAAGATGTTCCAAAAACCCTAGTATATAAACTAACTTCATATAGGAATGCCAACGGAGTTCCATCCAATGTAATACCTGTCAATGTCATAGACAAGAAACCCAGTGCGGAATTACGTGCCAACCAGACAGATCAAGATACGTTGCCACCCTATGACATCTTGGATTCTATTCTTGAGGCATACGTAGAAAATGAACTAAGCTATGCCGAGATAATTAATATGGGATTTGATTCAGATGTCGTCTACAAGATAATTAATTTAGTAGATCGAAACGAGTATAAGAGACGACAGGCCGCCCCAGGAGTAAAAATCACTCCATTGGCATTCGGAAGGGATAGGCGACTACCTATTGTCAACCAATACAATCAATTCTAAATTTTCCAACATTGCTGAAAATATGAGTTGACCACATTTATTGATTAGTTTAACATGAGTGTCTGCTAACAAAAATTTTATACATATTAAGTTATATAATTATATGAACCAATCAGATCCATATGCACTACCTGAAGATGAAATAGAAAAATCATTTTTTACACATAAGTGGAAAGTTGTAGTAGCCGTAGGAATATTCCTAATCGCTATAGTATACTTGGGATTCAATGCTTTCCAAGGAGCATCTTCATACTACCTAACTGTTGGGGAACTAGTAGACAAGGGTCCTGCTATTTACGACAAAAATGTCAGGGTCAACGGAAGTCTAATACCTGCTTCTTTCAAAAGACAAGCCGATGCCACATTACTTGAATTTTCATTAACCGATGGAGAAAGCAGCATATATGCCAAATACCGCGGAGTAGTTCCAGACTTATTCTTCAATGAACATTCTGAAATACTTTTAGAGGGCAAATACGGATCTAATGGGATATTCGACACATATGCCATAATAGTAAAATGCCCATCCAAATACCAAGCTGAAGATTCTCAGGACAACTCTACCTAACAATAAGAAAGTCTCAAAACGCTCTCTAATACTTCAATCCATAACCATATTGATCAAGTTGTAAGATAATTAAATTGCAAAAACGTTCATCTGTTGTTCCAAATCCCCGACTTTAACCTTCTGAACCATCTCTGCGAATCTGGAATCTAGCGATCTAGCATCCGGATTTTGGTAGATAACTCCCAATGGTATGCCCCCACTAGAGATTAACTGTTGAGCTTTCTGTCTATCACTCGGATCGTAATCATCAGACACTTCCCATGTCACTGGTGCGATACCTTTCTTAGCATTTCCTTTAAGGATGTCAAAATTATCATTATATGTCGTACATGGGGATTGTACATGTACTATTGAAAATCCGTCGTAGCTCATGGCCTGGTTTATAAGGTCGGCCAACTTCCTTGGACTTGAAGAAAACCCTGAAGCTATGAAATTAACTCCCACTGATAAGTAAAGTTCAAGTGGATTTAGGGGTTGTTCAATTTTCCCGTAAGGTGTCGATGGCGTAACTTCCCCGAAGAAAGTAGTAGGTGAACTTTGCCCTTTAGTGAGTCCGTATACCCCATTATCCATAATAATTGCAGTAACATTCAGATTTCTCTGTGCCTGTGGAGCGATATGTTCTCCACCAATGCTTAGAAAATCTCCATCACCTGAAACTATTATAACGTTCAAATCAGGATTTCCCATTTTTACACCAAATGCCACAGGAAGCGTTCTTCCGTGTAATCCATGTATACCAAATGGCTGAGTCCCATCTAATAGATGCACTAGATTACCAGAACATCCAATACCCGCTACAACAACAGTATTTTCCATGGGCACCTCTAACTCTATGTTACGCTTTTCGGTTGCCCATTCTATCGCTCTCTTAACCCCAAAATCTCCGCACCCAGGACACCATTTAAAATCGTACTCAGGATTTTTCTTACTCATGATCGGTTCAACTCCTTATTATGGGATTTAACTCGTTCCGTGATCTGCTGAATCAAGTCTTCAACTTTGAATGGCTTCCCGTCGTATTGTGTGATAGATTCAGCTTTTACTCCCTGGGACCTCAGTATCGATGAAAACTGACCAAGATAGTTCAATTCTGGTACTATCACAAGCTCTTTTTTCTTAAGTTCTTCAAGTAATTGCGGAGGCAGCGGATTTAATTGCATAGTATAATACCATCCAATTTTCTGCCCTTCGCCAATCATAGAATTATAAGCTTCTCTAGTTCCACCTTTTGATCCGCCCCATGTCATGACTGCTACGGGAGCATCTGTGTTCTCTTTTTCGTAGTTATCGTCTTCCAGTAGTTTCAATTTATTGAATCTTCTCTCAGTCATCTCTATATGCCTACTCGGAAGATGTGTTGTATCGCCCATCCCATCGTGCTCACTAGCATTTGCAACATAAGACCCTGGTCCACCAGGTATAGGCATAGGAGATACTTCTAACCCTGCATATCTCTCGTAGCCATTTTGACCTTCATATATCTTCCTTCTCTCTGGCACAACTTTACTTAAATCAAACTTAGGTATGTTCTGAGCCTGCTCGGACAGTCCATGATCACTTAGTAAGATCACTGGTCCTTGATATCTCTCGGCCCAGTTCAGGGCGATAATAGCTGCTTCATAGCACTCCTGTACCGTTCCTGCCGCAATAACTGGTAAGCTAACATCGCCATGGGCAGGATGGATAGCGGCCAATAAATCAGATTGTTCTACTTTAGTAGGCAATCCAGTTGCTGGCCCGCCTCTTTGTACATCCACCACCACTACTGGTATCTCTGCCATCCATGCCAAGCCTAAACCTTCGCTCATTAAACTAAACCCAGGTCCTGCTGTGGATGTCATGGCTCTTTTACCCGCGAAGCCCCCTCCTACTATTGCATTGATAGATTCTACTTCTGAACTCGCCTGATATACAAACTTACCCGGACCAATCAGATTTCTTTCCATATATTGCAGAACAGTTGTTGCTGGCGATATTGGATAACCTACGAAAAGGTCCAAGCCTGCGGCAATGGCACCTATGGAAAGTGCGTCATTGCCCTTGATCATTATTTGATCAAAACCAGGAGGATTAGGATCTTCTAGATCACCAAGGCTAAATCCGCTATTCTTAGCCTCTTCACGACCTAACGAAAGAGCTGCTATATTCGCCTTAATAATTTCTTCGTCACCCGGTCTACCTCTAGTAAATCTTTTAGTGACGAATTCCGGAAGATAGTTTTCTGGCATATTAACAAGATGAGATATGGCCCCTAGAAGAACCATATTCGCAGCTCGGGCATTACCTGTGGATTTTGCTAAGTCATCTACGGCCATACCAAAACTCTTGCCGTCTTCCTCTAAAGTAAAATCTCCGGAGTTGTAGACTATGACACCACCATCTCTAACTTCCTCTTGATGAGTATCGTACGCTTCCCGATCGAAAGCCACTAGAACATCTAGCTGATCTCCATAACTCAATACAGGCTCAGTTGATATCCTAGCTTGAGCGAACGTAGGACCACCCATAATTTGAGATGGAAAAGTTACGAATGTCTTAACATGATAGCCAACCTGAGCAGTGACTTGAGCCAATAACTCAGCAGAGGTCACCAACCCGCCTCCACCCTCTCCTGCAAATCTAACTACAAAGTCCTTGTTGCGCATCTACTCCCCCTCAGTAGTAGTTTAGTACCCAACATGGCACCGTTTTTCTATTAAAAATAGCTGCCCCAACCTGTATCACTTTATCACCGGCCCAAGGCCCTTGTCAATCGGTTTTCCATAGCTAACCCAGCTATGTATAAAACATTATCTGGTCATTATAGCTCATACAAAAGCTTACCAATCCATTAAACCTTTTACAATACTCCCAGCCACTCAGTTATCAGATCAACCATGCATAAATATCTACAGTAATTACTAGGATGAAACTATATCAGGGATTGCAGTGATAGATGGTAACTATCACTGCAATAGGTTACATGTTCTTGCACCTATCCATATGGGTTCGTATAATACAGATCAATGACAAAATGAAATATTTTGATTTGGGAGGAGGATGATGAGTACAGATCCCACGATTCACAGAGGACTTAAAGGCGTTATAATTGACAAAACTAATTCTAGTTTTATCGATGGTGTAGAAGGTAAATTGATGTACAGGGGTTACAATATACACGATCTCGCAGAAAAATCTAACTTCGAAGAGACAGTATACTTAATACTCAATGGGGATTTGCCAACAAAAACCCAACTTGCTTCGTTTGACACTCAGCTCAGAGCCAATCGAGATATACCAGATCAAATAGTAGACATAATAAGAATTACTCAAGAATCGCACCCCATGGATGTATTAAGAACAGCCATATCAGCACTCTCAAGCTTTGAACCAGATACAGAGGATAACTCTATCGAAGCAACCCTCCGCAAAGGTATAAGACTCACAGCCCAGGCTCCTACAATTGTCACTACTCATGCACGAGTACGCCAAGGGCTAGACCCAATTGCACCTGATCCTAATCTTAATCAAGCCGCTAATTTCTTATACATGCTTAATGGAACTGTTCCAGAACCGGATGAAGCTAGACTGATTGATAAAGACTTTGTACTTCATGCTGAACATGGTATAAATGCCTCCGCTTTCGCCGCAAGGGTTACAGCTAGTACAGTTTCTGACTTACATTCTGCAATAGTTACTGGCATAGCAACACTTAAGGGTCCATCTCATGGTGGGGCAGCAGAAGAAGTAATGAAATTTTCTCTAGATATTGGTTCAGAAGACAATGCTGAACCATACACACGCAATATTCTTGAAAATGGTGGCCGCATAATGGGCTTCGGACACCGAGTATACCAAGTAGAGGATCCGAGAGCTAGGCACCTACAAGCTGAATGTGAAGAGTTAGGACGCAAAAAAGGTCAACCAAAATGGTTCAGGATCCTCAATAAAGTTGCAGAGGTAATGCAGCCATACGCATCAAAAGGTATCTGCCCGAATGTAGACTTCTGGGCAGGTGCTATGTACCATCTATTGGACATCCCTAAGGATCTGTTCATATCTATATTTGCTATGGGACGGGTTCCGGGTTGGACTGCCCAGGTTATCGAACAATATTCCGACAATATATTGCTTCGCCCATTGCTCAAATATGAAGGTGAATACGATAGAGAATATATACCAATAGATAAAAGGAGTTGATACAAAAACCATCAACCAAATCCAGTTAAAACAAGAGGGGACGCCATAGTGTAAGGCGTCCCCTCTTGTTTTCCTCTGAAATATATAATATGTACGACTATTCAGACCAGTATATAAGAGAATCCATTAAGAAACATGGCAGGATGACATTCGCAGAATTTATGCAAACTGTATTATTCTCCAAAAATTATGGATATTACAGATCTACTGACAATATAACTGATTTGGACTACTACACCTCTCCTACTACGCATCCAGCGTTTGGTGCCATGCTTTCCTTACAACTAGAACAATTATGGGAAGTAATCGGTAGACCCACCCCATTCTATGTAATAGAAATTGGTAGTGGTTCTGGTATTCTAAGCAATGACATACTTTTTTACTCTCGAGAACTCAATCCCAGATTTCAG
>CAUZSC010000055.1:0-7986 GCA_963582505.1 Dehalococcoidia bacterium
CTAATTCTCTAGCCAAATCTGCATTCGAATCTTCCAGGTTACTGAGGCCCTCTACTATGTTTATATCAGTATCTTGAGCAGTTGAGTTGAAACTCTCAACTACTGCCTCTAATGTAATGTTTTCGTTTTGCTGAGAGAATGGATTCAGCAGTGAGACTGTCTTGCCTTCATTCTTGATCTTATTCTGAATTGTAACTGCTAATGATGTCTTACCAGCTCTGGGTTTATCTGAAGTTATATATAGTGACGACATATCTATAAATCAACCATCGTACTCAGTCTTAACACAACGCAAATTATAGCACAGACACATATGGAAATATATTTTGTATTTCATAATTCCCCTAAATCTATTTACCTGATATGGAATATTCCTTAATTAATCCTGACACATTATCTATTGTCTGTGTGCCCGCATCCTCACCGGACCTAAGCCTCACTGACAACATATCCGATTCTATTTCCCTGTCTCCTAGAATCAGCATAAACGGTATTTTCTGCACCTGTGCGTCGCGTATCTTAGCATTCATTCTCTCTGAACGACTGTCCACATCTGCTCGTATATCTAATGCCAAGAGTTTGTCTTTGACGCTAATCGCGTGTTCAATATGCCTATCTGCAATAGGTATGACAATAACTTGTATAGGTGCTAGCCATACCGGAAACGCTCCGCCGTAGTGTTCTATCAACACTCCCATAAATCTTTCTATAGCTCCCAACATAGCTCTATGTATCATAACTGGACGTTGTTGGCTGCCATCTTCAGAGATATATTCTAAATCGAACCTTTCAGGTAAAGCAAAATCGAGTTGTACTGTACCCAATTGCCATTCTCTACCTAATGCATCAGGTACAAAGAAATCTATCTTGGGGCCATAAAAAGCTCCTTCTCCTGGTGACCTTTGAAATGGTAGTGATATTGATTCCAAAACCCTCTCTAGAGCATTTTCAGCTCTATCCCACATTTCATCTGACCCGACTCTTTTCTCTGGTCTCAATGAAAGATTAATTCTTATATCATCAAAGCCAAAATGTTTATAACTTTCCAATAGCATGTTGATGAAGTTTTCAACTTCTGAATCTATTTGAGTTGGAGTGCAAAATATATGTGCATCATCCTGAGAAAACGTACGAACTCGAGTGAGTCCATGAGTAACTCCAGACCTTTCATATCTATGAAGCCTACCGAAGTCAGCATATCTCAGAGGTAAATCTCTATATGAATGCAATTTCGAAGAATACATTAGTGCATGTGCAGGACAATTCATTGGCTTCACGCCATACTCTCTATCATCTATGTCAACCATAAACATGTTGTCAACATAGTTGTCATAGTGACCAGATCTTTTCCAGAGGTCGGTAGAATATATTTGAGGTGTTATAACTTCTTTATATCCATATTTTACATATAACTCCCTCACATATTCCGTTAGCAAGTTATATATGAGAGCTCCTTTAGGAAAGAAAAATGGACTGGCAGGAGCTATAGGGTGAAACATGTATAAATCTAGTTCCCGCCCTAGTCGACGATGATCTCTTTTTTGGGCTTCCTCTAGCCTTACAACATAGTTAGATAACTCGTCTTTACTCTCAAATGCCGTGCCATAAATCCGTTGCATCATAGTTCGCTTTTCGTCACCACGCCAATATGCTCCTGCAATATTTAGAAGTTTAAATGCAATGATATCCCCTGTACTGTCAACATGAGGACCTCTACAAAGATCAGAAAATGCTCCGTGCCTGTATATACTAATCTGGTCTTTAGGTTCCAAGTTATCTATGATTTCGAGCTTATATGGTTGATCTGAAAAAGCTTCTGTAGCTTCTTTAAGCTCTAATTCTTCTCGTTGAAATACATAATTATTGGCAATAGTATCTGCCATAATTTTCTCTATGCTCTGGAGATCGTCAGGTGTAAACGGTCTAGACACCTCAAAGTCATAGTAGAACCCATCCTCTGTAGGCGGGCCAATACCAATCTTGGCATCAGGGAAAAGTTGCATAACAGCATCCGCCATAATATGGGCTGCTGAGTGCCTAATACGTTCCCTTAATTTAACTATTTCTGTTTCTTGTTCTAACGACATCCACATACCCAAAAAAACCCTGCCTGCTGGCTTGTCATTTGCTTTCCAAGTCAGCAGGCAGAATTATATTCCGATGTATTCTACATCCGAATTTTTAGATTTAATTTTTATTTTCTAAAGCTTCGAGAATCAACCCTGGCGTCATGGGCATTTTATTAAGTCTAACACCGATTGCATCGTTTATAGCGTTTGCCACTGCTGCCATAGGTGGTACTAGTGTAACTTCACCAACACCTCTCAAACCAAAAGGATGACCTGGGTTAGCTATCTCCACTATAACAGTGTCAATCATAGGTAGATCCAATGAAGTTGGCATTCTGTAGTCTAAGAAACTAGCATTAACCATTTGGCCTTCGTTGTTATAGAAATATTCTTCATTGAGAGCCCACCCAATACCTTGAACGGTGCCGCCCTGAATTTGACCTTCCACGTAACTCGGATGTATTGCTTTACCCGCATCCTGAATAGCTGTCACTCTTACTACATCGGTTTTGCCAGTTTCCGGATCTATTTCTACGTCAACTATATGTGCTGCAAATGCCGCACCTGCTCCACCTGCTGTTAAGTTTGCTCTCCCAGAAATAGGTCCTCCAGTTGCATTAAGCCTAGCCGCAAGTGCTTTGAAAGTAACCTTCAGCTCTGGATCAGATTTACTCTGCAGCACACCATTCTGATATTCAATTTCTTCAGTAGCTACTTCCCAGATCTTAGCTGCTCTTTCTATCAATTGAGATTTAACGTCTTGAGCTGCTAAGTAACAAGCTGTTCCTACTTTCTGGGTAACACTGCTACCCCCAGCACCGGTACTATACCCTATAGAATCAGTGTCGCCCACCGACGGTCTCACATCTTCTGCTGCTATCCCTAATACTTCAGCGACATGCATTGCCATAGCAGCCCTGCTTCCTCCAACATCAGGGGCTCCTTCTATCAAACTTACAGTGCCATCAGGATTAACGCTCACAATAGCACTAGCCGGACCCGAACCGTTTCCCCAAAAACCCAAGGCCACACCACGTCCCCTATTAGGGCCTCCAAGATCAGAAGTATAGTGTGGGTGATTTTTTACGGCTTCCAAAGTATCAATGCAACCTATCTTACCGAAGACAGGACCTGTTAGTTGTCTTGTCCCTTCTTTAGCTGCATTGAGTAATCTAAACTCTATAGGGTCCAGGCCAACTTTTTCGGCCAATTCGTCAACTATTTGTTCGACAGCATATGCACCTATAGGTGCACCTGGTGCTCTGTAGGCAGCCGTCTTTGGTGTATTAACCAATACGTCAAAAGCTTCTATGTGACCATTCGGTATATCATATGGCCCGAACATACAACGTGCTCCTCCAGCCACTGGTGAACCTGGAAATGCCCCTGCTTCGTATATTAGATGGGCTTCGACAGCATTCAATTTACCATCTTTCTTCACACCCATCTTCACTCTCAAATTAGCACTAGATGTTGGTCCAGTAGCAATAAAAACCTCTGTTCGAGTCATGCTCAATTTTACAGTTTTCCCTGCTTTCTTAGACAGGATAGCCGCCACTGGCTCTACGTATACTCCACCTACACCTTTGCCACCAAAACCACCGCCGATTTCCATAGGTATTACTTTAATTCTAGATACAGGAATATTCAGTATAGCCGCTGTGTGATCACGTAAACCAAATAACTGTTGTGTACTAGTCCATACAGTTATGTACCCATCTTTACCCCAAGAGACAGTAGCAGAATGTGGTTCAATGTAACCCTGATGAACTCTTTTAGTATCAAATTCTCTCTCTATAATTATGTCAGATTCCTGGAATCCTTTATCAACATCACCTAGTTTGTGAACGAAATGATTTGCAACATTAGTTCCGTTTTCAGTTGATTCATCTCCCCAACCAACTGGGCCAGGGGCAGCACTAGATCTAGGGATCAACATTTCGTGAATAAGTGGAGCTCCTTCTTTCATAGCATCCAAAGCTGTTAACACTGGAGTCAAAACCTCGTACTCAACTTCTATCAATGATACAGCTTCCTCAGCGACATGTTGGCTAACAGCAGCCACAGCAGCAACTGGATGACCTTTATACAAAACCTTTTCCTTGGCTAACATATTCCTGCTAAAGAATCCATAGTTGAATCCAGATCCTTCTTCTTGATCAATCAATTTTGCTGACACTTCTGGCAAATCTTCTGATGTCACAACTGCCCTAACACCAGGTACTGCCAATGCTTTGCTGTAATCTATGCTTTTTATTCTGGCATGGGCATGTGGGCTTCTTAAGAATTTCCCATACAACATACCAGCAAAGTTAGCATCCGCAGCGTATTTAGCACGGCCTGTAACTTTATCCCATCCATCATGTCTTATTGGCCTGGTACCAACAACATTAAACTCTTGGTTAGCTAGAACTATATTAGGCTTATAATCAAGCACTTTTCTTCTCCTACTTTGACTTAATTACGAATCCAAACAAACATGTCCCTCCAAAATTTAGAGAGGTTAGCTTGTTAATATGAACATACCACCGTCCTTTTCAGCAGTCAATACCATACTATAATCAATGTTCGCATTTGGCCTACCATTAAAGGCATATAGCAATCAATTAATCTATTTTACCCTCAACATAAAGAGATCTAAGTGGTTTGGATATTAGGCTTATAATCACAACTCCGAAAAACGCTACACCTGAAATAATCAAAACCGGCTTACTACCTATATTGTCAGATAAAGCAGCGTTAATCCAATTGAATGTTGCCATCATTCCGCCAATGTGCCATAGATATACACTCATCACTCTACCTCTTATAGCATCTGGGGATGAAGTCTGAATTACTGCTCCTGCAATCGCCATATAAGACGCCTGAGATGCTCCCATTACAAAACAACCTAAAATTGCCACCCAATGTGTAGACGCCATACCTAGTATAACCAAACCTACACCACTAGACAGTGCAGATATGAATAACAATCTGCCTCTTAGCACCATATCTCTAACAGCGGCTATAATAAAAACAAAGAGTAATGCACCCATCCCAACTCCCATCATCAAATACGTTACTCCTACTGCTCCATTTTCAAAAAACTTCTCCGCTATGACTGGTAACATAGATTCAAACGACATAGCTAAGCAGCAATGGAAAAGAACCGTTAGCACAAGTGGTAATATTAATCTATGGTGATAGACAAACTTAAGCCCTGCAAAGAAATTGCCCATCATGTTTACATCTGGATCCATTTTACCTACTGATATAGTCTTAATTCTTAAGGCAAATAAGATGCTCAACAGATAAAATACAGTACATATGACGAATGCTCCCTCTGGACCAAACATTGCCATTAAAGGAACTATCGCGGCTGGGCCTATTAAGCGTGAGCCTTGGACGGTTGCTACATTCAAAGATATCGCGTTTAATAAATTTTCTTCCGGTATCAAATTCGGCAATAATGCTTGAGCTGCAGGCATCTGGCTTGCTCGTGCAAACCCGTTAATAAAAGATAATATCAATAAATGCCATATCTCTATATATCCAAGCAATGCTAGAGCAGACAATATAATGTTATGTATGAACTGTAGCAGGAATACTGTAGATAATAACCGTTTCCTGTCAAATTTATCAGCTAAGAATCCTGCAATAGGTGGAGCCAGAAACATTGGCGACATTGCAGCAAATGTAACTAAACCTACCGAAGCCGCTGACCCGGATATTGTATATACCAACCAACCTCTAGAAACTATCAATGCCCAATTAGCTGCACCTGCAAATAGTGACGAAAGCCACAAAAATCTAAAATCAGAGTATCGTAATGATATAAACACTTGAGGCAACTTACTCAGAATATTCGACTCCTTCAAATAGCATGCTGTAATTTTTAAGAACTTGCTACACTGCTCATTTTATAGAGGTAGTTTTGAGAGAACTACTAGAACTATACGGATGGATAATGTTCGTGATATGCGGGCTCATATGGTTATCTCGAGCAATATACATCAGGGATATAATTGATCTTATAGTAGGTGTATATTGGCTGGTAGCATGTTCACTATTCATAATAGCATGGCACACACGCAAATGATATATTCACATATCCAAGATAACTATATGACTAATCTTAGAGCTTAATAACTATTACCTTGGAATAGCTCTAGCATACTGGTCTTTCCATAACTCATTTTTGGAATCCAAGATCTTCTCCGCATATAAAGGCCAATAAGGTGTTCTAAGAAATTCCCTGCCCAAAAATATCACATCCGCATGCCCAGATATCAATATCTCTTCAGCTTGTTTAGGATCAGTTATAAGGCCTACTGCTCCAGTTAATATTTCAGACCCAGACCTAATCTGTTTAGCAAAAGGGACCTGATATCCTGGGTACGTTTGCAATTGTTGATAAGGTGAGTTCCCGCCAGAAGAGCAATCTATTAAATCTACTCCGTGCAATTTTAGTTCTTTCGCAAATAACACTGAATCCCCTATATCCCATCCTTGATCCATATATTCGCTACAGGAAAGTCTGACGAATAAGGGCATGTTTTCTGGCATTGCCCTTCTTACCTCATCTACTATTTGTATAGGAAATCTAATTCGATTCTCAAAGCTGCCCCCGTATAAATCTGACCTTTGGTTGGATAGTGGGGAAAGAAACTCACACAAAAGATAACCATGTGCAAAATGCAATTCAATAACCTCTATACCTGCCTGCACTGCTCGTCCCGCAGCATCTCCAAAAGCTTTTGCCAAACAATTCATATCCTCTATGGTTAGCTGGTAAGGTATAGGCCATTCAGTATCGAAAGGTAACGGGCTCGGCCCAGATATTGCCCACCCACCATATCCATCGCTTAATACCTTATTACCAGCCCAAGGTACGTCATGAGAAGCTTTCCTACCAGCATGTGCTAATTGTATCCCAGGAGTTGCTCCCTGTTCAGAAATAAACTTAGCTATACGAGCAAATGATGCAATATGTTCATCTGACCAAATACCTAGATCCTTAGGAGTTATTCTTCCTTCTGGAACAACAGCAGTAGCCTCAACCATCACTAAACCTGCCCCTCCCACTGCCCTACTCCCCAAGTGAACCATATGCCATGCAGTAGGCTTACCGTCTTCCTTTTCAGATGAATATTGGCACATAGGTGACACGAAGATACGATTCTTTATTTTCTTACCTCGAATGTAAATCGGGTCGAATAATAGGCTCATGAATATATTAACCTTATAATATTTAGAAGTAGTCCATCCAAAAGTCTATCTAAGTGGTGGGCGGTAGTGGACTCGAACCACTGACCTCTGCCATGTCAAGGCAGCACTCTAACCAACTGAGCTAACCGCCCACTTTAACACAATCGCCCCAAATGTTGGGGCGATTGTTCTTATAGGCTATTTAATATCTGCAACTTAGAAAATACTATTTACTTCAATGGGTGCAGTTTCTAGAAAGTCAGTTATAGAATCGGCTTCTAAAGTCAACTTTGATGATATAATCCCACCTTGTTCATAATCTGGATCATCAAGTCCTAGCCTTGCCCTGCCTTCTGGAGAACTTTGCAAGTTCGCTGGTATAAGTCTTCCTATTATGACATTCTCTTTGAGACCCTGCAGGGTATCTATAGAGCCACTTATACTAGCTTCCGTCAACACCCTGGCTGTCTCTTGGAATGATGCAGCCGCTAAGAAACTGTCGGTATTTAACGAAGCTTTAGTTACTCCAAGAAGTGCAGGCGCAGCCATTGCTGGCTCCCCGCCGCCAGAAACAATTTCGTCATTGATCCGTTCATAGGCGGCTCTCTCTACTAATTCACCTGGCAGCATGTCCGTATCACCAGACGAATCCACTCGTACTTTTCTAAGCATCTGGCGAACAATAACCTCAATATGCTTATCATTAATATTCACACCTTGTGAGCGATAA
>CAUZSC010000056.1:0-7982 GCA_963582505.1 Dehalococcoidia bacterium
TAGCCATTGCTAGTTCGTCAGAACTTAGAAAGCCTTCCACAGATTGCGGCAAATATGTGTATCCTTCAACATCTCTCGCAATTAATCGGCCCATGATTGGTATTACTTTGTTTAGGTAAAGCCTGATTATTTTGCTTATTGGCAATCTGCTCTTGATTGGTGTTATCTCTAAAATCACTACCTTACCACCAGGTATCAAAACTCTTTCAATTTCTCTAAGAGCATAATCTATATCTGTGAAGTTGCGTAATCCAAACCCTACTGTAACAGAGTAGAATCTATCTTGAACGAATGGCAAAGACAAAGCATCTGCCTGTATCCACGAAATGCTATTCTTACTCCGATCGGATTTTGTTTTCTGTTTTGCAATCTTGAGCATATTTATTGAAAAATCCAGTCCTACAACCTTACCCACATTAGGTTCAGATGCAAGCTCAAAAGCAAAATCTCCTGTGCCAGTGGCAATATCCAATATCTCTCCATTTATAGAACCATCAGTAGCGATAGAAGTTGCCTTTTTCCTCCATAAGTGATGCATGCCAAAACTCATCAAGGAATTAAGCAAGTCATACCGACCAGCTATTCTGTCGAACATATTGGCTATGTATCGTGCTTTATTATCTCCCTTTAATTCCGTCATATCATTAACTTTTAATCAGTACGCCTATCATACCTAAGTTTATCTTCCATAAATCCCGGTAATCCTAATGAATCAATGGTCTTAGCAACCAAATAATCGACGATATCATCTGTATTCTTGGGGCGCAGGTAGAAAGCCGGTTCAGGAGGAAGAATTGTCACTCCTAGCTTCGCCAGTTTAAGCATATTCTCTAAATGTATTGCAGATAGTGGAGTCTCTCTGGGAACTAGAACCAATTTACGCCCCTCTTTTATGCAAACATCTGCAGCACGTTGAAGCAAATTAGAAGAGATACCATGAGCAATTGCCGCCACAGTAGCGGTACTGCAAGGAGTAACTATCATACCTAGAGTCGGCGTGGTTCCACTAGCAATAGGAGCTTTAAGGTCTCCAGTCACATGGAAACTGAACTCAGGATATTCTTTCCATCTGGCAATTGAAGATTGAAGCGTCTCATCCATCTCTTCTTGCCAAACCATCCTAGCAGCTGAAGAGCATGTTGCTATAACCGGAATTTGCTTATTTAACAGGACGTCTATTGTTCTTTTAGCCAAAATAGACCCACTGGCACCTGATATACCAACAACTACTGGATCGATATTCTTATTATTTAACACTTTCATCACCGAATTCTAATATCTAGACATATATAGAAACAAGTGTAGCCACGAACACTATTACTGCAATATAGCCATTAATATTAAAAAAAGCCATATTTAGTTTAGATAGATCTTTAGGAGAAACTAATCTATGCTCATAAACTAGTAGAACAGATACTACAAACCAACCGATATAATAAATGAAACCAAGTTCGAACAATATACCTAAGGACAGGAGAGTCAACGAGGTTACAATATGTAGGGAACTCGACCATCTAAAAGCAGCATCTATCCCAAATCTTTGTGGAATCGAATGGAGAGAGTTTTCTACATCGAAATCGTAATCCTGACAAGCATAAAGAATATCAAAACCAGCTATCCAAGTTGTTACCAAGAAAGCCATAAGTACTGATTCCCAGCTCAGTGTACCTGTAACAGCGATCCAGCCACCTGCTGGTGCTATGCCGTCTGCAAAACCCAAGATTAAATGAGATGCCCAAGTAAATCTCTTGGTGTAAGAATACCCAACTACTACTACAACTGCTATAGGAGCCAGTAAAAATGCCAACTCATTAAGCATATAGGCTGCTACAAAAAACATTACCAGCGAACCGATTGCCATTACTGTCATCTCAGATTTTCTGATTGTACCATCTGGTATATGCCTCAGCTTGGTACGTGGATTTTTCGCATCTATATTACTGTCTATTATACGATTAGAAGACATTGCTAACGTTCTAGCAGATGCCATGGCAACAGTGACCCAAATGAATTGATGCCATGAAGGTAACCCCTCAGCAGCTAACACCATACCAAGATAGGCAAACGGAAGGGCAAATACCGTGTGTTCAAACCTTATAGAGTCTAGTAACAGTCTCAATTTATGGTACATAGAATATGTTAGGTGCATGGCAAAGCACCTTCATTGGATTCACCAGTTAATATTTTCAAAATCCATATTTTAACCATTTCTTGTCAACCATATCTTTAATATGCTCGCTCATAATGATATCCGGAGGCCATTCTCTTTGCCTTCCTTCTAATGGTCCTTTCGCGGTTGCATCTATGCCTACTTTACTTCCTAACTTTGGAGTAGGGGATGCATGGTCTAAATCATCCACTGGACCTGCAGAGAAGATTATATCCTGCGAAGCGTCCAGGTTATTAGTAACTCTCCAAGTAACCTCAGATACATCCTGGACGTTTACGAAATGATCGACTACTATAATCGCCTTTGCTAACATCATCAAACCCATGCCCCAAAGGGCATTCATCACTTTCATTGCTTGACCCGGGTATTCTTTTTTTATAGAGACTATTACAAGATTATGAAATATCCCTTCAGCTGGCATATTCATATCTACCAACTCAGGTAATACCATTTGTATTATCGGTATAAATATACGTTCTGTTGCTTTTCCCATATAGAAATCTTCTTGTACAGGACGACCAACCACAGTCGTATGATATATAGGATTTGACCTATGTGTAATAGCAGTAAGATGAAAAACCGGATATTCATCGGCTAAGGAGTAGTACCCAGTATGATCTCCAAATGGACCTTCTGTTCTAAGTTCGCCAGGAACTACATATCCTTCTAGAATTATTTCAGCGTTGGCTGGAACTTCTAAATCCACAGTCTTACATTTAACAAGTTCAACGCTCTTCTCTCGTATAAATCCTGACATGGCGAATTCATCCACGCCTGGTGGCAGCGGGGCAGATCCAGTCCATACAGTGGTTGGATCACCACCTAAAGCAACTGCTACCTCTAATCTATCTAGGCCCTTTGCCTTAGCTTCGCGTTCATGATGTGTACCAACCTTGTGTGTCTGCCAATGCATACCCGCAGTTTTACCATCATACACCTGCATCCGATATGTCCCAACGTTACGTGTACCTGTAACTGGATCTCTAGACACCACTAAAGGCAAAGTTATATACCTACCAGCATCCATGGGCCAACATTGCAAAACAGGAAATTTGTTCAAATCAGCCTGTTCTCCAGTCAGAACCACTTCTTGACATGGGGCGTTACTAACTTGCCTGGGTTGTGATCCTGCAATTTTCAGAAGATCTACCAACGTGCGAGCCTTATTCAGGATTCCAGATGGTGGGCCTTGAGCAAGTGCCAAAAGCTTCTTGACTCTAATGGCCAATTCATCCATCTTTTCTACTCCTAAACCCCAGGCCATACGCTGTTCCGTTCCAAATGCATTAATTAGCACAGGAATACCATAATCATCTACGTTCTCGAAAAGTAATGCTGGCCCACCTTGTTTTACAATTCTATCGGTTATTTCTGTTATCTCCAACACTGAACTAACTGGCTCCTTAACACGTATAAGTTCCCCTTTTTTTTCAAGGAAATCTATAAATTCCCTAGTATCTTTAAAGTTCATTTATCTCTGTTAACTCTACTTTCGGCATTAATACTACGTAGGAATACATCCCTCAGGGATGTCATAGATTCTTCCAAGGATTCAGGTTGATTGTTATAAAGCCAATGAACTATTATTTCATTTAATGCCCCAACCCAAGCATATGAAGTAATTAATGTATCTATCTGACCCACAGAACCTTGAGCTATAGCATCATCTAAGTACTTTTTGATCAGCAAAGCAAACCTATTGTGGAGAGTAAGCATTTTTTCATCAAATGCTTTACCTAACCCAACTCCTCCTAGTAAGAGAATTTTTGCAAGTTTGCTATGCCTCGAGAATGTCCTTGCAACAGTGCTTAATGCGATATCTATTTTTGCCATCGCACCGCTCTCAGTATCTATAGCCTCTTCAGCAGAACTAGCCAAAGAACTGGTAAGACGGTCTACTAGTGCAAAGAATATATCCTGCTTACTCGGAAAATGAAAGTAGAAAGAACCCTTAGATGTCTTAGATTCTTTTACTATGTCATCTACGGCCGTACCATGATAACCTTTCTCTGAAAAAATCTCAGTGGCAGCATCCAATATACGTTTATGGGTAACTTCTTTACCCGTAAGGTTAGATTTCAACTCTGAAGCATTATACGCCATACTTAAATACCAAACAAAATAACTTAAAGATGGAGTAGCTAACAAACATCACGATATCAGACATATATAAGAAAAGGCTGATATATCATCGTGGGTATATAAATTAGTCAAAATAGCTAACCTCGCCCCAAAGCCATATACGGCTAATAGCTTCTAACGCACTCTAGGAGCATGCGCCGCTCCGCTAGTAATAGGTTCGTTTATGTAAACATCCCCATTCCTTATTTTTATGTTAAAGCCACATTCAGGATCTGTGCATACCCAAGCTTTGTAATGTATAGGAGCTCCCTGACTGCCGAAATCAGACAAAGGTACAAGATCACCTGTATTACATTTTTTACATTTTGGTAAAGTAGAATTCTCCACAAAAACCTCCCCACTACCTAATTGAAAAGTTAGTGAAGTATATCACCAGCACAAACCAACTTACAAGTCAGATCATGCAAATTATTTACCCTAAACAGTCACCATACAGATTCAGCAAACCTTTATATCTTGAACAGATTAGCCGCGTTCAAAGACAGGATACCTTCTTTGGCTTCATCGGATATTTGTGAATCAGTCACCTGATGAATTACTCTACGTTGATCCATCAAAGGATAATCCGTACCCATCAAAATGTTATCTGTTCCAATTAATTCTGTAACTATTGAGAATATCGCAGGGTCATATAAAAAAGGCGAAGCTGCAGTATCAAAGAACACACTTTTTAACAATTGTGCTACCTCAGGCATTAGCGAATAGAATGGAAGACCTCCACCCCAATGAGCACAAATTAATTTCACTCCTGGAGAGTTGGAAAGGAATCCACAAATCAGATCTGGGGTTGTATACCCTTTACCTGGATATAAATGCCCGACTGGCTCTGATGTATGCGAAAGAATTGGTATATCAAGGTCTTTTGCAATTTCAACTATTGGATCCATTACAGTACTATCATTTAGAGCGAATCCTTGTGTGTCTGGATGAAGTTCTCCTATGCCTATTAAACCAGCATCTACACACCTCTTTATCTCGGCAACAGCAATATCTCCCCAAGTGGGATTAACTGATACAAACCCTCGTAATTTTGCAGGGAATCTATTGACCGATTCAATCACATAGTCGTTAGACAATCTACAAAGTTCTAAGTCATTCCACCCAATGCCAACCATCACAGAAACATCAATACCTGACCCATCCATAGTAGAAAGTAATTCATCAACTGTACACATCCTATGCTTATCAGTTGGATACATAGTTGCAAGAGTTTTATCTCTGCTAAATAATTGAACCCGATTATCTATAATCCATTTCGGAAAGACATGAGTATGCGAATCTACAATCAAGTTATTTATCCTGTCTAATTATTTTATGTAACATTGGTTCCACTATCTGCCATATGATTTGAGAAATTTCTTCAGGCGTTTGAAGACCGTCAATAACAACCCAACGAGAAGGATCTTTTTCAATCAATGCCAAATATCCAAATCTAACTCTCTCGTGAAATTCCTCAATTCCTTGCATTTCAAATCTATCTCGTCCAGGTGGCAATCTATTAAGTCCTTCTTCTGGAGACAAATCCAAGAAGATGTTTAAATCTGGTGCTAGTCCATTCGTTGCTATATTATTCGCTCCTTCCACTTTTTTAAGCGAAATACCTCTGCCGTATCCTTGATACGCAAGAGTAGATGCAGAGAATCTGTCACACAATACTAATTTCCCTTCATGTAATGCTGGACTTATGACCTTATATACTAATTGAGATCTTGAGGCATTGAACAATAGCAATTCAGCCTCTGGTGTCAATTCCTCTTTCGAGAACATCAGAATCTCCCTTAGCTTGTCCCCAAATCCAGTACCACCAGGTTCTCTTATCGACACTGGCAATATGCCATATCTCTCGAGCTTTCTTTTCAATAATTTGAGTTGTGTGCTTTTACCACTACCTTCTCCACCCTCAAAACATATAAATAATCCATTAGTCATAGATCTATCTTTACTTTCTGGATATTGTAACTCGACGATATGGTTCATTGCCTTCGCTAATGGAGGATAAACTATGGTCGTTAGCTATTTGGTGCTGGATACGCCTTATATATGATATTTGTGGGGTGAGCACAATTGAATCGTGCCCTCCATCGTAGACTTTAAATGATGCTGATTCGGCTTCTCTCATCGCTAGAGAGACTGGGTCTTCCCATCCATTCTCTCTTGAAATATTAGATAAAAACTCCCTTATTTGTGTAGGTGTATTTCTCCTAAGAACAAATATGGCTGTGCCCAATTCCTCTGCATTTTTTAGAACTTTGGGCATTTGGCGGAAATATTGTTTTGTAGTCAGAATAATATCTGCATCGCTTAGACTATCAACAATTTTGATAGGCATACCACCTATCTGAGCAACCTGATTAACCTTACCTTTACTTATACCAAAAGGAAGAATTTTAGTAATACTAAGGTTTTCATTATTGTAGACTAAAGTAGGCCCTGTATCATTGAATGCGAATGCCTCAGCTTCTGAGCCAGTTATATAGTCCCTGTGTTTAGCTATATCACCTTTTACACTTATTGATCTTTCTTCAGCATTGACAGGCAAACCCCGTAATGCAGAATCTACTATAGAACCTACATCATCATGGACCGAAACTTTATACCAACTCTCTATCTCGACAACTACATCAAAAGTAGGTGGCGCTTTTCTCTCCCTAACTGTTTTTTGAGTACGTCTTCTTCGCGCTTCTTCATCTCCCAGTGTGACATTCTGTATGCCACCTATCAAATCGCAAAGTGTCGGATTCAATATTAAGTTTTCCAAACTATTCCCGTGTGCCGTAGCAATTAGTTGTACGCCTCGTTCAGCTATAGTTCTCGCAGCGAGAGCCTCAAGCTCTGTCCCCATCTCATCAATAACTATAACTTCAGGCATATGGTTTTCTACTGCCTCAATCATTACAGAATGTTGCATACTAGGTGTTATTACTTGCATACGCCTAGAATTTCCTATTGCCGAATGTGGTATATCACCATCTCCAGCAATTTCATTAGAAGTATCCACTATGATAACTCTCTTACCAGCATCAATTGAGAGGACTCTGGATATTTCCCTCAACATTGTGGTTTTCCCAACTCCAGGCCGCCCTAGAAGCAGAACGCTTTTGCCTGAATAAATAAGATCTTCCAACAGCTTTATAGTCCCGAAAATAGCCCTGCCAACCCTACATGTTAAACCTATGATTTTGCCTGTTCTATTACGTATTGCAGAAATTCTATGTAACGTTCTCTCAATACCTGCTCTGTTGTCATCTCCAAATTGCCCAATCCTATCTGTGACATATTGTAAGTCTGTATCTTCTACTTCCTCATCATGAAGAATCACGCTCTTATCAGGAAAACGCGCTTCCGGAGGACGCCCTAAATCAAGCACTATCTCAAGTAGTTCACTTACGTTATAGAAGGACCTAAGTGAACTCTCTATTCTGACAGGCAAACTATTCAGGAGTGTATTTAATTCTTCTTGTGCATACTGGTCCATGTATTCTTCCGAATTTAAATTAAAGATTGCCTCACTATCTAAGCATGGGATCTGGCCCTTACATTATCCAAAAAATACTGATGCAATCTCTTATCTTCTGTAAGTTCTGGATGAAACGAAGTGACTATAACATTACCTTCTTGGGCAGCAATGACCTCTCCATTATCCAGGGTTGCCAGGATACTTACATTTGGC
>CAUZSC010000057.1:0-7891 GCA_963582505.1 Dehalococcoidia bacterium
CCTTATCCCTGCATGTACTACTGAACCTGTAGAACCTATAAACATTGATGCGATTGTTGAAGCTAGGGTAGCAGAGGCTTTAGAGACGATAGCAGCCGAAGAAGCAGCAGTCAAAGCAGCCGCAGTAATAGCAGGAGCCCAAGCAACAGCAGAAGTAGCAGAACAAGTAGCAGCAGCAGCAGCAGTAACAGCTGCCCAACAATTAGCAGCCGAAGCCGAAGCAGTTAGAGTAAAAGCAGCAGAAGCGGCGGATGCCTATGTAGCATCACCAGAAGGAATAGCAGAACAAGTAGCAGCCGCAGTAATAGCAGCAGCCCAAGCAACAGCAGAAGTAGCAGAACAAGTAGCAGCAGCACGAGTAGCAGCCTATGTAGCATCACCAGAAGGAATAGCATCAGCAGCCGAAGCAGCAGCCTATGCAGCAGCAGCAGCAGCGGCAGCAGAAAAAGTAGCAGCAGAAAAAGCAGCAGCGGCGGCTGTCTATGCAGCATCATCAGAAGGAATAGCAGCAGCCCAAGAAGCGGATTTGATGGAAGAGTTCAGTGAAGGGATAATATGCCTAACGGATAATGGATATGTGTTCTGGGAAGCACGTAATAGAATAGCAGCGGCGAGAGAGTCTCGAGTGTTGGGTCAAGAGTTAAATCCCTATTTGCCAGATGGTTATTGCCACCCGGGAAGGGAGTACATACCTTAATACCGTGTTGGGTATTAAGGTATTAACTTAACCCTATGATAATATTCCCGTATGAAATACTTAACCTCTATATTCTTAACAGGACTAACGCTCCTAGTAGTGGGTTGTAACACAAGTACAGAAGTAGTTAAGGATACCCCCAAGAATTGTACTTTAAGTGGAGGAGAGGTTGTAGAAGCTGGATGGTCTGGTAAAGATACGGGCTCTAATTTTTGTAACCAGTGTTCATGTATGCAAGAAGGTCCCAATATGGGTGGTTTAGTATGCACAGAGATGGCATGTGCGCCAAATACCACATCAAAGGCAGCAAAAGCACAAGACCAGTATCAAAAATATGACAATTCAGAAATGCCTAAATTACATAATCTAGGAATAATGAATCTGGGACCTTACAACGAGGCGGACGGAACTTTTGGAGATTTACTTTTTGATACCAGCCTAACATTACCAATATTTATTGAATTTGGAGCGAGTGTAAAACGGGTGAGTAGGAGCGGGCAATCGTACAATTATGCCAATCCAAACTTCGAGTTTAGAGGCCCGGCAGAGACTGTAGTAGTTGCTCCAATTGATGGACTAATTACTCAATTAACGTGGCAACCTGCAGATGGATATGTACAAGATGATTGGGAGATCATAATCTCTCCTACCTTACATTCTTCTTGGGGGGTAAGCATTGACCATATCGTAAGTATTGATTGTGATAGGGAAGGAGCTGTCCCGATTCGCTGTGATCAATCATTACAAATCGATGGCGTCAACGTAGAAATCGGTACCGAGGTTAAAGCTGGAGATGTTATTGGTTATATAGGAAACTGGATGGAGAATGGTACAAAAATTAATGGCCGTACTGAAATCACTTTATTTCAATACATCGAAAATTATGAAACCAGATCGATTAATACAGTAAGTTATTGCCCTACTCTCAGTCTGGCTAAGCCAGTTGAGTCACAGATACAAGCAGCCGTAGTTGATTTGATGGCAAAATATGAAATAGTGCATGAACAAGAGATAGCATACGACGAGTCAAGTATGGTAGCTCCGGGCTGTTTAAAAAGTACAGTAGAGAAAAATTAAGGTTGCATATATGAAAAATAATTGGTATCTGCCGGTTAAATTATGACTCCTGAACAGATAATCATATCCCTCATCCGTATAGCAGGATCGTTACCTGTTCTTCGATGGGCGCTAAGCTAAATAATGATGGAGAACTTCCTATGATTCGCTATGTCACGGTAAGATCTTCCAGCAGATCAAATTTTAAGTCCCTTGACTGCATAGTAGACTGACCGCGACAATATCGATACTATATCGATACTATATCAAAGCTGTTTCAATATTATATTAACCAACAACTGGAGGTTCTATGAGCAAGCAAAAGGCAGAAAATCTATTATTGGAAATGGAAGAAAATTTACGTCAAATCCGTGAACTATCCACTGATTTAAGTGATGAAACACTCGATACCCGAATTGAATCATATGGAGGTAGAGAAACTCCTGTAAGAAATATTCTCTACGGAGGTGCTAATCATGCTCGAGAGCATGTTAATCAAATTCAAAAGATTTTACGAACTGGCGAGCCAAAGGGATCGAACCCGTCTGAAGCTCAATTAATACTCGGGCAAGCAGAAGAGGCAATCGCACGTCTTAAAGCTACGGTATTACCAATAACTGATGGAGAATGGGACAAAAGTTTGGAAGATTATACCGTCATTGATGTGTTACAACACCTTGCCGATACCCAAAGAAATCACATTGGATACCTAACCGAAGGCCTTAAATAGGCAGAGATCAGTAAGAGGCTGGTTAGGGGTGTGATGACATACGGGGTGGTTTAAACGATTATTGCTAACGGTATAGCCGTTTTACTAAAGAACTACTCTCCTCATCATCTCCTAATTTAGCGAAGACGGCGTTCTCCCATTGGAGGGGGGCGGCGTTCTCCCATTGGTGGGCCTACTTGCGGAAGCCCATCACCAAAATTAAGCTCCTCAACTTCACCTTTATAACAGTTCATAAAGTATGGGAACCCTAGTTCCCCTTTTCCGTTGAGTCGCGTAGCGTGATAGTGATATATAGGGCTCGTTAAATCAGGTACATACCCAATATGACCATTACATTCATCTAAATTTCCAAGATCTTCTATATACTCCCAATCGTCCGAGCCACCATATCCAGTCTTATTTAGCTCAAGCTGGTAACTTGATTTCATCTCAGAAACAATTTGAAACGCTGTATACCCATATATTCCGTAAATAGGAAACCCGTCGAACGCAAAACCAATTATGGGAGAAGCTTTGAGAGAGTCTATTAAGTCCATGCTCCAATCCAATATAGATTCGTTTTCATCTGAATGCCAGTGCATACAATTTGAGTCATAATGATAGTGATAAGTACCTCCTGGCCCGCTGTGGCCTCCACATATACCAAGATCAATAGCTTGACGATCTTCTATAAAATACTCGTGTTCAAGTGCTACTGCATCTCCTCCAGGTCCTTCTTCAGGACCAAATATGGGCACTCCTGTAACGGTAACAGCTATAGCACCTCTGTCAGGGACTGGATCAGGGGTTGGATCAATTTCTGGATATAACGGTATGTGCCAAATATATTCCTGTTCAGACGCACAACATCCAATGGTTGATTCAAAATCATGATTGGGAATACCGTTACTATGAACCACCATATTATCACCATCTTGGTGAATTTCGACTAAACAATTCCATTTTTCGACTTCATTTATAGTACTCAAATCGTCGAAAGTATTCTGATTTTCGATGCACAGCCAACTGTTCTTGGTCAAATCTGAAATATCGACAATAGAATTAGTAGATGTGCTTTCTAAAACTGGAGCACCCGATATACTAGTTACAATATTATCCTCGCTCGAGTCTATCTTTACAGATTCACTATGCAAATTAGTTTTCAAAGATTCATTCTTATCGCTCTCTACATTAAAATCAGATACTATACTTGATTCAGGATTTATAGTGTTTCCACTAGTGCATGATAACTGTAAAAACACTGCTACTACGAAAATAACCACCACTACTATTATTTGTGCTTTTCTTTTTATCATTAATCATTCCTCTAGCTATTTATGGGTATCTTAATTTAAAAATATCAAGATTGAATTGTATAGCCATAGGTTAACATTCTACAAAACTTAGCATCTCTCAATTAGCTTTCATCTTCAACGCTAATAGATAATAGATTTTAATAATAAATTGGAATAAAATCATAGTTCTCCAACTGATATGAAAGTGTGATAATAAAAACAAATAATATCAACTCAGAAATGAGAGACCTCTATGGAATTACCTAAGACTATCCTTCTCCTTGGTTCAGGAGAATTGGGAAAAGAGCTCGTCATCAGTCTAAAAAGGCTGGGGTGCTACGTCATAGCGTGTGACAATTATAGTGGTGCGCCAGCACATCAAGTATCCGACGAAATAGAAGTCTTTGACATGTTAGACGCGAGTAAACTTAAAGAAGTTGTTTCTAGGCGGAACCCAGATATAATAATACCCGAAATAGAAGCTATACGAACTGAAATTTTAGTCGATTTAGAAGAATCTGGAATACAAATAGTTCCGAATGCAGCAGCTGTAAACTACACTATGAATCGGGATAAAATCAGGGACCTCGTATCAAAAGAACTTGGGATACGAACAGCAAAATATGAGTATGCTGAATCCATAACAGAATGTAAAACCGCAGCGCTAAATCTTAGTTATCCCTTAATAATGAAACCAGTTATGAGTAGCTCAGGGAAAGGGCAAAGCCTGGTTCAAAGCGAATTAGAAATAAACCAATCTTGGGAATATGCCTGTTCTGGAATGCGAGGAGACCGCGAGCGAGTCATACTTGAAGAGTTTATAGATTTTGATTACGAAATCACTTTATTAACAATTCGCCAAGCATCAGGCCCAACACTATTTTGCAGCCCGATCGTACACGAACAAGAAAGAGGAGATTACCAACGATCTTGGCAACCAATTAAGATGGACAAAAAATTATTGGGAAGAGCCCAGGCTATAGCTGAGAAAGTTACCACCAGATTGGGAGGAGCGGGCCTATTTGGAGTCGAGTTATTTATAAAAGGGGATGAAGTTATTTTCTCGGAAATATCCCCTAGACCACATGATACCGGAATGGTAACACTTATATCTCAAAACCTAAGTGAATTTGATTTACATGCCCGTAGTGCATTAGGGCTTCCTATACCAGAAATTAAAATCACTAATTTCGGTGCGAGTCATGTTGTTCTAGCTGATCAAGATGCCAATTCAGTGAGCTACACCGGAATAGATGAAGCTTTAAATATACGAGGGGTTGATGTAAGGATATTTGGCAAACAAAAAACAAGACCCAACAGGAGAATGGCTGTATGCCTTGCAACAGGCTCGGATGTAAACGATGCAAAGGAAAAAGCTCGAGAAGCTAGTAAATTAATAAAACTAATCTACCGTAACTAAAGCATCAAGCATAGCAGGGTCAGCAAACTGGATTAAAATTAATCCAAAAATAAATGTGGATGGTATAAACCCCACAACAACAACTCCAACGCTCTTCCATGTTGATTGATAATTAAATTCTTCTCTGACGGCAATTGCCATCGTAGCAATGGTCCAAATATTAACTGCGAAGATCAACAAAGGTCCCACCACTGGTAATAAAGCTGAAAACCCCAAGAGATCCGGAGAACGGGAAAACCCTAGTGATCTTAACAATCCTCCCCATGTAGCTTTAGCATAATACCCAGAAGGGCTAGGCCCTCTGGATAGTTTTGTACCCACAAAAAGTATAATCCAAAACCATACTGCAAACGCTACAACTGATGCAATAACGGACCCTATAAGAAACTCTAACCCTAGGGATGGGTTCTGCACAAACAAGACCAAACTTGAAACCAGGGCAGTACCCATAATCACAGTTAATGCTGACCAGGTAGCTGTGATATCAGAAGACACTTCATGATAAATTTCCACATCAAACAGAGCAGCTCCTGAAATACGTTCTACAAAACTATGCCTACTTTTATTCTGCACTTAAATCCTCTCCTACTATTTACTCAAATGAGATAATGTACGTGTTTGAAATTTTTCCACCTTCGGATCAATCATAATTTGGCAGTATGGAGCATACCGATTCCTTACGTAATACTTTTGATGTTCTTCTTCTGCAATAAAAAAAGTATTCGCTGGGACTACTTCAGTTACCACATCTTCCTCCCATGGGCCTCTAGAATTAATCTCTTTAATCAAATTATCTATAAGGGATCGTTCTTCTTCAGTATTGAAAAACACAATAGATCTATATTGGGTACCAGTATCAGGACCTTGCCTATTGAGAGTAGTAGGATCATGCAGTGAGAAAAATATCTCTAATATTTCTTGCAACTGAATGACATCTAAATCATAGGATACTTCTATAACTTCAGCATGCCCAGTGATACCACTGCATACCTCTTCATATGTAGGGTTATTTGAGTGACCCCCTGAATATCCCGATACAACACTCTCTACTCCGGGGACAAGGTCAAAAACAGCTTCTAGGCACCAAAAACAGCCTCCACCAAGAACAATTGATCCCACATTTCTTACTTCATTCATTATATCTCCATTCCAAGTAGAGCTGAGGAGGTTCGAGAACCCCTGACCTCTGCATTGCTAACTCAGCGCTCTCCCAGCTGAGCTTCAGCCCCTTTTTTATTACAACAATATATATATTCTACCCGTTGATTTCCTATACAACCAACTATTAATATACACTTGACGATAATTACTATCCATGACCAATTAGACACTGATTGTAAATTGAGGAAGGAGAGTTAGATTGATCGATAAATTTGACATTAAAACAGGAAGAAAAAGATTATTAGAAATTATTCAAGAAAAAGGGTTTAAGCGTGGCGTATTTAAATTAACATCAGGTAAGCTAGGTGCATATTACATTGACTGCCGAAAAGTTAGCCTAGATGCTGAAGGAGCATACCTTATTGGATGCCTCTTATTAAATGAACTAAGTGAGATGACTATAGATGCAATAGGAGGTCTTACACTAGGAGCTGACCCTATTGTCACATCGGTTGCAATGGCAAGTTTCCAAACTGCCACTAAACCTATAAACGCGTTTATAGTCAGAAAAGATACCAAAGAACACGGTACTAATAGCGGAATCGAAGGTCCTGATATCCCCCAAAACGCTATAGTCGCGATTGTAGACGATGTAATAACCACTGGTGGGTCTGCTCTAAAAGCAGCAAAAAGAGTCGAAGAACAGGGAGCAAAAGTCGGTATTATATTATCAATTGTCGACCGACTAGAAGGTGGGCGAAAAGAAATGGAGAAACAAGGATATACTGTCAAATCCTTATTTACCATCGAAGATTTAGGTGTGTCTTTATCTGAGATTGATGAATTTCAAAGAAAAGTGGAGGCAGGAGAAATAACATAGTGGATAACAAAAATGGTTAATCCAAATAACGACACTATTACTGCTGTTCCCGGAATTAAAATTGGGCATTATACAGATCTTATTGGAGCAACGGGATGCACCATAGCTATGATGCCGGATTATGGAGCTACAGCAGGTGTTGAAGTTAGAGGTGCCGCACCTGGCACAAGAGAAACTGACTTGCTAAAACCTGGGACTCTGGTACAAAAAATCAATGCTATCCTCTTAGGAGGTGGTAGTGCATATGGGCTCGCTGCCGCAGACGGAGTCATGCAATATCTTGAAGAAAATAATACCGGATTCGAGACTAGGTCAGGAATCGTGCCAATTGTACCAGGAGCAATACTATTCGATTTAGGAATTGGAAACCCAAAAGCTAGGCCAACTTCAGATGATGGGTACCAAGCTGCAAAACTGGCATCTAATAAGCCTGTAATACAAGGCACTATTGGAGCAGGTACTGGTGCAACAGTTTCTAAATTTGGAGGAATACAGAACGCAATTAAGGGAGGGTTAGGATCAAAAGCAATTTCTATTGATGAGACCTTCACTATCGGTAGCCTAATGGTCGTCAACGCGTCGGGAGATATTATTGATCCCGAAACTGGAATTTTGATAACAGGATCACGAACCCATGATAACGAATTCATAAGTTCACGGGACTTAATATTCAATAACCAGACACCTCAAATACCGCAATCAGAAACCAATACCACTATAGGTATTGTAGCAA
>CAUZSC010000058.1:0-7841 GCA_963582505.1 Dehalococcoidia bacterium
GAATTGACACCTGGAAGAAGAGAGGCTCATATAATTGACCTTCGAGAATTGAATTAACTGGACTATAGGAATGAAGTTAATTGCATAGTTGTTTGGCAACATTCACAACCATTGACAATACCTATCTGCAGTTGCAAAATACAGTAACTATATTAGGAAACGGAGGTGAGATTTGCCTAAACAATCTCCGGTACCAAATGAGCTGACCCAGCCATTCTGGGACGCTGCAAATGAGGGGCGCCTTGTGATCCAGAGGTGCAACGCCTGTACTGATAGACGTGGTCTGAATGTACTACAGTTCCCTCCTGAACCAGTGTGCACATGGTGTGGGTCCGACAAAGATCTGGTGTGGCACCAGGTAAGCGGTCGTGGATACGTACAAACTTATGGTGTACTTCACGACGCTGCACAAAAGTCGCTCCAGGCAGATCAACCATTAAATATGGCCGTTATAGGGCTAGAAGACGCAGGTCCTCCGGGATGCTTCATGCTCTCGCATCTTAAAGATACTCCCACAGATGAAGTTCCTATAGGAGCATCCGTAGAAGTCGTCTTTGAGACTACCCCGGCCACGGGGCAAAAAGTACCCGAGTGGAGGGTAGTAAGCAACAGGTCAGGTTTCCTACCAGATTAGGTTCAGGACCTATCAGTGACAGCCAAATATGGCTGCCACTAGTAATAAAGAGAGGTGAAAAATGACAACTCAACCGGCACCACAATCGGCTTATAGAAAAAGAGAAGGACTAGGTGTATGGGAGCACAAAGGCAAGGTTGCAGCAGTCGGCATAGGACATTCTGATACAGCTCGACGCTGGGACGGTACTGCTGAGAACAGTATTGGTGCCTTCGCTATAGACGCTCTGCGAAAGGCCATGTCTGACGCAGGAGTTAGCCCGGATCAAGTTGATGGATTGGTTATAGACCCAGGAACCACTACTGGAGCTCACTGGGATGATCAGCCATTACCTTGGGATGTAATTCAATCTTACAATCAAACAGACGATCCGCTAGACGGCATTGCAAAACTAAGCGCCGAATGGTTGATTAAAAACATGCCAGAGCTTACAAATGTTAAGTTCACCAGATACGGCCCTGGATGTATGTCAAATGCTATAGTAGTTGCTGCGCAAGCTGTAGGAGACGGTGAAACACACACATGCTTGGTATTAAAGGGATGGCACAACCTAGCAGGAAGATACTATCAAGGTGGAGCTGCTGCTGAAGAGACCGTAAGTGGTCCTGGTGTATGGGGACAAATGTGGGGTACTCGGGCAGGAACGGTTGACGCATGGACATTTCAAGAGTACCTAACAAGATACAACAAGAGTCATGACGCCATGGCTCCGTTCGTAGTCAACTCAAAAAGAAATGGCCTCCTGTTCCCAGAAGGCTTTTTCTATCAGCATAGACCGGATGCTATAACAGTTGAGGATTACCTAGCTGCTAGATGGATAGTAAAACCACTCAACCTGTTTGACATGGATATACCAATAATGGCTGCAGCCGCCTATCTATTTACGACTCCAGAGAGAGCTAAGGATATGGCACAAACCCCAGTTTACATATTGAATCACTGCACTACTAGGCCTAAATTCGGATTAGCTCAAGGCTTGGATAACGCCCAGGCTTCTACCGATGCAACTGGTAGGAAATTGTATGACGGTTCAGGCCTTACACCGGCTGAACTAGACTTAGAGAATATGTACGACGGATTCACAACTTTCCACCCCTATTTCGTAGAAGGATTACGATTCAGAGGAATGGGCAGGGGTGATTTCCTAGATTTCGTACAAGGTGATATTTCCCTTGAAGGCCCTAATCCAATCTCTATTAGCGGAGGTAACTCCGGTAGTGGTAGGACACGTTTCTGGATGCATACAGACTCAATTCAGCAATTACAGGGACGTGCAGGTGCTCGACAGGCACATCTGAAGAACGGCCGTCCTGAAACTGCTATTTCAGGTGGTCCTATGCCTCAGGGTGGAGACTTTACAGTCTGGAGCACTAGCCCATAAGTCTACCAACCAAATCACTAGGATTAAAGAAAGGGGCTCGCATGATTATGCGAGCCCCTTTCTTATGCGAACAAGATTAAGACAGTAATCCAAATAGCCAAGATTGAACCGTAAAAACGTTGACACCAAGTCATACACTGACGTAACATCAGCCTTAGTCTAAATTTGGCCATGGAGGTGAGATTTGCCTAAACAATCTCCGGTACCAGATGAAGTAACCAAGCCGTTTTGGGATGCTTGTAATGAGGGTCGCTTGATAATGCAAACGTGCAAAACTTGCGACAGAATGCAATTCCCACCAGAAGCCGCTTGTGTACAATGTGGCTCAGGCGACAACTTTGAATGGAAAGAAGTAAATGGGAAAGGCAAGGTACACGGATTCTGTACCATGTACGACTCCAGAATAAAACTTCTTCAGGAGAATCAACCATTCAACATCGTAGTCATAGAGTTAGATGATAATCCTGAAATCAAGATGCTCAGCCATCTCCCAGGTACCCCACCTGAGGATGTACCGATAGGTTCCGCTGTGCAGCTTGAATTCGAAGATACGGCTGGCACCTCACAAAAGGTTCCAGAATGGCGCATTGTAAGTTAGATAAAACTAATTTTTATAGTCAACCATATTTATGGAGGTGAACAAATTGGCACCAACAGGTTGGTTTCCGACAGAAAGATATCGAAGTAAAGAAGGATTGGGCGTATGGGAACATAGAGGCAAGGTTGCTGCAACAGGATTCGGACAAGCTCCTATAGCCCGACGATGGGATGAAAGCCTAGAGACTAGCCTAGGTGCTTTGACAATAGATGCAGTCGAAAAAGCACTTGCAGACTCCGGACTAAGAAGGGATCAAATAGATGGAGTGGTGTCCTGCCCCCAAGGCATGGGCGACTCATGGGGACCAATACGCCCCTTCTTTGACGCTCCATACGATAGTGAAGATGGTCTAAGTGGTGTAAGTGCAGACTGGATAGTCAAAAACATGGGCCTAGACAATGTTAAGGTTACATATCATGCTCCGGGCTGTATGTCTACCGCATTGGTAGCCGGATCTCAGGTAGTAGGAGATGGTGAAGCAAAAAATGTTCTGGTTATACGCGGAACTGGTAACATGCCAGGGCGTTACCATCAGACACCTGGGGACACCGCAAGTGGTGGCCAACAGTTTACAAACCCATGGGGATGGCAATTGATACCTCAGATAGCTTTCGGCTTCGACCAATACTGCAGAAAGTACGGCAGTAACCATGATAAGATGGCTCCTTATGTACTAAACAATCGAAGGAACGGTGCAAGACAACCACTAGGATACTACTATCAGCACAGACCCGATGATCTGGACCTAACAGTAGAGGATTATCTCGCTGCTAGATGGATATGCAAGCCAATGAATATATATGATTGTGACTTGCCAATACAAACTGCCTCTGCATTCATATTCAGTACTGCTGAAATAGCAAAAGACTTGAAACAGAAACCCGTATACGTTCTCAATCACGTAACTCAGAGAGGAGTAGTGCGGAGTAGCGTAGAAACCTTAGCAGAAACTGAGGAATTCTCCGCAAGCATTGCAAGGAAATCTTACGAAGGATCTGGCCTTACAGCATCCGACGTAGACATATTTAATCCATACGACGGATTTACCTTATTTACTCAATATTTCCTAGAAGGATTCCAATGGCACGGAGTAAAATTAGGTGAAGCACACGACTTCTACGCTGGAGACATAAGAGTAGAAGGTCCTCACCCATTCAATTCAAGTGGGTGTAATAATGGAAATGGACGAACACGTTGGTGGGGATATATAGATTGCATGGAACAGCTACGAGGGCAAGCTGGCACTAGACAAGTAACTGTAAAGAATGGCCGACCAGAAACCGGCATCGCCGGAGCATTCACTCCTGGACATTCTGACTGGATGATATACGGCACGAGCCCTGACTAAATATCTTCGTATAGGTCATATAAAAAGCCTGCCTGGTTTAACCAGGCAGGCTTTTTATATGACCTATACATTTTCTGGGACCAGCATTAGACTTAAGTAATTTACTATAAAGTGCTATTTATCTTTCAAGTGCATTTTTGACCAGCAAAGTTGTATGAATGTGATATTCCTAATAATGGCTAGATTTGCCGTATAAAACTCTTTTAGATTTCTTTTCTGTTGACTCAGCACCAACTTGACAAATATTTGACACTTCAACATAATGCACTCAGCTATATACAGGCGAATAGGAGGTGAGCATTGCCTAAACAGTCTCCGGTTCCCGACGAATTGACCAAGCCATTCTGGGATGGATGTAATGAGGGACGTCTTGTGTTACAAAATTGCAAATCATGCAATCTATTTAATTTCCCAGCCAAAACAGCATGCACTAGATGTGGCTCAGGTGATAATTTTGAATGGCGTGAAGTAAAAGGCCTAGGAAAAATAACTGGGTATGGAGTTGTAAACGACTCGAGAATCAGACAACTGCAAGAGCAACAGCCATTTAACCTTGCAGTGATTTCTCTGTACGAAGATCCGGAAATACTGTTCTACTCTCACTTACCTGGTCTTCCAGCTAATGAAGTTCCAATTGGAGCTGATGTTGAGGTATTTTTTGAGGATACCCCAGCAACAGGACAGAAAGTTCCTGAATGGCGACTCAGGTAATCACACATTCACAAAAGAGAGGTATGAAATATGACAACTGGACAAACTCCACGAGTCCCTCAGGAGTGGTTTAGAAAATTAGAGGGATTGGGAGAATGGGAAGGTAAAGGTAAAGTAGTAGCTGTAGGAGTAGGTCACTCTCCGACGGCTAGGCGCTGGGACGGAGCTCCTGAAACAAGCATCGGGGCCCTAGCAATAGACTCTCTCAGGAGAGCAGCTGAGGACGCAGGTGTTCCACTAGATCAGGTAGATGGTCTAGTAATGGATCCCACAACTACCACGGGTGCTTTCTGGCCAGAGGACAGGCCAATTCCTGAAGATTTTCTGGCTGCATTCAAACCAGGGTTAAATCGCATGGATGGCATAAACTCCTTGAGCACAGAATGGATACTAAACAACTTTCCAGAGTTATCTAATGTACAATTTACAATGTACGCTTCTACATGTATGTCACAAGCCATATGTGTAGCTGCAGAAGCAGTATCTCGTGGGCTAACCAAAAACTGTCTAGTCCTAAAAGCATGGGACAACTTGGAAGGAAGATACGGGCAAGGAGGAGCAGCAGCACAAGATACAGTATCTGGACGTGATATAGCTTCCCTCTGGGGAGCCGTAGGTCCTTATTATCCAGCTTACTGGTTTAACCAGTATCTACACAAGTACGGAGGGTCTCATGACCAGATGGCTCCTTTCGTTGTAAACTCAAAGGCTAATGGGTTACTCTTCCCTGAGGGTTTCTGGGCACAAAACAGACCAGAGCCTCTGACAGTTGAAGACTACTTATCCGCAAGGTGGATAATACAACCTGTGAACCTATATGACTGTGATATCCCTATAATGTCTTCGGCTGCTTACTTGTTCACAACTCCGGAAAGAGCCAAAGACATGAAGCAGAAACCTGTATATATCATGAGCCACACACAGGCTAACACTAAACACCGTGGTGTTGAACAAACACTCGAGGAATGTGAAGAGTCTGCCACAAGGATAGCTCATATCTTGTATGAAGGTGCAGGCATAACAGCCAGTGACCTATCATTCGAAAATATGTACGATGGCTACACCCTGTTCCATCACCTTATGTTAGAGGGCTTGAAGTATCGCGGTGTACAGAGAGGTGAGGGACTAGATTTCTACCAGACTGACATAAGCATATCTGGACCCAATCCAGTATCTCCAAGTGGTGGAAATGCTGGTAGCGGTCGCACCCGCTTCTGGATGCATACGGACTGTATACAGCAAATACAAGGACGTGCTGGAGCAAGACAGATAGCAAATGCCGCTGAAGTTGGTGTATCTGGTGGTCCACATCCTAGAGGTGGCGACTTCATGACTTGGGGTGCTAGCGTAAACTAGTACTCCCGAGATAGAAATGTAACTTATAATATCAGGCTCCTCATTCTCGGATGGGGGGCCTGATTGGTTTTAGTTCATAGATTTGCTAGTAAAGTGTAGAAACAATTTGTATCTAAATTAGAATACAGTTACTATGTTAACTTACATATTCTTGAATGGTATAATCATAGATGTATTACCCATCATTAGAAGAAATAAAAACATTATCTAAACAAGGCAACATAATCCCTATTTACAGGGAAATAAGTGCAGACATGGAAACTCCTGTATCTGCCTATCTGAAGGTTGCAAACAGACCTTACTCTTTTCTCTTCGAAAGCGTAGAAGGAGGCGAAAGGCTGGCTAGATACAGCTTTATAGGGACTGAACCATTCGATATTATAAAAACTGGAATCAATCAGCCCGGCGATGAAATAGACCCATTGGTTGCAATAGAGCAACAATTAAACAAATATAAGCTAGTAAATATATCTGGTCTACCACGCTTCCATGGTGGAGCTGTAGGTTATATAGCTTACGATGCTGTTCGTTATTATGAACCCATACCACCCCCACAAAGAGATACGCTTGGGCTACCTGAAGCTATTTTCCTCTTGGTTGACACATTATTGGTATTTGACCACCTGCGGCACACAATTAAGGTCGTTAGCCATGTACACATTGGAGAAGGCAACATAGAAGATTCCTATAAATCCGCCACAGAACGCATAGATAGACTAGTTGAGAGACTTGATAAACCTGTCCCTAAAACCGCGCATGCCATTCTAAACAGCAGGGATACTAACAAAAAAGAAATATCATCTAACTTTACACAAGATGAATATCATTCTATGGTAAAAAGAATTAAAGAATATATCTTTGCTGGAGACATAATACAGGCAGTCCCTTCACAGCGCCTATCTAGGCCAACCATAGCGTCTCCATTCAATATTTACAGGACACTAAGAACTCTAAATCCGTCTCCGTATATGTATTATCTAGACTTAGATGATTTCCATATAGTTGGAGCCTCCCCAGAGCTTCTAGTGAGAGTTGAAGATGGGGTAGTTTACAATTTCCCACTTGCAGGTACTCGAAAGCGCGGCAACACACCTGAAGAAGATATGGCTTTGGAACATGAGCTGAAAAATAATGAAAAAGAACGTGCTGAGCACATTATGTTAGTTGATTTAGGTCGTAATGATGTAGGCAGAGTAGCAAAACCTGGTTCCGTAGAAGTTACAGATCTTATGCGTATAGTTAAATATTCTCATGTAATGCACTTAGAATCTGAGATAAGGGGAGAACTTAGGCAAGATCGAACTATATATGATGCTCTCAGATCATGCCTACCTGCAGGAACATTATCTGGGGCCCCTAAGGTCAGAGCTATGCAAATCATTTCTGAAGAAGAAGGAGAACGAAGAGGACCATATGGAGGAGCGGTAGGATATTTTGGATTCTCCGGAAATATGGATACTGCTATCACCATAAGAACTATGGTTATAAAAGACAACATTGCCTACATACAGGCAGGCGGCGGGATAGTAGCAGATAGCGACCCAGAGATGGAATACCAAGAAACTCTTCAAAAAGCTCAGGCCCTATTACGTTCATTAGATGAGGCTGAAGCCATATGATACTGCTAATAGACAATTATGACAGTTTTACATATAACCTATATCAATATCTATGCGAGTTAGGTGCAGATGTCAGTGTAGTGAGGAATGATCAGATAACCATTGAAGATATAGAGTTGATGGGACCTGAAAAAATAGTTATATCTCCCGGTCCATGTACACCAGACAAAGCTGGCATATCAAACGAAACTATA
>CAUZSC010000059.1:0-7644 GCA_963582505.1 Dehalococcoidia bacterium
GCAAGAGACTATCTCAACATATCATTTATTAGCGAACAGAGAACGTTGTGATTATTCGATCCTATGAGTATGTCCGGGCCATCTGAGAATTTTAGTAAAACCCCTTTGTTGCCACTTACATTGTAGGCCTTACTGTTTGATCCATATCTTATACCCCATCCACCGTAGTCCCTAAGGGGTCTATAGCTTATTGCACTAGCCTCTAAGACATCTCCAAAGGGCAGCATTACCCATTTTCTATGGAATGGTCTGAATTTTATATATAAACCTTCACCTCTGATTTCAGTCTCTAGTTTGGCGAGATATATTAGGAATATGGGAGTAATACTTATCGCTATTATAAAAATCAATAGTAGATAATTCTTATGTATTGGGTCATTGGGTTGAATGCCAAAGATAATTTCTTGAAACAAAATCCAAGAGAATAGTGATGGGGTAATTAATACACAAAGCCAAATCCACCATTGGTGAAATCTTTGCGTCTCAGCGTAGTAGACTACATTTGACATAGAATCTTTAGTGATGCTTACAGTGTCTTATAGTTAATTTGGCTCCTCGAGTAGGATTCGAACCTACGACCTATCGGTTAACAGCCGACCGCTCTACCGCTGAGCTATCGAGGAATGACTATGGCCAGAGATTAGTTATAATGCTGACTTGGCACGATTATATCATTGGGCTATAACGTCTACAAGTCAGGTAATGCCACGTTATCAGGTACAATACCATAGAAAGAAGTCCTCCCAGCATTGAATCCCTCAGCCGGGGTAAATGCACCTGCACGCAATGCTTCTAGTAAGTCTTTTTGGCCGCGTATGTCCCCATGGAAAAACGTACTTCCTTTCCCTATACCTTGTATAGAGTGAGCATCACTACCACCAGTACCACTTCTCCCTAGTATACTTGCAACTTGCTCAGCGAATCGGTTCTCTTCCATAGAATTGGCTCCATTGACTACTTCGAGAGTATTAACGACTTCAAAAATCGGATGTTTAGATGCTTCTTCAGCAGAAGAAGGCATATCGCTTATATTTGGGAACAGAATATTGCGAGACTCAATACGTGCAGGTTCAAATAAGAATCTGAAGGGATGTGCGATTATCATGAACCCATTTACATCGTTAAGTGCCTGCCGGACTTCTATGGCTTTGTTAAACCTAGCTGAGTATCCTTCTAGTCCGATAGCAATTATGTGTCCCCACTCTGTGCCGATTTCATGAGCTCTTATCAACACAACATCTTGATCTTGAGCGAATCTTTCGAATTCGTGTTTTGGCCACCCCTGATGTTCTGTTACTAAAGCTCCAGTAAGACCTTTGCGTCTCATCTCACTTACTAGTTCCTCTGGGGATAATGCGCTGTCGTTGCTTCCCTCTCTGGTGTGTATGTGGCAGTCGAAGAAAGAACCCACTATAAAAACTCCTAATAAGCAAAAATGAGGCGTCGCGTAAATAATAAATTAGGCCAGAGCTAGTTATATCTGAATTTGACTAGTACGTCAAGCTAGATATATTTTTGAATTGATAGAGTGATGCATTTAGTTATTATCTATTGCAAATACAGCTTGGATTGCTATAGTAATGTCAAGTTGCCCAGGGGTTATGGGAGTTTCGGAGAAATCATATGCTTCCATCATCCCTCTGAGATTAATGTCTTGTGATTTATAAGATGGAGATGCAGATTCAGAAATATATATGATATGTCCTCTGGCTATACTCGTAAGTTCGGCAAATTGATTTGCTTTACCTATCGCATCTTTTACCGCTTTCTCTCTCGCATCAGAAACAGCTTGAGAGTTATCCTCCAGTTCAAAGCTAATACTGTCTATACGGATAGAATCACCTGCAACGTCAGATGCAACATCTACAATTGGTCCTATTTTTTGTAGGTCCCGTACGTTCACTGTGATTTTATTGGATACTTTGTATCCAGTAATTATCTGTTTGCTGTATCTGTGACCATTTTCGTTTATATCTTGATAGGTATATTGTGGATATATATTGAAAGAATGAGTTCTTATATCTTTCTTCTCAACTGAGTGGTCATTCAGGGAATCCAATAATTCATTTGTTTTTCCTGCAGCTTCCTCTCTAGATTTTTTAACTGTTTTTCCTACTGTTTCGACGCCTAGCTTTAATATTGCTATGTCTGGTTCTACACTTATACTACCTGAGCCACTAACCCATATGCCTCTTTGGCCCGAGGGATTATTTGATAAAGTTGTCTGACTCAGTGATCTGGATATGTCTTGTATGCTAGCTTGATTGTTAGCAATACCGGCATTTTGAATATTATTGGCATTACCTGTATCACAAGATACAAATAGGGATATTGATAATATTGATGCAATGATGTAAATGTGTGGTTTCATTATTTTAGCCTTCACAAAGTAATTTTATCTAATTGCTATATATATAGATAATAAATGTTTAGATAAATAATGCAATCTTGTGAGCTATGAATTATCCTTAGATACACTGAGAATACAGATTGTACATCATGAAATTACATTAATCACTTTAGGTACAGTGGATTATATTTAGTGTTTGGCCTGAAGATAAATAATGAAAGAAATCATATTTGAAATATTAGAAACTATAGCGTTCGCTTTACTAATGTTCTTTTTCATACAGTTTAGCGTAGGAAATTACAGGGTAGAGTTATTTAGTATGGATGAGACACTTAAACCTGGCGATAGACTTGTGGCCAATAGACTGTTATATTCTCATATTGGTATCGATAATATTTGGAACGTGCTACCTTTTCGTGATATGGAAGTAAAAAATAAGTCTTTGTTCTTGTTTCACATACCTGCTAGAGGTGAGATTATAATATTTAGATCTCCTATGAATAGCAGCACAGATTTTGTTAAGAGGATTATTGGACTACCTAGTGAGGTTGTATCTATAAAACGAGGGCAGGTACTTATAGATGGCGAACCTATAAAGGAACCATATATTGTACATAAAGATAGACGATCAATGGATCCTATACTAGTACCGGAGGATAGCTATTTTGTCTTAGGGGATAATAGATCCGGTAGCAGCGATTCACGAGATTGGGGAGTTGTTCCATTGGATAATATTGTAGGAAAGGTATGGTTGCGCTATTGGCCAGGATCAGAGTTATCTGTATTCTCAGATAAGGATTATTAGTGCAATATACATACATTGAGATTGATAATGGGTTCCAGCTACGCTAGAATCCATAAGAATATTTGGGCCTGTAGCTCAGCTTGGTAGAGCATCGGACTTTTAATCCGAGTGTCCAGGGTTCGAATCCCTGCGGGCCCACCATTATGTTTTATGTTTGTTAGAGTGTCTTCTCCGTACCACGAAAACTGCATGTCCCCTGCAATATGAAAATACTACCTTATAGATACATAAAGAATCACTTTGAGGGAGTATTTTATGGGTGGTGGGTTGTTATAGCGTCCATGAGCGCTTTGCTTATCGGTAGTGCCTTTTACTGGCAAGGATTTGGTGTTTTCTTTCTATCCTTGCAAGACGAATTTTCGACTAATAGAGCGGCATTATCTGGAGCCATCGCGTTATCTCAATTAGAGGGTGGCATGTTAGGCCCAATTGGAGGATATCTTGTAGACAGATTTGGCCCTAGACGCATGATGCTCATTGGGATCACTATAATGGGTAGTGGCTACATGCTCATGAGTTATGTGAGCTCACTCGGAATGTTCTACATTGTGTTTTTGTGTGTGATATCCGTCGGTATGTCCATAGGTGTACGTGTTCCTGCTACTGTAGCCCCTGCAAATTGGTTCATAAGAAAACGCGGGATTGCAATGGGAATTGCTCTTGCCGGAAGCGGAATGGGTGGTATTTTCATTCCAATATTGGGTTACATGATTGTCAGTAATGGCTGGAGGCAAACTGCAGTAATGGCTGGCGTAGCTGTTTGGGTATTAGGAATACCTCTTGCAATGATTATGCGCAGGAGACCTGAGGATTATGGATTGTTACCAGATGGTATAAATGACAAAAACCATACAATATCAAGTTATGTTGATAGTGCGGAATTAACACAGCAATCAAATAAACCAAATGATGAAGACGAATTTACCGTAAAAGAGGCACTAAGAATCCCAGTATTTTGGCTATTGGCATTGGTTTTTGGGCTGCGTCAATTCACAGTTGGAGCGGTATCTTTGCACCTGATACCATTCTTCGTGGATACTGGGCGTAGTTTGGAAGCTGCAGCGGCAGTACTAGCTATAGTTACTGTGACTAGCGTACTAGGTAGAATCGGGTTTGGGTTTCTTGTAGATATATTTCAACCTCGTTATGTTATGGCTTTTAGTATGGCCATGGTTGGCTTGGGTACTTTAGTATTGACTAATGTAACAGATGGTTGGTTCTTATTGGTTTTGTTCGTGTTGATTTATGGAGTTGGTTGGGGCGGTGGTGCAACAACTATGAATGCAACTCGTGCTGCTTATTTTGGTCGGAGATCCTTTGGGACAGTCTCTGGAACCATGGATTTTCTACAAATGTTCGGACTGGTTCTGGGCCCAGTGTATGCAGGGTTTGTTTTTGATGCTACTGGCAGTTATTCGATAGCCTTCACCAGCTTTGCGGTATCAGCAACAACTGCTTCCTTGCTGATGTTTTTCTTGAGACCACCTAAGAAGTTGAATGAGTTATAATGATAGTAATGTTGAGTCTCTATGACATTACAAAAACTTAAGGATTTCTAATGGACATTCAATTTATTACAGATTCTGAATATTTAGATTTTATTTATCTAGGTATATCTGTCGGTGTTGGAGTAATACTTGCCCTGGTAGTTAGATTCTTAACAAGTAGAATCAAGGCTAGGATAAAGAAAAATAATTTGACCAGCATAAGGGCTAAGTTAATTGATGCTATGGATGGAGCATTGTCTCTTTGGATAGTCCTGTCTGGGGTGTACTTCGGATTGAAGGATATCTCAGGTCTGTATATGTCTCTTTTGGATAATATATACGCGGTATTGAGCATTAGCTTAGCCGTATACGTTGTTATTCGTATGCAGGGTCATTTTATCTTCTGGCTCTCCAGTCGAGTAAGAACAGATACAGATCAAGGGAAAGTTGTGAATTCCCTTTTTCCTCTTAGTAAACAGATATTGACTCTTGCCACAATTGTAATGGGTTTTCTTATAATACTGGATCAGCTTGGTATATCAATTGCACCACTAATAGCTGGATTGGGTATAGGTGGTTTGGCGGTTGCTTTGGCATTACAGGGTATACTTACCAATTTTTTTGCTGGAGTAACTGTTATGACAGATGGTTCTATCAGGGTGGGGGATTACGTAGAGCTAGAAAGTGGAGTAGTTGGATTGGTTGATATGATTGGATGGCGTACTACTAGAATTAGGATGTTGTCAGACAATATGTTGATAATACCTAACAGCAGATTGGCCGATAACGTAGCTACTAATTTCAGTTATCCTGCGGGAGAAATGTCAGTATATGTTCAAGTTGGAGTTAGTTACTTCAGTAATTTAGAGGATGTGGAGAAAATAACCATAGAAGTAGCAGAGAAAGTTCTTAGTGAAACACAAGGCGCCGTTAAGGATTTTAAGCCGTCTGTTTGGTATACAGAATTCGGTGATTCTAATATCAATTTTTGGGTCGTGTTACGATCATATGATTATCTGTCGTCGTGGCTTGTTAAACACGCATTCGTCAAAGGACTATTCCATAGATATGGAAAAGAGGGTATAGAAATATCGTTTCCTGCGAGGAATGTGTTTATACGGGGCAATGAAGGGTGATTGCATATTGTGTATTAGTGTTAAACATTATGAATACTTGCTGACTATAGGAGATAGTTAATGGATAATGGAGATTTTGAAGTTGCTACTTTAGCTGGGGGATGTTTTTGGTGCATAGAAGTTGTGTTTGACAGGATCAAAGGTGTTGAAAATGTAGAATCAGGCTATTGTGGCGGGCACGTAGATAATCCATCTTATATTGACGTGTGTACAGGTCGCACAGGCCATGCTGAGGCAATTCAAGTGACATTTAATCCGAAGATAATATCCTACAAGGAAATATTAAGGATATTCTTTGATTTCCATGATCCAACAACTTTGAATAGACAAGGACATGATGTAGGTACGCAGTATAGATCAGCTATATTTTTTCATAATCCAGAGCAAAAAGCTGTTGCAGAAGATATTATAAATACTTTGGATAAGGTTGGCATTTGGACTGGTAATATAGTGACCGAGGTTAATCCATTGGACACCTTCTTTATTGCTGAGGATTACCATCAGGAATACTATGAGAAAAATATGTTTCAACCATACTGTCAGATAGTTATATCGCCTAAGATTATGAAACTTAATGAATACTACAAAGACAGATTAATAACTTCCTTCTAATATGGATCTTCACATTTATTAGCTAGTGATCTTGATTTAAATATATGAGCGATATCGAACATAGGAAATGGACTAGCCGATGGGGCAGGCGTACCTATTCCAAGGATATAGGGCCCAGAGATATTTTGAGAAATTGGGTTCATAGCTTTCCTAGAGGTCGTGCCTTGGATATTGCTTGTGGTAGTGGCAGGAATGCGCTTTATCTGGCTGATTCTGGGTTTACTGTGGATGCAATAGATATCTCATTGCCGGCGCTAAAATTGGTTGGTATGGGTTCATATGATAGAGGGACGAGTGTTAATCTGATACTTGCAGATTTAGACAAATATACTATCCTTCCAAACATATATGACCTGATTAGCTGCACTTTTTATTTGAATAGAGACATAGTGCCTAATATAAGGAATGGGTTAAAACCGGGAGGGTTTATTGTTTACGAGCAACACTACCTAAATGATTATACATTTCCATTGGGTTTCAAACTCAAACCAAAGGAACTCTTAGGATTGTTCAAAGGATTTGATATAAAATTTTTCTCTGAAGTAACTAAAGAGGAAGATGACAAAGATATATCAGTATCTAGTTTAGTTGCTCAGAAGCCAATTGTGTGAAAATGACCACCATGATTATATATCCAACCTCTCTAACTCTTTTGATATATAGTCTATTCTCAAAGACAATGTAGTCCATTCTTCCCACAATATATCGGTCTGTTTCTTAAGAGAGTCATACTTTTCACTGCTCTGAGTGAGCTGTTTGGTGGTTTTGAATTCATCTGGATTTGAGAACATGTCTTCCATAGTGGTAATAGTAGACTCATTTTTAACTATTTCGGCATCTATTTCTGATATGCGTCTTTTGGTTTTACTTGCTTCGTTGCCAAACTGGCGCTTCAATTCATGTTCTGGGCTTCGTCGAGGGACAGACTTCCCAAGATTGGGTTTGTTTGTATCCATACCATCTGAATTGAAGCTATATTTGCTATAGTCATCTTTTCCTGAGTTTTTGTTTGATATGTAGCTATCATAATTGCCTAGGAAAGTAATTGGCTTGCCGTTATTTATCTCAACAATTTTATTGGCCACACTTCTTATCAAAGACCTATCATGAGTGATTAAGCATATTGTGCCCTTATAATCGGCTAATGCATCAGATAGTATTTCTCTGGAATCTATATCTAGATGATTAGTAGGTTCATCCAATAATAGTAAATTACTTGGCTGTATTAGTAATTTTGCTAGAGCTACTCTAGCC
>CAUZSC010000060.1:0-7372 GCA_963582505.1 Dehalococcoidia bacterium
AGGAATATTTCGAAGGAACTAATACTTTTCTAAACTTTGATCTTGACTTGATTGGCACATGTTTTCAGAAGATGGTTTGGAGAACTGTACTTTCAGTTCCATATGGCTCTACAAGGAGTTACTTATGGATAGCCAACAGAATTGGCAGTCCTAGATCATATAGAGCGGTAGGCCAGGCACTTAAAGCGAATCCAATAGCAATCTTTGTGCCTTGTCATAGAATTATCGCATCAGATGGAACCTTGGGCGGCTATGCAGGAACTAGTGCTTTAGATATAAAAAGGGACTTATTGAGGCTAGAAGGGTGTGTAGTGTAGAAGGCGTAGAATGCTAATATATAGCCTGTAGTGCAGGTTCCCTGTAATTAAATATACATCATCTAAACGTAAAATGTTTCAACGTTTATGCTGTCATGTCCAACTATGGCTGCAAGTTCGGAGTGCAGTTGCTCACAGTATTTAATGTTTGCGAATGGTAGTTCGCCGCGGATTACTTTTCCATTAGTTCTTATTAGCAGTGCGGCTGGAGAATCCCCTTTGTGATTTAATAGTAGCCGTACAATCTCTCTAAGTTTCTGTTCGTCTTCATTGGGATTGTTCGATTCTTCGATCTGTATCCATAGTTTTAATGATGGTTTACTGCTTGTCTCTTTACTATCACTGTTCGGTAATTTTTCTGCATCACTGATTTCGGTTTCTCTATTTATCATGGGTTTTTGGTTTGTAGTAGATTTGGCATTTAGGGGGTTGTCCTCTTTCTCGATATTTTTGATAACTTTGTCATCGAGTGTGTACTCGGTTACTTCATCGCAGTGTATAGATAGCTCGTCTTCTCTTGATCTTAACTTTCCGACTAGTTCTACTAAATTGCCTTCATACCATATATCTTGAGTCCGTTGATATATGTCTGGCCAAACTACCACCTGTATGTTGCCAACCAGTAATGCTAAGTCTATTATTATGAATGGTTTACCTTCTCGAGTGGCCCGGTGGCTTATGAGAGAAACTTGTCCAACCAGATTCAGCTTTTTCCCAACCATATCTATCTCTATGTCATTACGAGATATAATCGAATTACTAGGAATGCTGTAGGCTGCGGCAGTAAGTGGGTTGTTAGTTATCCATGTTCCAAGCAATTCTTTTTCCCACTCCATTAATTCCTTGTGTAATATTTCTCCATCCTTGAGTTGTAGGGTTTCCATCGGAGTCTCTACAGATTCACCGAATAGATCGAACATGTTAGTCTGACCAGACTCTTTCAAGTTTGCTTCCCTTTGTGATGTGCTAAGTATTCTGTCAATACTTGCTAGGGCGGGCCCGCGAGGAGACAATGAGTCGAGCGTGCCCACTTTGATGAGACTCTCCATTGCCCTGCGATTTACATTTCTGAGGTCACCTCTCCTACATAAATCCTCTAGTGATTTATATCTGCCATTCTCTGTTCGTTCATTTAAAATGGCACTGATGGCTCCATTTCCTACATGTTTAACACACGCCATTCCAAATCGAATTCCATTTTTCCCTTCCGGATTGATATCTATAGAGAATTTAGAGTGACTTCTATTGATGTCTGGTAATAAAACAGGAATACCAAGCCGTAGGCACTCTGCTGTGTCACTGGATATCTTATCAGCCTGACCTAAATGTGAATTCATTAGTGATGACATGTATTCTTCTGGATAATTAGCCTTCAGGTATGCAGTCCAATATGCTATCATGGCGTAACTAACACTATGAGCTTTGTTAAATGCGTAGCCCGCGAAAGGCTCGATTAACTGGAATACTTCTTCGGCTAGGGACTTAGGAAAGTTCAATGATAATGCTCCTTCTATGAACTTTTTGCGTTCGTGTCCCATAACCTCAGGGATTTTCTTACCCATTGCTTTTCTTACAACGTCTGCTTCACCTAAAGAGTAACCAGCGAAAGCTTGGGCTATTAGTAGAACTTGGTCTTGATAAACTATTACGCCGTAAGTTTCTTCAAGAATGTTTTTGAGTGCTTCATGAGGATATTGGGGTTCTATTCTTCCATGTTTTGCGTCTATAAATGTATCTATATGTTCCATTGGTCCAGGTCTATACAAAGCTATCATCGCAGCAATATCGCTGATAGAAGAGGGCTTTAATTTCTGTACATATCGTCGCATACCAGAGCTTTCCATCTGGAATATGCCGGTAGTTTCACCCGAAGATAGCAGGTCGAATGTTGCTTTGTCTTCTAAATTTATCTTGTTGAACTCTATATGTACACCTCGCCGATCTGCTATTACCTTTTTGGCTTCCTCCAGGGTTGATAAGGTGGTGAGTCCGAGTATGTCCATTTTTAGCAGGCCAAGTTTGGCTATAGGGTCCATGGGGAATTGTGTCATGGCCATATCTTCTAATGCCCCTTTTGATGGTCTCTGTAGAGGGACATAATTTACTAAAGGTTCTCCTGAAAGAACTACACCGGCAGCGTGTGTGCCGGAATTACGAGTTACACCTTCTAGTCTCCGAGCTTGGTCTACCAGAGTTTTAAGTTTCTGGTCTTTATCGTAAATTTCTTTTAGCTCCGGACTATTTGCAAGGGCATCTTCAAGGGTATTGGATTGATTAGGTATTAATTTTGCTATCCTGTCTACCTCTGAGTATGGCATGCCTAAGGCCCTACCAGTATCTCGTATTGCAGCTTTAGCCCCAAGCGTTCCAAAAGTAATAATTTGGGCTACATGGCCACTTCCATATTTTCTCGTCAAGTAAGTTATTACTTCTTCTCTCCTGTCATCCTGAAAATCCATGTCTATATCTGGCATCTCTCTTCGCTCTAAGTTCAGGAATCTCTCGAAGACAAGCCTGTATTGTAGTGGGTCTATATCTGTTACACCTAGGCAATATAGAACTAGACTGGCAGCGGCACTACCGCGGACACCAAAGAGGATCTTGCTCTCGATTGCAAATTTTGCTATATCCCATACTACAAGAAAATAGTTAGCAAATTGTGTCTTATTGATTACTTCGAGTTCGTATCTTAATCTTTCATATACTTCATTACTTGGTGAAGAGTATCGTTTTTGTAATCCTTGGTAGCATATTTCTGATAGGTAATCATCTGCGTGCTGGCCAGATGGTATAGAGTACTCGGGTAATCTAAGTTGATCAAAATCTATTTCCAGATTACACATGTCTGCAATGACATGTGTATTGGCAATAGCCTCAGGGACGTCTTCAAATAGGACTGACATTTCCTCTGAGCTTTTTAAGTAGTAGGAATCGTCTGACATTTTCAGGCGTTTTTCATCATATATGTTGGTATTGGTATGAATGCATATTAATAGGTCTTGAATCGGTGCATCTTCTCTATGTACATAATGGCAGTCGTTAGTTGCAACTAGGGGTATTTGGGCGTCAATACTTATTTGCTGCAAGGCTTCGTTAAGCGCAGGTAGTTCTGGTAAATTTCCGTGTCTCTGTAATTCCAAGAAAAAGTGATCGAAAGTATCCTTGTACCATAATGCGGCTTTCATAGCCTCATCCACTTTGCCTTCTATTATAAGTCGGGGCACTTCAGCCGAAGGACATCCAGAAAGGACTATTAACCCTTTGCTGTGTTTTGCCAGAACTTCTTTATCTATTCTGGGTTTGTAATAGAAGCCTTCCAAGTGTGCCACAGAAGCTAACTTAATCAGGTTTGAATATCCTTCTGCATTTTTTGCTAGGAGGAGTAAGTGATACGGGCTTTTGTCAGCATTTGTTTTACTATGCAGGCTGCCAGCGGCTAGATATGATTCTAGCCCAATTATAGGTTTTATGCCGACTTCTTTACATTCTTTATAGAAATCTATTGCTCCATATAAGCCACCATGGTCTGTTATAGCGAGGGATTTCATTCCAAGATCCGAGGCTCTTTTGACAACAGGGCGTATTCGGCTGAGCCCATCTAGGAGACTATATTCGGTATGATTGTGAAGGTGTGTGAATTCTATAGGCATGGTCATGTTTACGCTAATTATAGCACTTAAGAGTGGCCTACATACAAGATGTTGTGGGCTACTTTGTGGTCAATTTCTGCCGATACTATGGCTCTGTGAGGTAGGCCTGCAGTTTTTAGAGTGCATCTACGTATCAGGAATTAGGGTAATTATTTACTGCATCAAAAATGTGGAGGATGCTTATATAAAGGCTCCTCCACATTCTTAGCTATATGCCTTTATATACTGGTTGTCGTTTTTCCACAAATGATCTTACTGCTTCTTTTCTATCTTCACTATTTGCCGCAGGGGCATTAGCTGCTCTTTCTTGCTTGTATACAGGGTCTAAGTCTAGGCTGTGAGAATACATGAGTTGCTTTATCGACCTGACAGCTATTGGTGGGTTAGATGAGATTTCCTCAGCCAATTTAAAAGCCTCTTCCATCAAGTTTTCCTCTGGAACAACTTTATTGACCAATCCTTTATCTAGTGCCCATTGAGCGTCGTATACATTTCCTGTTAGTGCCATCTCCATAGCAACACCCATTCCCACTAATCCAGGTGTGGTATATGAAGTTCCAGTGTCAGGCACTAATGATCTTTTTACGAATACGCAGCCAAATCGAGCTTTTTCCGAAGCTATACGCATATCACAAGCCAATGCTATTCCAAATCCACCTCCTGCCGCTACACCGTTTACAGCGGCAATCACAGGCTGAGGTATACTTCGAAGGTGTGGGGCCAGCGGTGAGACTCCTGAGGCATATTGAGAGGTAAATGTGTTGGCTTTTCCCTCGAGTGAGTCAGCCATTTGGTTTACATCTGCTCCTGCACAGAACCCTCTACCTTCTCCTGTTATTATCACTACTCTAATGTCATTTTCTGCTGCGATCTCATCTAGAACACGATGGAAATCATCTGCAAGTACGCTGTTTACTGCGTTCATTCTCTCAGGTCTATTTAGCTTTATAGTAGCAATGTGCCCGTCTCGTTCAAGCTTTATAGCGGTGTAATTTGAAGAAGTCATAATTGCCTCCTGGTTCTAACTTAATTTCTTTCAATAGCCCAAAACTATAGTTCTTGGTAAATATGGGGATGTTTTCCTAAGGACGATCGCACTGCCTCCTCTCTATCTTGGGTCTTCAGTACTTAGATACTACTAACTGTTCTTTAGTGATAATATTGGCATCTAGGCTTAGAGTATTAGAATACATTAGCTCTTTTATCGACTTTATTGCAATAGCTAGATTATCTGTTATGGATTCAGCGAAACTTGTTACGTCTTAGTTCTTATATCCTCTTATACAGAATCTCATTTGTCGTTGTAAATTGGGGTGCGCTTTTCCAAGAATGAGCGAGCAGCCTCTAGTCGGTCTAGAGTGCCTTTAGTTGGGTCGTTGGCAGAGTGTTCGCTTGGAAGTATTTCATAGAGAGTTGGTTGGTGGTCATACATGATTTGTTTAGTAGAACGTATGGTAATTGGAGGATTTGAGTTGATATCGTTTGCCAACGCAATGGCTGAATCCAATAAAGATTCATGATCGACGACTTTATTCACCAATCTTTTCTCTAATGCCCACTGGGAGTCATATATGTTTCCTGAAAGTGCCATCTCCATTGCAATGCCCATACCGACTATTTTGGGGAGGGTATATGAGCAACCTGCATCTGGGACCAAAGATCTCTTTACAAACATACAGGAAAACAGTGCCTCTGTAGACGCTATCCTGATGTCGCTTGCAAGAGCAATAGACAGACCAGCTCCGACAGATAAGCCGTTAATAGCTGCTATAACCGGTTGAGGCATTAACCTAATATGTGGTGAAATTTCAGTTACATCTGGTCCAAGTGGGTTTGAAGGATCTACTCTGTTTTCAATTGACGCGAGCTGACTGTTTACATCCACTCCGGATGAGAAAGCCCTCCCGTTGCCAGTGATTATTAAGGACCTTATATTGTCATCGGTAGATATCTCGTCAAGAGCTGAGTGTATGTCAGCAACCAAGAACGCATTTAGGGCATTTAGTTTCTCAGGTCTGTTAAGTATCAAGATGGCTATGTGCTTGCTACGTTCTAAAAGGACTGAACCATATGCATAAGACAACATATCACCTCTATTGTAGGCAGAATAGATAGTAGGACCAACACTCAAATAGATATATAAATACGGGCCCGGGGTGAGATGGGTAATTTGAGAGTTATAATCAAAATTTTTACATTAACGCAAACATTGGAGCCGGAATAATTCCGGCTCCAAGCCTTTAAAAACACTAATGTAAACTTTTAAGCTACAAAGTCCAGAATGTGAGGGTAGTTGAGAACTATTCCTTGCCGATTCTGAACATTTTAGTGCTGCAGGTTGGGCATGTGCCCTGTGTCGCAGGTCGGCCGTTCTTCATTGTTATGGTCTCCGAGTTCTGCATTTCCCTCTTTGCTCTGCACTTTACGCAATATCCTTCCAAAACTCACCTCCTAGTTGGTCTTTAGAAAACCACTACACTAGGAAAATACCACCCTCCTTTAGGACTAGTCAAGAGTAAAGTGCTAATAAAATCAAAATAAGTGGAAATTTAACACAAATTTAGCAATATTCTGTGGTTTGGAAAGGCAAAATGCTATTCTGAGTTATATTCGAATCCCAAAGCTTCAAGTCGGTTCCTGATTTCATGTGACCACTCTTCCATGTCTATGGAAAGAGGAACGCAGATTTCTACTTCTCCGTTTGTCGTTAAATTTATACTTCCTGGATCCTCCTTTTCTAATGGCACTGATATATGTTCTCTGTCTATTCCCATGGCATCAGTTATCTCGAATATCTTCCCCATGTCCCTCATGCTGATTATGTCATTATCCATGATCTCTCCTTTCTAGGTAATTTGGAATCTAGTTGTTTGGTGTAACTACCTCTAAGTTTGCGGTTCCACTAATATTTTCATAAGTTGCTGAGATAGTTACAGAGCCAGAATTTTTACCACTTACTATGCCATTTGATGATACAGTAGCGATCTCGTCGTTTGAGCTAGACCAATCGATTCGGTTAGCGTTCACCTCATTGCCATCTGAGTCTAGTACAATTGCTTTCAATTGATGTGCATTACCTCCCAATATGACTAGGAATGTAGGCAATATCTTAACTGCTCTTGCAATAGAGGTTGTGTTAGCGGTTACTTTTACTACAGATGTTGATTTAATAGAACCATAACTTGCGCTTATATTTGTTATGCCAGGGGCAAGAGCTAGAGCTAAACCTGTGTTTGATATTGTGGTTGACGCTGAGTTGGAGCTTGACCATAGTATTGTGGCTCCATTAATTACGTTACCTTATTGCAGGCGGCGATTGAAGTTGCAATCAATAGCAACGATATCATTAAATTGATGGATCTGAAGACTGGATGGATCATAATGAGAGTATTTTAGGCTCAAGAT
>CAUZSC010000061.1:0-7004 GCA_963582505.1 Dehalococcoidia bacterium
TTACTGCTACATAGTCTGCAATTTGTGCAACTACTCCCATATCATGTGTTATAAGAAGTATGGAAGACCCTTTTTCTCTGCGCAATCTGCGTATCCTGTCTATTACATCAGCTTGTAATGTAACATCTAGATTTGATGTTATTTCATCTGCTATGAGCACGGATGGTTCCCATATAATAGCCATAGCAATCATCACTCTTTGCGCCATGCCACCGCTTAATTGGAAGGGATATTGCTTTAGGATATGCTCTGGGTGTGGTAAATCCATTTGCTTTAATAGTTCAATAGATTTTGTTTTAATATCACGTTTATTATCGGTGCCGTGAGCCATAAACATCTCCTCCATATGGGTGCCAACACTTAAAAGAGGATTTAACGCTGAAGTTGGGTCTTGGAATATCATTGCAATATCTTTTCCGCGTATTTTCCTGAGATCCTGTTCACTCATAGAAAGGAGATCCTTACCTTTGAAATATATTTCACCATTCGTGATTTGACCGGGGCTTGATATTAATCTAAGGATCGAAAGAGCGGTAACAGACTTGCCAGATCCACTTTCTCCAACAAGGCATAATATATTGTTTTCGCGTAGAGTTAAATTTACTCCGTTTACTGCTTTAACTTTTCCGTCAAAGGTGTTAAACGAAGTATGTAGGTTGGTTACCTGTAAAGTTATATTCTTATCCAAATTATTCACCAAGGTTGATCATTTGAGCTTATAGATTTATATTTAGTTTTGCATGTAACTTGACATAACATATATAGTGCGAAGATGCGAATCTATATTAGTCTGTATTGAGTTAACCAAAATATTACCCCCCCACCTGCATCATTATGTATTTCCATTCATTATGGAATTTCTTTCCTTAATCTTGTTTCCTATGAATCTGGCCGTTTCACGCACCAATTCTTCGTTTTGATCTATTCCAAAGCTAAACCTAACGCACTCCGAAGCCTCTTGTACCTCTAACCCTTCTATATCTACTTCCTAATCCAATTACCTAAATTACTATAGTCTATTTGTTTATCATTGATTTTTGCATCTATTGCTTCTATTAGATTTGTTAACCCTGTTTTTTGTTGTGCGGAAACTACTACAACGTCAAAGTTACTTAGATTCCTTGTTAGGTTTTTTACATATTCATCTAGGTTGGATATATTACTATCCCTGGCTAGATCAATCTTATTGAAAACTAAGATAGAAGGTTTGTTATCGTGTCCTAATCTATTCAATAATCTATTTACTACTGACAGATGTTCTTCTGCCTTTGGGTGTGTAATATCTATGACATGTAAAAGTAGAGAAGATTCTTCTAGTTCTTCCAGAGTTGCCATAAATGCAGCTACTAAAGTTGTAGGTAATTTCTGTATGAATCCTACAGTATCAGTCATCAGAAATGAAGGGCCATGGGGATTGTGGATTTTCCTAGTAGTCGGATCTAAAGTTGAGAACATTCGATTTTCTGCAACAACATCAGCACCGGTAAGAGAGTTAAGCAAAGTGCTTTTACCAGCGTTCGTATATCCTACTAATGATACAACTGGAACTCCGGTTCGTTGGCGATTTTGGCGATAATTAGCCCTTTGTTTCTTAACATTTTCAAGTTCCTGCTTCAATTTTTGTATCTTAGTCCTGATAATACGGCGGTCTGTCTCTATCTGGGTTTCTCCAGGCCCTCTGGTACCTATACCTCCACCAAGTCTTTCTAGGTGAGACCACTGCCCTACTAGTCTTGGAAGAAGATATTCAGTTTGGGCGAGATCTACTTGCAGTTTTCCTTCACGTGTTTGAGCCCTTTGTGCAAATATATCAAGTATTAAAGCACTTCGATCAATTACTTTCACCTGCAGCGCTTTTTCTAGGTTTCTCTGTTGTGAAGGACTAAGTTCGTCATCAAAGATTATTACATTTGCCCCGAGCTCTTCTCTGAGCAATGAAAGTTCTTCGATCTTGCCTTTCCCAAGGTATGTATGAGTGGGTCTATCAAGTTTCTGTGTAAGATATCCAACTACGTTCGCACCAGCAGAATGGGCTAATTGATTGAGTTCGCTCAACGATCCATCCGCATCCGGCATTGTTGAACTGCCTTTAGCTTCCAATCCTACTAGGATCGCGCTATCAGCAACAAATCGAGTAGCAATCGTTTCTCTTGGCGTAACTGTATCTCCTAAGGTTAGTTTATTAGCTAGAAGGTGGGTTAGGTATAGTCCAGCCAGATAATCTGACAAGACCTTTTTCTAGCTGTGAATCAGGCAAAGTTAAAGACAGTCGTATGTATCCTTCACCATATTTACCATATCCTGAACCAGGTGTTACAACTATGTCTTTCTCTTCAATTAACATTGTAGCAAAATCTGCAGATTTCCAGCCGGCAGGCAGTTTTGCCCAAACGTATAGACTAGCTTTAGGAGGTGTGACTTCAAGTCCAATCTCACGTAGCTTTGAAACGAGTTTATCCCGTCGGTTTTGATATATTAGGTTGTGTTCGTCTATAGAATTCTGAGGCCCACTCAAGGCTTCTATAGCAGCATACTGTATTGCTTGAGGTATACCAGAGTCTAGATTTGACTTGACTCTCATTAGGGCATTTATCATCTCTGCATTACCGACTGCCATCCCTATGCGCCATCCTGTCATATTGTAACTCTTAGATAGGGAATGAAATTCTAATCCTACTTCCATAGCACCAGGTGTCTGAAGAAAGCTTTCTGGACTGTATCCATCGTAGGCGACTTCAGTATACGGTGCATCGTGTAGTACTGGGACATTATGTCTTTGCGCAAATGCCACAGTACGCTCGAAAAAAGTAGAGTCAGCAATGGCGCCAGTAGGATTATTAGGATAATTTAGCCAAAGGACTTTGGCTTTTTGAGCTACGTCATATGGAATAGAATCAAGATCTGGTAGCCATCCATTTTCTTCAGTCAATGGAAGCCAGTGGCATGTACCTCCTGCGAATAATGTACCAATCGAATAAACTGGGTATCCTGGATCTGGTACCAAGGCAATGTCTCCTGGGTCAATAAAGCACAGTGCAGCATGTCCTATACCTTCCTTGGCTCCTATAAGTGGTAATATTTCTGTGTCAGCATTTAGTTTCACTCCGAATCTCTTGTCATACCAATCAGCAATTGCTTGCCTAAGTTCTGGTAATCCTTCAGATTCTGGGTACCGATGATTTGGTGGATCTTGAGCGGCCTCACAAAGTTTATCGAGTATGTTTTGAGGCGTTGGTATGTCTGGATCGCCAATGGCAAACGTTACTACATCTGCGCCTTCAGCACGTTTTCTAGTGATTGTTTTGGATATTTCAACAAATAAATATGGGGGTAGTTGCTCTATTCTCTTAGCGAAATTCACTCAAACCTCCGTAATAGTTAAATCAGCTACTAGAGTTTACCATAATGGGTATACATTTATTAATTGTTAATCAACCTGACCATTGACCTTGAAATATTTCTGCAACTGGGCCTTCTAGTATGACCGATCCATTACCGGTCCAGGTTGCTATTAATTCGCCTCCTGGCATTTCAACCGTCACAGTTTCATCTAACAGGCCATGCAACCTCCCGGATACAACGATTGCACATGCTCCCGTTCCACAGGCTAATGTCTGCCCTGATCCTCGCTCCCAGGTTCTTGTAACAATTCGGGTTGAATCTATAATGTTTGCTATATGGAAATTAACACGATGTGGGAATGCATCATGATTTTCCATTAGAGGACCATATTTACTAAGGTCTATATCTGCTATGTCATCATCTACAAATGCTACTGCATGTGGATTGCCCATAGAAACTCCTGTTACTGTGAAGCTACGATCAGGGAAATCTATGACAGAATCAAAAAGCAGTTCTTCAGAAGGTATGTTCAATTGTGAAAACAAATCCTTGTTCAGATGGCTTAAGTTACTAGGGCTTGCTTCCTGAATATCTACTGGGATTTCATTAATTCTTAGCTCTGGTATTCCCATTTCTACACTTGCAGTTGTTACCAACCCCTGGTCCCAACGAGGAGTTGCTTTGAGAATGCCGGCTCCAGTCTCTACTAGAACCACCTCAGGCGTGCCCTTTAAAAGCTTACGGTCGAGCACGAACTTAATGAAACATCTAAGACCGTTACCACACATTTCGGATTCAGATCCATCTGAATTCCACATTCTCATACGTATATTCGCTACATCCGAGTTGGCAGCTACGATAAGCCCGTCACTACCAATGCCAAAATGTCTATCGGAAACTTTGCGGGCAATGTCAGACCAATCAGCAGTAGTGGTCATACCATCTATGAAAACATAATCGTTTCCTGCACCGTGCATTTTTGTAAAATTCATGGAAGTCCCGCTCAATTTTTTGTAGTAAGCTATATTATAGCACTATCATTTACATGTTTAGATATATGTCCTTTTGCCGATTCAAGTATCATTGTATAAGATTTCTCATTCGATATATCGAACCAGATTATATTATTATCACTTGGCTTGAACCAAGAATATTGACTTCTGGCCAACTTGTGAGTATCAACTTTGATCTTTGTTACAGCTTCGCCTAGGGTTAATTGGCCATTTATATATCGGGCAATATCACGGTATCCAATGCTGTGCATTGATGATAAGTTTTCATTATAACCTTTATCTAGCAAATTTCTGACTTCTTCAACCCACCCTCTTGCAATCATTCTATCTATACGGTCATCAATATTTTGGTATAGTGTGGTTCTGTCCATTGTTAATCCAATGGTTAATGATCTGTACAAATTCCTATCGCTACCTTGTGATTCAGATATAGGTATGCCGGTTTCCATGTAAACTTCTAGAGCCCTAATAACCCTCCGTACATTCCTGTAATCAATTCTTGATGCTGCGACCTCGTCTACAAATTTCAAATCCTCCCATAATTTAAAGGATCCTTCTTCTGCAGCCTTCTGTTCCAAATTAATCCTTAAATGTTTGTTAGGAGCGACATTGGGTGAACGAAATCCGTGGACCAACCCCCATATATATTGGCCTGTACCACCTACAAGGAAAGGTATTTTACACTCATGGCTCAAAGTATCTGTGATTTTACTAGCATCATTCAAATAAGTACTAAGATTATATGTGTAGTCTGGCTCTACAATATCTATAAGATGGTGTGGTATAGAGTTTCTGTTTTGTATAGTGGGTTTATCTGTTCCGATATCCATGTATTTGTAGACCAACCTACTATCACCATTAACTATTTCTCCATGGAAGGATTGAGCAAGTTTGATAGCCAGGCTACTTTTACCAACCGCAGTCGGTCCAACTATGGCAATTAAAGGATTACTTCTCTTACTCATTTAACTATATCTTATCAATTTGATAGGGCTTATATGTATTAAGCTCTTGATACAGCTCTAGCAATATCTATGAAACTACTAGCATCGAGGCTTGCTCCACCTACTAGTGCTCCGTTTATGTTCTTTTGGGTTATATATTCGCCTATGTTATTACTATTCACGCTGCCACCGTATAGTAGGGACACTTGATTAGAAAAACCAACGCCGTAAGTCTCAGTCAGCATATCTCGGATATCTGACATCATATCCTCAGCATCTTTACTTGTTGCTGCTACTCCCGTACCTATCGCCCATAATGGCTCATATGCAATTGCTATTTTTCCTGTAACTCCAATGCCTGATATAGAGTCTCTAAGTTGATTCAATACTACATCTTTGGCATTACCTGATTTCCTGTCATCGTATGTCTCACCAACGCAAATAATTGGGGTTATAGCATGAGATATTGCTGCTTTCATTTTCAGGTTCACAGACTCGTTTGTTTCACCAAAGAGTTGTCGTCTTTCCGAGTGGCCTAAGATAACATATTTGCATATTCCCACCAGCATCTGCACTGATACTTCTCCCGTATAAGCACCTTTCTCTTCTGCATGCATGTTTTGAGCCCCTAATTGTATTGTTGTGCCGTCAAACATACTAGATAATGCCATAAGGGATACAAAAGGAGGGCATATAACTTTTTCCATGCCTAAAACTTTATCTAGTTCATCCTTAAGTTGAACTGCCAACACTACTGCATCTGGAACAGTAGTGTTCATTTTCCAGTTTCCGGCTAATATAGATGTTGGCATATATAACTCCTTTGATGAGTAGGTCTATTACTAATTCATACAGGATTCTGTTGCCTATTAGGGTCCGAACTTGGTTAATTTCCCGGCATGAGCCAGTGATAAAAACATAACATTTGTGGCAGATATTCTGCCGATAGAACCTAAAGAACAGTTTCTTTCATCGAATGCTTCTATGCCTTCTCCATCTGTTAATTTCGAGTGTATCAATAAGGGTACTGGTTGCCATCCGTGGCTGGCCATAATAGAAGGAGTAGCATGGTCGCCTGCAACTACTAAAACATCAGGGTTCATATCAAGTATTTCGGGTATAAATGAGTCTAGCTCTTCTAATGCTTTGACCTTAGCATTGAAATCACCATCTTCTCCTGCCGCATCAGCTGGTTTATAGTGCAAGTAGAAGAAATCATGTTTACTTATATTCTTTTTAATCGTATCAATTTCATCTCTAAAAGTTATGCCTGTTTTTATAATATTCATACCCAAAACTTTGGCTAATCCCCTGTACATGGGATACGCAGCGATTGCTGCTGGGTTAAGGCTATAACTCTTACCAAAATCAGGTAATTGCGGTAATTTTGAAAAGCCCCGAAGCATTATCATATTAGCTACGTCCCTGCCGGAGAGGAGTTCCTGTGCTTTGGATATTAATAAATTTACTGCTTCAGCTGTTTTTTGAGCCTGAGGTAGGATAGCCTGAACAGCTCTGGGTGGGACTCCGGTTACTTGAGGATCAGTTTCTGTAATATTTTGGTCTAATCCATCCCCTCTAAACAAGGCAACAAATCTGTAGTCTTGGACAGGAAAGATGCTTACATGCAGTCCGGGAACTTCAATAGTGTCTAATTGTTCACAAAGAGGTATAGAGTATTCAGATTTAATCCTGCCAGCCCTAC
>CAUZSC010000062.1:0-6945 GCA_963582505.1 Dehalococcoidia bacterium
CTTTATGAGTAGATCAAGGATTAGGTGCAATTACATTTAGCCCTTTGGCTGGTGGTATGTTGTCTGGCAAGTATCTTGGTAACAGTGAACTATCAAATACGCGCGCATCTTTTTTGCCACGATATCGTAATTTGTTAACAGAAAAGACGGAGCATGTTGTTAAGGAGATTTCTACCATGGCTAAGGATAGGAGTATTACTCCATCACAGTTAGCGTTGGCATGGGTAATGAATAATCAGGCGATAACTGCACCAATAATAGGAGTTTCAGCGATGAGACACTTAGATGATGCATTAGGAGCTCTGGGCATAGTGCTTTCGGCAGAAGAACTGGACAGGTGTGATGAACTTTATCTGAGCTTGAATGATTTTGACCCCAAAGCTGACAGGAGAGATATTAGAGTAATATCTTGAATCTCCATACTAAAAGAGTATGGTAGGTGTCATTATGTTTCATTCGTATTTTCCCATGTTTTTATATAGGTCTCGTCAATTTCATAACCAACGAATCTTCGCCCACAAAGTTTTGCTGCCCTTGCAGTAGTACCTACGCCCATAAAAGGGTCCAATATAACTTCATCTGAATATGTATATAGTTCTATGCATCGCCTAGGTAACTCGAGCGGGAATGGGGCAGGATGTTTCATTTTTTTTGCTGAGGCAGACTGGAACCTCCATATGCTTTTGGTTAATTCCAAGAAATCCTCTTTTGTAATGGTAGAAGTACGTTCATCTATTTTGGGGCGTGTAAACATACCCTTGGAAAAAACTAAGATATATTCATGGATATCTCTAAGTGTCGGGTTGGATGGTGAAGACCAACTCCCCCAGGCAGTAGATCCACCTGAGCTAGGACCTTTATCCCATATTATTTGACCTCTCATCAGAAAGCCAAGAGAGATTAAATCTTCTGTTATATAGCTCTCAAGAGGTAGATAAGGTCTTCTTCCCAGATTTGCTATGTTAAAGCATATACGTCCACCTGGAACAAGGACTCTGTAAATCTCTTGCATGACACGTTTTATGAAAGATCTATACTCTAATAAAGTAAGATTCTCGTCATATGTTTTACCTACATTGTATGGTGGAGATGTTACTACCAGATGAACGCTTGAATCTGGTAATTCGTCCATAGATTCGCTAGATTTGAGGAATATTTTGTTTGTTGCTTCTTCCGGTAGTACAGCTTCAATATATTTTTGATTATTCGGTTTCAAGAATTCCTCATGTAGCCTGCCTGAGTAAAATTTAGTAGCGTCGTGACCGAATCTTCCAGAAGATCCAAAATCGCTTGTTCTAGTATGAGTTTTCTTTGTCAAGTCTTTCGCCTAAAATTAATATTGATTCCTGTATGTAGGAATTATAAACAAATTTTATTATTAATTCCTTATAGATATTGTACAAGTATATGGGATAATAGTGTGAGTAATGTGCCGTTGCTGATTTCAAAGAACACAGAACACAAAGGGGTAGAAGTGGACGATAATACTACAAAAATAACAGGTGGGCAGGTTCTTATAAATTGTCTATACGATGAAGGTGTAAGAGTAATATTTGGAGTGCCTGGAGTTCAGATGTACCATGCTGTTATGCCTATTCTAGAATACCCAGATATGAAATTCATAAATACTCGTCACGAACAAGCTACAACATATATGGCTGACGGATATGCTAGATCTAGTGGTAAGGTTGGAGTAGCAATGGTGGTGCCAGGTCCAGGATTGCAAAATGCTTCAGCTGGTATAACTAATGCTTATTCAGCTTCTTCTCAGGTATTAGTAGTGGCAGGCCAGATTGAAAGAGACAAAATATCAAAGAATGTTGGGATGCTACATGAAATAAATGATCAACTGGATATCATTAGACCTATAACTAAATGGCAGTCCAGAATCTTGTATGCTGAAGATATTGCCACTGGGGTTCAGAGGGCATTTTATGAACTTAGGACTGGCAGGCCTAGACCAGTTGAAATAGAGATGCCCCCAGATGCACTCTCAGAACTTACAGACAAACACCCATATGACCCTGCACCAATACCACCGCATGTAGTGGATGGAGCCTCTATAGAGGAATGCGCAGCACTTATAATGGAATCAAAGGATCCAGTTATTTGGGCCGGTGGAGGAGTGCATTTATCTGGAGCCTCTGATCAATTATTGGCATTAGCCCAATATTTGCAAATACCTGTCTTGACTACACCAGAAGGTAAAGGTGCCATATCAGACAGGAATTATTTGTCACTCGGGGCACCACAAGGTAGATCTACAGGCGAGAGCGAAGATCCATTAAGAGATTTCTTTTATTCATGCGATCTTGTGTTGGCAGTCGGTACAAGGTTTGCTTCTGGTCGAGCTTTGGATTCGCAGAAGATAATACAAATAGATGTAGACCCTCAGGAAATAGGCAGAAATAATCAAAATACAACCCCTATCATCGGGGATGCTAAAGTGGTATTGAGTGAGCTGCTTAAATCTATAAAAGCTATTTCGGGTCCGAGAGATTCGAGGGAAGATGAATTAGAAAAGATTAAGACATTTAGGAACAAAGATCCGGAACGCAGAGTAGAACCTCAGGCCTCTATGGTAGAGGCATTGAGGGAAGGAATTCCAGATGACGGTATAATTGTGACAGATATGACTATAGTAGCTTATTACGCGCGTGCATATTTTCCTAGCTATAATGCTAGAAGTTATATAACGTCTTCATACACTGGAAATCTTGGTTCAGCTTTCCCAACAGCACTGGGAGTGAAAGTTGCTAACCCTGATAAACCTGTGGTGTCAATTTCTGGAGACGGGGGTTTCTTATTCAACTCTCAGGAATTGGCTACAGCAGCCCAATTTGATATCAATGTCATAGCAGTTGTTTTCAACGACCAAGCTTATGGTAACGTTAAACGAGATATGAGGGAACTATTTAATGACAAATCTCTCGGGGTAGAACTTCATAATCCTGATTTTATGAAACTAGCTGATGCTTACGGTGTAGTAGGTATGAGAGTGGATGAGGCAAACGATTTGGCGACCGCCCTAAAGAAAGCCGTGGATTTGAATAAACCTGTGCTTATCGAGGTTACAGTTGGTGTTATGCCGAATCCATTTTAAGATTGAATAGAGGCTACAAATGGCGATAGCGGGTTTCATATTTAGTTCAATAGCAGCTCTTTTAACAGGAAAATTCGTAGCCTCTTACATTAATGGATTATTCAGTACCACTGGGCCATATATTTCAGTGGTTATTGGAATCTTTTGTTTGTTCTTAGCGTACCTCGTAGGATTGGGGGGTCCTAGAAACATAGGCATTTTGTTAATCATACTATTTGGTGTGCCGTTTTTCATTGCTGGCATCAAGGAGATATCAAATAAATTGAATAGCTGAATTGGATGCAGAATTTAAATGTTAATAAGATGCTCTACGAGTTTGTATATCTGACAGATGAACTATTCGTAAATCTTATTATATTTATACGCTAAAACCAAATATGTAATTGACTATATATATACATGTAGTTAAAATGTATTCAACAATAAAATCTTGGAAGAGAGGTGACAAATGCCAAAACAATCGCCAATTCCCGATGAGGTAGATCAAGGCTTTTGGGACGCTTGCAATGAAGACAGGTTAGTTATACAAAATTGTACAGCCTGCGATAGATTGCAGCAGCCGCCAATGGCAACATGCTATCAATGCAGTTCGGGGGCTAGTTTGGAATGGAAGCAGATGAGTGGGCGTGGCTTTATATACACATATGCGGTCATGTACGATACTCCAGTTCCTCTACTTTTCGAAGACCAGCCGTTTAATGCCGCTGTAGTCGGGCTGTTCGATGATAATGGGGATGACAGTGGAATCAAGTTACTATCACACCTACCAGGAACCCCACTCGACGATGTACCTATGGATGCAGAAGTAATGGTAGAATTTGAAGTAACCAAAGGTACTGGACAGAAAGTTCCTGAATTCCGAGTGGTAGGCTAAGCCTTCCCACTGTAGCAAATATGATAAGAAATAAATAATGGAGGTAACGTAATGGCACCAGAAGTTCAAGAAATGCCAACGTCATGGTTTAGGACTGCCGAAGGCGATGGTGTGTGGGAAGGAAAGGCGAAAACGGTAGCTGTTGGCGTAGGAGTCTCCCCTACAGACCGACGCTGGGACAGTGATCCACAAACGAGCCTTGGAGCCTATGCATTAATAGCCGCTAGAAGAGCGATAGAAGATGCAGGAGTACCGCCTGATCAGATTGATGGTCTTGTAGTAGTACAAAGTACCACTACAGGTAGAGCAGGATGGCCTCAACCTTGGCCAGATGGTAGAGATGTACCTGCTGAGATGGCTGCTGCTTTTAAAGCCACTGACGATGATCGTGACGGCATAGCCCAGCTAAGTGCCCAGTGGGTCATGAATAACTTGCCGGAGTTGAGTAACCTCAAATTCGTCATGCATGCCCCGGGAGACACAGCTCCAGCACTTGTAGCTGGTTGTGAAGGAATAGTCCGTGGTCTTGCCAGCACCGTACTTGTTATCAGAGGGTGGCACAACTTCTCAGGTAGATATTACGTGGGACAAGGTGAGGCCCGTGGTGACACAATAAGTGGCGGTGAGAAATGGACTACTGGGTGGGGAGTTGTAGGAGTTTACCCAGAAGCCACACGTTTCCAGAGGTACTTACACAAGTATGGCAAACGTAAAGAGATGATGGCCAACTTTGTGGTTAACTCCAAGAAAAATGGTCTTAATTTCCCAGAAGGATTCTTCGCTCAGAACAGACCGGACGATGTGGTCACTAGAGAGGATTATCTGACTTCACGATGGCTGGCTAAACCCGCTAACCTTTACGACGCTGATATGCCGATTATGTGTGTATCATCTTTCTTACTGACTACGCCAGAGAGAGCCAAGGACATGAAACAGAAGCCAGTTTACATCCTTGGGCATGCTCAATCCACTGTGAGACCTAGAAGCCTTCAGCATACCTTAGAAGAAAGTGAGGAAGGTGCTGCAAGAATGGGTCGACTTTACCAAGAGGCCGCAGGAATAAGCGTTAACGACCTTTCTTTTGAGAATATGTACGATGGTTATGGCATGTTCCACCTATTGCACTTAGAGGGTCTTGGTGGTTTCGCAGGTATAGGTAGGGGAGATGGCCTAGAATACTTTGAAAATGAAGACATCAGCAACGATAGCAAATACCCAATATCGCCTAGTGGCGGTAATATAGGTAGTGGTAGAACTCGCTTCTGGCTACACGTAGATTCCATTCAACAGATACAGGGACGTGCAGGAGCCAGGCAGATGAAATTCCCTGCTGAAGTGGGTATATCTGCAGCTACATTCCCACATAGTGGAGTATCTTTGGTGTGGTCTGCTACCCCATAGATGGAATAACTGGTTATAGATAGAAGCCATAAAAAATAGGGAAGGAGCGTTAATGCTCCTTCCCTATTTTTAATATCACGGTCCTTCCTTTGTTCATATAGTGCAGAATGCATTTACGCCGAAGCAATTGAAATTCCATATACTAGTTCTAAGACATGTACATAAGTAGCCTAAGATATGGAATCGTATGATTTGCAATTTAGATACTAACTAAATGTAGCCAGTTCTATGATTTTGGCTTCGCGGCCCTCCGCTGTTAAGTCCAAGATAGCTACTTGTCCGAGCCTCATAGAGTTCTTTGGTAAAGTAGGGCTTCCGGGGTTTACAAACAGAATTCCATCGTGTTCCTCAATCATTGCCTCTAGCGTACGTCCAAAGACAACTACATTCACATTTGTTCCGAATATGCTCACAACGTTACTGGATATAGTTCCTTCTGGGAAATGTTTTGCTGCTATATGGCCCGGCATTACATCGTCATTAAGTTGATGCAGGTCAAGGCTATTTACCACACCTATGGTATGCCCTTCTAGTTGCAATACCTGCTGCTCGGCGATTCTATCATCACCCATACTTTCTAGCCCGTAAGGTGTGCGAGACTCCATTTGGAAACCTGGTATTCTGCCGACTGCTTTCACCGGTGCAATCTGCTCTAACCAGTCTAGAACCCGTGAAGCTTGGATTCCACCTGCATGAAGAATCATGTCTACTCCTTCAAAGGCACGTGCTACTTCTTGCGGGACTTCGGCTGCGACTCCAGGTATGCGTGTGTCTGAAATGATTCCTATTTTCATTAGTTTCTCCTAAAGCTATGGCTGGTCTTTTCTATTGGATAACTGGATTTGTCTACATGGTAGCACCTAGGGGATTTTTTTCGCAACATCAAGTAACATACGTGATTGTATTGTATGGATAATGGAATAGAAGGTAGTTCAATATTCATTGAAATGGATGATAACCATGAAACTTATGGACCTAGGATGTGCCATGCTGGATTAGGTAAAAGTGTAGAGTCAGAGCGTGACCTGAAGAAGGACAGGGCACTTCGCGATTAATGGGCTACTGGGTGATTCCTATTACTCCTTTTTATATACCCCACACGGTTGCTAACCCTACCGTCATACCCGACTTAACCTGAGTGTCCTTCTCTCTCCGAAAGCAGCTATACTGTCAGCATGCAAACGGTGCGCAAATTATGACAAAAATCTTCTATGGATGGTACATCGTAGCCGCCAGCATTGGGCTAAACTTTTACCTGACTCTGGCATTCGGACTTGGCTTCAACGTGTTTTTCCTCCCGATACTTCAAGAGTTTGGCTGGTCTCGAGCCCTCACTTCTGGGGCTTTCTCCCTGCGCGCGGTTGAATCTGGGTTGTTAGCACCTGTAGTAGGAGTGCTGGTTGATCGCTGGGGCCCACGAGTCGTCATTCTGCTCGGGGTCATAATCGGTGGAGCGGGAATGATAATGTTGGGATTCATCGACTCGTTATTCACTTTTTACATAGCTTTCTTGATCGCCTCGTTTGGAATGTCCGGAGCCAGCCACGGGGTATCTTGGGTAGCCGCC
>CAUZSC010000063.1:0-6939 GCA_963582505.1 Dehalococcoidia bacterium
TAGTGTTACTTTTGATACTAGCCGGCTCTATAAGCCTTTCAGGCGTCTGAAGATCTGTACTAGTGCTATTTGCCGTAGGTTTTGTTTCTTCTGATATTTGGGTGTGTGGATGATCTTCTTCTTCAGCCAAAACAGATCCAGAAGGATTTAGATCTATGCCATTGCTGTCTGTTCGCTGGTTTGTTTCCCCTGATACTTGCAGTTCCTGATCCTCTGGCTTTTCGTTGTGAATGAATTCTTCGTTAGTCCAGGTGGAATGATTTAATACCGCATTATCAATTGTTACATCTTTGGTATTTTCTGCCTTTTCCTGAACCTTGTAGCTTTCTGTATCAATGGATGGAGTAGCTCCATTGTCATCTATGGCAGCAATGGTGTTTATATCCATTGACTGAGGAATTTGGTTTTTAAGAAGGTTCGATTCTATTAGTGCTAGTTCTAAATGGAGTGTGTGGTTGCTTAAAAGTTTTGGGGATGCTTCCTCGAATATTTTTGTACAGGCCAAGACTATATCCACCGATGCTTTCCTTGATATATCCTTTATCTTAACGAGCGTCTCTGAGTCATAGTTCATGTTTTCTTCTACACCAGATTGAACAAGCAATATAGATCTCAAGTATTCGATGACCTGTTGCTGAAATCTTCTTATATCGAGGCCTTGATTAGATATTTCACTGATTATATTTAATCCTTCTGTAGTTCCTAAGAACAAGGCGTGTTCTGTGAATTTCAAAGCAGAACCGTCTCTACCTATACCGAGAAGATCCTGAACGTTGAATAATGATATCTGACCATTGGAAGAAAGAGATATCTGGTCCAAAAGATTTTCAGCATCCCTAAGACTACCTGCCGAATTGGAAGCAATTAAATTAATAGCCTGAGAATCATAGGGTATTCCTTCGATGTCGCAGATGTGTGCTAAGGCTATTTCTATATCATTACTCGATATTCTGTGGAAATCAAATCTTTGGCACCTAGATACAACCGTGGCGGGAACTCTATGAGATTCTGTGGTGGCTAGAATGAATATGACGTGTGGCGGAGGTTCTTCAAGTGTTTTTAATAAGGCGTTAAATGCATCAGTTGTCATCATATGAACTTCATCTATTATATAAACTTTATACTTGAGTTCATTGGGTTGGAAATTCACTTTGTCGCGAATATTTCTTACGTCTTCTATTCCTCGATGACTTGCGGCGTCTATTTCTATCAAATCTAATGCACGGCCATCGTTCACAGATTTGCATGGATTGCAATTGTTACAGGGTTCGCCTTCACGGGGATCACGACAATTAACAGATTTAGCTAATATTCTTGCAGTGCTCGTTTTCCCTGTTCCTCTTGGTCCACAAAATAAATATGCATGTGCTATCCTGTTTGATATCACAGAATATTTCAGAGTTCTCACTATATGATCTTGGCCTATAACGTCTGTTAGGCTTTTAGGCCGCCATTTTCTGTATAAAACCTCTGGCAAATTACTCAACTCCTAGTGTACTAATACTATAGAGTATCTGGTCCTGTCTTTTCCACATAATTTCTTCTTCTTCAATGTCATAATGGTCATATCCCATTAGATGTAAGAAACCGTGAACTAGTAGCAATGCAATCTCGGCTTTTATTAATTTTCTTGCTTCCATTGCCTGTTTCTTAGCTTGAGGGTAGGATACCAGTATCTCTCCTAGCTCTGGCCATTCGTCAGCTAAATCTGGAAATGCTACTTCGCGATCATCGTCGCTATTATAAATACTGCTCAGAGGAAATGCTAACACATCTGTGGTGCGATTTTCTCCCAAGAACGCGAGATTTAAACCTTTCATAACTTCGTCATCTGTTATAACAACACTTACAGAAATAGGTGTAGACACTGTCTCTATTGTTAAAGCTTTTTCTATAACACTACGGATCCACGATCTACTTATTCTCCTGTTAAATAACGGAGCTATTTGAATATCTATTTTCGCGGTGGGATGTGGTTCCACAATTGATCCTAAATTTGTTTTCAGGAAGTATTCTGGCATCATATCATACGGTTTATACGGTCACAAGGAAGAATGATGTGATAAATATCTTTGTATGAGTAGGCCATCTTGGTAGTCAGTCAATATATTCGTGGAGATAGGGGGGGTCGAACCCCCAACCTCGGCATTGCGAACGCCGCGCTCTCCCAGTTGAGCTATATCCCCGAAACTCTAGACACTTCAGAATTCTATCAGGCTGTAACGGCTACTTCAATGATAGGAATTGGAATGGAATTGTTAGGGCTATAGTTTACTAGGATTTAAGTCGCGTATTGATAGTATGGCATGAAGATATTAGAATTGACGATATGGTTCATATAGGTTTAATAGCAGATACACATATACCAGAGGCTGGAGAGCATATACCAGACGAGGTGTATAAGGCCTTTAAGGGTGTAGACATGATATTACATGGAGGAGATACTCATGTGATAGAAGTCCTGGATTGGCTAGAGACGATAGCACCGTTGCTATGTGCTCGAGGAAATGGAGATTATCCACATCACAATAATGCTAATAGACCCGGCTTACCAGAGGATCCCAGAGTACAACACACTCATACGTTAGAGGTGGAAGGTATTAATATAGGTTTGATCCATGGATTTCCATTGCCGCATGAACTTCCGTATAGAACCCAAGAGGAGCTTCTTGAAATGCATTTTGATTGTGACTTGGATGTTATAGTCTGCGGGGATACTCATGAAGCTAGAATAGACACATATCCAGGCCTCACTATTATAAATCCTGGCAGTCCAACACTACCTAATCAAATTAAAGGCCTGGGGACTGTAGCATTCCTTGATATAATCGAAGGTCATATAAATCCCTATATAGTCCAGTTGCAAGATATTTAGATGGTTATTACAACCAACATTCAGGGAGTTAATTTTGGCTGTTTTGCCATGAAAATGAGTGGGATGGCAGCGAATGCGACTATTGCAAGTATCCATATACCTGGGATGTAAGATCCTGTAATATCGAATATTGCCCCGAGAAGTATAGGCCCAAGCATCCCAGCGAAAACTGATGCTGCCTGTGCCAGTCCAGTTATAGACCCGAAACTCTCAGTGCCAAAATAGGCACTCAGTATTACACCTCTAGCCGGAATCATACCACCAAATGCAATGCCCCAGAAAAGAGCAAATGGTACGACCTGCCAATACACACTAACATTTACCATTATAATAAAAGCTATGCCCTCGCAGGCTAATATGAAAGCTAAAACCATTCTTTTATTGAAGAAATCGAAAGCCCATCCACCACCTAATCTACCTATTGCACTTAAGAGTGTGAACATTCCTAATACAGAAACCGCCTCGCTAGTAGTGAAATTTATACTCTCAAAATAAGGTATAAGGTGTATATTCATAGCATTGGCGCCCATGGTTTGAGCTCCAAATACCAGACTTAGCATCCAGAACGCTGGTGTTTTTAACGCCTGTTTTACAGTAAGGCTTCCCTCAACATCAGCTCGTTTCTTCGATGCTGCGGCGGACTGAGATTGATCTTGGTTGGGATCTTCAGGAGCATCTCCATCTGGCAAATATCCGTATTCTTCTGGCTTATTGCGAAATACTAGGCATAATGGTCCATTTATGCACCAAGTAGTGATCCCGAGTACAAGAAAGGCCGATCGCCATCCTAATGAATCCACTAATAGCACAGTGATTATTACAAGTGGACCACTTAGAATTGCTCCGCTACCACCTATTCCCAAAGCCCTACCTCTAAGCCTGCGGAACCACTGCACCAGTGCCCAGGTCCTAGGGATACCCATCATCATGCTTTGGCCTAATGCAACCAGCAATACTGATAGGTAGAACATATATATATTTTGAAGGAAGGCAAGAGATATGATGCCCAAACCGCAGATAAAGGTTCCAAATAGCATTATTCTTTTGGGGCCATATCGGTCTACCAAGAGTCCTTCTATTGGCGAGGCTATACTTCCTTCTAGCCGTTCCAGAGCGAAAGCACCTGACATCAGTGCTCTGCTCCATCCAAAGCTGGTAGCTATTGGTGTAAAAAATATCTGCTTGGCATAAACCCAACCAATCGATATCCAGAGATGTATGCCCATTCCAGCCATCACCATGTACCAACCATAGAAAAGCCGTGACTTTCCTTTTTCTACTGGCATACTATTTCCCTCTAATGTGGGATGCACTTTACAGATACGCCTTTCTTGCTGGGTACGGAATCCTCAATTGTCTACGTGTAAAGTATGTCTATATGTCTAAGGGGTGGAGGAAACTTGCCTATCACATTTGTTGGGAGTCTATATAGAGTTGGTATGCCTGTCAAGATTACAATATGTCCTACTAGCTAGAAGCCGAGTGCTTAACTTTAACAATGTTAGGATTTGCTTTTGACTTCGAGTAACGACAGGAACAAATTGGATGGAAACTTGGGGCTATATATTTTCTTGACACCTCAATCAGGTTCGCAATATAATGCGCGATATTAGGTATATTAGGCTGGGGTTATTGTAATTGTAATGCAGTTTTAAGGAGGTGGTCTATGGATTTTTCATTGCCATATACAGAGGAACAGGAGCGTTTCAGGAAGGAAGTTAGGGGATGGCTCAACGAGAATGTCCCTGCTGATTTGAAGGATCCAGTTGATTCAAGAGACTTTACTCTAGAACTTAATCAGAGATGGAGAGAAGTGCACAAGGCACTGGGTCAGAAGGGTTGGTTATATCCAAGCTTTCCCAAAGAATATGGTGGAGGCGGCCTGAGTGGGGATCACGAGACCATTATTACTGAGGAAATGGATCGATCTGGTGTTCCGAGTAACTTTACTTCTGATAATACACTACCTCCTATGCAAGTTTGGGGGACGGATGAACAGAAGGAGAGATTCCTAAAGCCTATAGTCACTGGAGAAAAAACTGTTTGGAACAAGCTCACAGAACCTAATGGTGGGGCAGATTTAGCTAATGTACAAGGTACTGCCGTTAGAGACGGAGACGATTGGCTGCTGTCCGGTGAGCATGTCTTTGTTAGTGGCAGGGGTAAGCCAGGGTTCTTACTAGGTCCTATGAAGACTGATCCAGATGCACCTAGGCATAGAAACTTGGGGTACTTCATAATTCCGGTTCCTGATTGGGATCCTGATACTGGATCTACGGGATTGGCAGGATTGACCATTAAAGAGCAGAATTTGCTTAATGGACACGACCAGCACAATATAGTACTCAATGAAGTCCGGGTCCCTGGTGATCACCTTTTCGGAGGTGAAACTCAAGGCTGGCAAGTAGCTGGTACTACTATGGAATCTGAACACGGTGGTAGAGGGAAAGCATTTCCAATAGATACGCCTATAAGCAACTTAATAAACCACTTGGGTGATGAAAAGAGCGATGGCACAACTGTAGGCTCTGATCCAGTTCTTCAGCAGACAGCAATGAATGCGGTCGTTGAATCACACGTTCAGGGATTGTTAGTTAGAAGAGTCTATTGGATGTATCAGAACAGGCATGAGATTAGTTGGCATAGTGGAGTAGCTAATGTACATGGGCGTGAATCTACCCTCAGGATAGAGAGTAAGGTGCGAGAAGTTTACGGTCCTCATGCTCTACTAAATTCACACGATCCTGATGCTCCTCATGGTGGACAGCACGAGGTCAATGCTCGGAACAGAGCTGGACAAAACCATGCCGGAGGTAGCACGAATATTGGCAAGGTAGTTTTGGCAAGAAGAATTGGTATAAGTAGGACTATAGAGCGTCCCGCTCCAACTCCTTCTACAGCTACCAATGTCAGTGTTTAGTCTGTTTAACAGGGTAACTCTAGAGTTTGAGTATATGGAAAGAGTGGCTACTGGATCTCAGTAGCCACTCTTTCTTGTTGTCTGAATTGGCGATTAGATTATATGTTCAGCATCAAATTGGTGGATTTAGATTAGGTAGGTTTGCAAAATCTGTCCTGCCATATGAACTAGGCCTGCCAACATGGAATCCTTCTATGGGTCTATATTCCCCGGCTCGTAGTGCTTCTAGGAGGTCTTTTTGATTCCTTATGTCACCTTTGAAGAGAGTTACTCCCTTCGCTAGCCCCTGTGTAGAATGGGCATCACTACCGCCTGTGCCCCATCTGCCTAAAACTTGTACGACATCCTGTGTGAACCTGTTCTCTGTTTCTATGTTTCCACCGTTAACGACTTCCAATTCGTCCACTAGATCAAAAACAGGGTGTTTAGCGCCTGCCTCTGCGGTCTTGGGAACTGTTGCGGGATCTTCGAAGAGTATATTTTGTGTGTGAACACCTGCAGGGTCGAACAAGAATCTGAAAGGATGGGCAAGTATCATGAACCCACCTTTGTTAATCACTTCCATTCTTAGTTTCCTTACAGTGTCTATACCACCTGCTGGGCCAGTAACGTGACTTTCTAGACCGAGTGTGATTATGTGGCCTAATGGTGAATATACTTCGAGCGCTCGTATTAGTACTATATCGTCGTGTTGTTTTGCAAAGGCCTCAAAATCTTCCTTAGGCCAGCCATTGTGCTCTGTAACCATCACACCCGTAAGGCCCATACGACGGATTTCTGAGACCAGTTCGTCTGGTGTAAGGGCACTGTCTGGACTTCCCTGATTTGTATGTACATGAAGGTCAAGTATTGATGTCAATTTATTTTATAATCCATGATCTATTCTTATTGAATGTCTGCCGTGTATATATAACGTAGTTTCATAGTTTCAGTCAAGTGGCTTACATAAATCATATTCCTATATTTGGCATACTTTATTCGGGTTTAAGTTACAATAATAATCTGGATATTTATTAATAGACACGTAATGCGTAGCAAATGATAAGAAATATAACTAAGTGCGTATTTCCAGAGAATAATCTCAAGGTTGTGCATTGTATTTAATCTTTTTATCGTCTATATCAGGCTATTCTTATTGCAAAAT
>CAUZSC010000064.1:0-6804 GCA_963582505.1 Dehalococcoidia bacterium
CAATAAAGATACAAGCTACGAGAATCAAGTAGAGATAATTTGTAATAATTGTGGAGAAATGAATTGGGAGAAGATGTTGCAGGATCGCTTAGGTCTATGTTTCAACTGTGAATCAGACCTCACCGAATTTATGGGAGTAGCTAATTAAGGAATATAACTCTATATCCTGTTGATACAGAGTGGATATGATACCAGTTATAAAAAGGTTCAAGGATATTGATAGTCCTGTTTTAGGGCCAAGTGATGGAACTCCTACTATGGTTTCATAGGAGCATGAGTAAGGTGAGACAAGCAGATAGCACGAGCATGATTGGGGCATCAGGTTTTTATCACAGATGGATCAGGGATTGTTTGGGTATATGGACCTGAGTATCAAATACAAGTTTGTGACTTTATATTAATTCCGCACAAGGAACTTCATTATTTCAAGAATACAGGTTCTGATATTTTCAGTAGAGTTACAGCCAATCCTTTAAGAAGTCAAGAACATATAAGTGTAGATATCCATATATCATAGTATAATCAAGGATGTCTTTTTTGTAAGTGTAGGATTTAGGTCTTCTCTAAGACCAGTAATTAGTCCACATATAGAATAGCAAAGCTCCTATAGCGAGACCTACTAGAAATGGCACGTATTTACTCACAATTTTATCCTACCTCAGGTGTTTTAGTTTGAATTATTTCAGGATGTCTCTTGCGAATATCAATGGCAAAGCAGAAACAACGATCACAGAAAACGCTATAGGTATGAAGAGTTGGAGCGGAGGGAAAATGAGATCGTAAACTTGAATGTCGATTAACCCCATTATAGCTCCAACACTATGAGCAATAATATTCAAAATAGCTCCGCTGAACTTATGCATGATTATCATTATTGCTCCAATTGAGCCAAGTAGACCTGCTATGGCATGACCTATAATGGTTATATCTAATGTTCCAGATGCAATCATGTCTATATGTATTGGGGCCATATAAGCGATCCAAAGTCCTAGGATTATACCGGATATGTCCGGTATCCAGTGTTTGTTGATTATATTCATGGTCGGCATTTTATCAGAACGTATAGGACTAGTCGAGGCAACTTACATTTTACGAATACCGAATACCATGTAGAGATTCGTCATTAGTTAGCAGCTTAAGCTGTTGTTCTATTAATGAAAATTGCACTAAACAGTTTGGATGTTGCAGTTAATGTGAGTTGGTGCTATTTTGTTTCCAATACTTACCTTTAAGGGAGGGAATTATGGCAAATGGTATGGATGTAACCAAATCTGAGACCATCTTATACGATAAGAGGGATGGAATGGCATGGGTGAAGCTAAATAGACCTGAACGTCTAAACTCTCTCAGTACCGAACTCAGGGAAGCTATGGCAAGAGCCATGATAGATGCCTCTGAAGATCCGGACGTATATACTGTGATTATAACTGGAGAGGGAGGTAGGGCATTCTGTGCAGGCAATGACCTTAGGAATGCTCATGATAATTATACAGCTGGTATAGCACCTGGGAGTGAAGCCAGACCTGCAGTTCAATTCAATGTTTCTGATTGCCCGAAGCCAGTTATCGCAGCTGTTGATGGGTATGCAGTGGCAGGAGGTATGGAATTATCTCTTAACTGTGATATAAGGATTGCTACGGATCAATCTAGATTTGGTTTACCTGAAGTAAAGCGAGGGCGCATGCCGGGTCCAGGCCTCACACTCTTGCAGAATATGATTCCAATGGGTGAGGCACGTTGGATACAGATAACTGGGGAACATATGTCTTCTCAGAGAGCCTATGATATCGGCTTAATACAGGCTTTATTACCAGATAGAGATTCGCTATTTGCAGAAGCAGAGAGACTAGCAGCTATTATAAAAAATAACGCTCCTCTTTCTGTAGAGGCTATAAAAAGAGTTATAAATGCGGCAGCATGGGTATCTCCAGAGTTTTCTCAGATGGTTGGTAGAGCTGAAAGAGCTATGATTGATACTACAGACGATATTAAAGAAGGCGTAGCAGCTTTCTCAGAGAAAAGGCCAGCAATTTGGAAAAGGGCATGATGCGAAGGAGTATGGACTAGGCTTAGCACTTGAAATATACAAGATCCTGAAAGGAGTTCATTATGACTACACCAGGTTTTGACGTTACTCAATCGGAGACGATTCTTTATGAAAAAAAAGATAGAATTGCTTGGATTACACTTAATCGTCCAGAGAGGATGAATGCATTAGGTAGTGAGTTAGGGCAAGCTCGAGCCAGAGCACTTAAGAATGCTAGTGAAGATGATGACATATTAGTTATTATAGTGACTGGTGCTGGTGGGAGGTCATTTAGTGCTGGAGCAGATCTCAAACAGGGAGCAGAGGCCTACTACTCCGGAAGTCGACCAGATTTACAGGAAAGGGCCGATTTTCGCTTCGATGAGTCTGAGTGTCCAAAACCTATTATTGCAGCTATAGATGGATATGCACTTGGAGGCGGATTAGAGTTGTCATTGAGGTGTGATATACGAATTGCAACAGAGGCATCCACTTTTGGCTTACCCGAAGTTAGGAGGGGCCGTACTTCAGGAACTGGAGTTGTGATGCTCAGCAGGATGATCCCTCTAGGTGAGGCGAAATGGATGCAATTCACTGGCTCACATATGTCTGCAAAACGAGCTTATGATATAGGCTTAATACAATCTATAACCCCAGACAGGGAATCATTGTTTGTAGAAGCTGAGAAAATGGCTGGAGAGATAAAGCTAGGTGCACCTTTGTCTATAGAGGCTTGCAAGAGGATAATAGACATAGGACGTAATATACCGCCAGAATATGCAAACGCACTAAGAGATATAGAACGAAAAATTATAGATCAGACTGAAGATATTAAAGAAGGTGTTACAGCTTTTGCAGAGAAACGTCTACCTCAGTGGAAGCGTAAATAGTTCTGTTAACACTGATTTGTGTTAATACACTGCGTAATTGTCTTAGTTATAAGATGCAATTACGCAGTGTATTAACCTTGTATTAGATTAGTCCCGATAATCGCTCCACCACCTAGTCAATCTTTCCCTAATTGTTTTTTCATAACCCTCATCGTTTGGATAGTAGTATCTGTTTCCTGTAAGAGATTCAGGTAAATAGTTTTGAGGCACAAAGTTTCCTGAAAACTCATGTGGATACTTGTAGTCGCTTCCATGTCCAGCATTTTTCATAGTTTCATTGATAGCATTACGTAGATGTAATGGAACAGGCTCGTTAGGTTTATCATTGACATCCTCTGTGGCTTTTTTAAGAGCTGCATAAGAGGCATTACTTTTTGGTGCGGTTGCTAGATATATAGATGCTTGAGCTAGCGGTATAGATCCTTCGGGCATACCTAGAAAATGTACTGCCTGTTGTGCTGCGACTGCGACTGAGAGAGCGTTGGGATCAGCCAGGCTTATGTCTTCTGAAGCAGAAATAATTAATCTTCTGGCAATGAATAGCGGATTTTCCCCTGCCTCTAACATTCTGGAAAGCCAATATATCGTGGCATCAGGATCCGAACCACGTATTGATTTTATAAATGCGGATATTATATTGTAATGCTGATCTCCAGATTTATCGTACATAGGCAAACGTTGATTTATAGCTCTAGATAAAGATTCAGGATATATTCTTATTATTCCGTTTTCGTCTTTTTTTGTCGTCGTCACTATGATTTCTAGCAGATTTAATGCCGAGCGAGGGTCACCATTTGATTGAAAAGATATCTGTTCGAGGGTATTTTCAAAGAATTGAATTTCGTACGATCCAAGGCCACGCTCTACATCCTTGATTGCATGTTGAACTATGGTGTTCACGTGTTCATCTGAGAGTGTTTTTAAGGTAAATATGCTGCACCGGGAAAGCAATGGGGGAATGATGGCAAAAGATGGGTTCTCTGTTGTAGCGCCAATCAAAGTGAATATACCTTCTTCCACTTGTGGAAGAATCACGTCTTGCTGTGCTTTGTTGAATCTATGTATTTCATCTATAAATACGATAGTCTTTTTGCGATAGATGGAAAGTCTTTCTTTCGCTCCATCAACTATTTTCCTGAGATCTGACACTCCAGCATTTACGGCACTCACAGTTTCGAAGTGAGAGCCTGTGGATCTGGATATTATGCGTGCGAGCGTAGTTTTGCCTGTTGCTGGGGCGCCCCAGAGTATCATGGACGGAATTTTGTCACTGCATATTGCATTTCGCAATAAAGTATTCGGACCTACAAGATGCTCTTGCCCAACAAATTCATTCAGATCGCGAGGTCGTATGCGAGCTGCTAGTGGAGCTTCTTTGCTGAGTACATCTTTTAGTTGATTTTCAAATAAATTTGGCAATAAAATGACCAGATGATAGGTGAAATATAATTTATAGTTTCTGTAAAAGTTATTCTATCAGAACAAAGTGACATGCGAGAGTGGGGTATGCCGTGATTATATATTTTGGCTCTCCATATCTACTACCGTAACACCTGCGTCTCCTTCTCCTAGGAATCCGATTCTAAAATTCTTGACTAATGGGTGTATGGATAATGCTTCCCAAACAGCTTTTCTCATTTCTCCACTGCCTTTTCCGTGTATTATCCGGACAGTAACAATATTATCTAGGAACACATGATTTAGATAAGTATCTAATTCATGCATTGCTTCTAGTATTGGTTTGCGGCGTAGATGAAGCTCATTACTAGTTGGCATATTGACGTGATTATCTTTTGGATTATTTAGTTTGCAAATAGTTCTAAATTTAATTTACAGTATACGATAAGCAAGATAGTATTGCAGTTGAAATTATTATCGAGGGAATCAATATTGATTGGGTATTAGGCAAGTTAAATGATTTGTAAATTGAAATGTTCTGTCATCCTGATTTTGTTGTTTATTATCAGTGGCTGCGAACCAGGAAAACCTATACATACGAGTGATACCTATTACAACAATGTCTTGATCAGTGAATATACAACAAGTTTTATAGATAAAACAGATTCTGCAGGCGGAACTTTATTCTTAGCCTCACCAATATTATTGGATGAACTTGATGTACACTTAAGCGCATCACCTGGATTGGCTTCCTGGGGGCCTGGATTAGCCTATAGTAGACTGTTGCGTTTTCGTTCTGGCTATGATGTGTCATCACCGACAATGGCTACAGAGTGTGATTTGTGTGAGCATTGGGAACAAATAGATCTTACTACTTATATGTTTAAAATCAGGCAAGATGCTTATTGGCATGATATAGATCCAGTATCTGGGAGGAGAGTAGTGGTTAGGGATATTATTGAAAGCTTCCAAAGGCAGATGAGCAGCGGACATCCAAATGCTACACTGATAAATGATATCCACACCATGGAATCTGTGGGTAATGGCAATCTGAAAATAACTATCAAAGAACCGAATGCCGATTTTATATCTAATATTGCCAACGGGTTTTCTAAGATTGTAGCATCAGAAACTATTGAGAATGGTAAAGTTAACGCTGAATCTTTTGCTGGTAGTGGTCCTTGGGTTTGGAGCAGAGATAAAGCAGGTACAGGCCATTATTTTAGTGCCAATAATAATTATTACGAACCGGATTTACCATATGCTGAGAGGCTTTCAATACAAGTCATAGGTGATTCGGAGACTAGGCTTGCAGCTTTTCTTGTAGGTAAAATAGACATATTAGAACCTGACGTAAACCAGCTCAGAAATATCAATTTGCATTCCGATGGATTAGTCACGCTTGACCAAATGGAGTTTGGTTCTGGTCTGGAATTATCAATCAATACATCAACAAAACCTTTAGATCAGATCAAAGTTAGGCAAGCGATATTTCAATCCATGGATCCTTGGATGGCGATAGAGGATATGTGGCTAGGTCTTGGGTTTGTTAGTGTAGGAATACCACTGTTTGATCAGGATTGGATACTTCCCGAACAAGATTTGCGTAATTATTTTGGATCCAGAGAATTAGCGATTGACCTAATGAATGACTTAGCGTCTGATAGTACTAATTATGTGAAGCTCAGTGTAGCTCATTATAGTGATGCTCATTTGAACTATGGTGAAAAAATAGCGCAGTCAATGGAAGATATAGGATTTACGGTAGATGTTAATACGTTAAATATAGAACAATATGAGGAGGTATGGCACAGTGGGGAATATCAAATATTGATAGGCCCAGCAATACCTGTTTCTGGGACAAATTCTTATTTGAATGCTGTTTTGCATAGCGATGGTAAAGCTAACACCAGCCATCATAGAGATCAGTATTTGGATAGGCTAATAGAAAAACAATCAAAGACAACTGATTTACTACTCCGCAAGAAACTCTTGGGTGATATACAAAGGCATGTTATTGATAGAGCTATCAAATTTATGCCTGTTAGTAAGGTGTCGCGTTGGGTGTATTGGCCTAGAGTTAATAATTTTACTCCGAATTTTGCTGGAGGTGAGTATTTCTATCTTTCTAAGGTCTGGGTTGCAGATAATTAGGTTTGGTGTTGTTCTATATACTTAGATGGTTATACCATCTGGCCAATCAAGCATTTGTACCGATACTACTTCCCCTGCCTTGACTACATCTATATCTTCCGGACATATTGCTAGGCCATTAGCCATTACCATAGATGTAAGAACTCCAGATCCTTGGTCACCTGTAAGGCTGGCATAAAATGTACCTTCCTCTTGGGATACTATAACCCTTGCATATACACGTCGACCATCAGTATTTACTATGTCATCTTTAAGGACAGCCTTCAAGACAGACTTGCCTAGGTCTATTTTACCTAGCATCTTAAGTATAGCAGGTCTAACAAGCAACTCGAATGC
>CAUZSC010000065.1:0-6472 GCA_963582505.1 Dehalococcoidia bacterium
TTGGCAGACAGGTCTCCATTTCTAGCCATGTCACTCTCAGTAGCACTTTTCTCTTTGGCGGGGTTTCCTTTCTTCGCCGGTTTCACTACAAAGTTTTACTTATTCACAGCTGTTGCTAACGAAGGTCTTTTATGGCTTGTTAGTTTAGCGATCCTAAATAGTCTTATATCTCTGTATTACTACCTTATGGTTATTAAACAGATGTACATGGTTAATCCAGATGACAAAACTACGTTAATATTTTCCAGGGTAAATAGATATGTATTGGGAGGGTTGGTGATTGCTATATGCTTAGTAGGTGTTTATCCTGGGCCTTTAGTAGAGCTGGTGCAAAGTGCTAGTCAATCTATTTTCTCGTATGTCCCGTAGATATTCTTGTGGATAACTATTGTTCTTACCAACCTTGTAGAAAGATCAATATATTGCCTGACTGGTTATTTGTTTCGGAAGAAAGCAGGAATGGATTCCAAGGAATCTAGATCATTCCTTTCAATGAAATCTACGATATATTCGTTGATCCTTTTAATTAGTCCAGGGCCTTCATATATGAAAGCTGTGTAGAGTTGGATGGTATTAGCACCTGCTGCAAGGGCTTGAATTGCATCTTGACCTGAAGAGATCCCACCGCAGGCATTTATTATTAATTTGGATCCAGAGTAGTCCCTAATATTTCTCACCATATCTAACGTTTGTTTTATCAGGGGTCGTCCACTCAATCCACCTCGACCTACGGCTAAACGGCTGTCTGCGATTGGCCATGTGTTCGCTACTGTAACACCATCTACACCATATTCTAAGCATATGTCTATTAATTTGAAGGTGTTTGTGATTTGCTTTGTCCCAAAGAATGGAGGCAATTTTATGAATAATGGGTTTCGCTTGAAAGTAGAGATAGATTGCAATAAATCTTTCAAGACCTTAGGGTCTTGAAAGATTCTTATACCTTCTGTATTTGGAGAACTTATATTTAATTCTATAGCAGAACAAACGGCTTGGGCTGTGTAGCATTCTAGCAGTTCTTCTTCAGACACTCCGGATATGCTTAGGAACAAAGGTATTTTAATAGGAATCTGACCATGTATATTTTGCAAAACCTTAGATAACCCTTCACTTGGGAAGCCTAAAGAGTTAGCAAGTGCTTTGTCTTCTGGTATTCTAACTATACGAGGCTTTGGATTTCCGTAACGTTCTTTACTAACTATGGTTCCACCGATAATATAACCGAATCCTAATTGGGATAGAGATTGAAGGCTGTGACAATTCTTGTCGTAGCCAGCCGCTAATCCTATAGGGCTTGGTAATTCTATACCAGCTACGCGTGTTTTGAGTATGGGGTTTTTTGTTGCAAAGAGTGGGCCTAAGGCTTTCCATATTGGGGAGGCACTAAGTGCTAATTCACCAAGCTTCTGGGCTTTCTCAGGAGGAAACTGGAAAAGTATAGGTTTTAATATGTCTGTGTATAATCCCATGTTATCAGATCTGTTGATGTTTGATTTAGTATATTACATTAATACATAATATACATGTATTAATGTAATATACTAAATATATAAGCTTAGAAAAGAGTACATTCAGAATGATAGGATTTTTGGGAGGCACAGGCCCAGAAGGGCGAGGATTAGCGATTAGATTGGGATTAGCTGGCAATCCTGTAATGATAGGATCTAGGGATCTATCCAAATCCAAAGATATAGCAAATGCCCTCAGAGAAGGATATGGGTTGAATGAGGTTTATGGTGCTTCCAATGAAGATGTAGCTGCTGAATCGGACGTGTTATTCATTACAGTCCCATATACAGCACAGGGAACGTTATTGAGGCCCTTAAGGGATACTCTGGAAGGTAAGATAGTGGTGAACACACTAGTACCCCTAGGGTTTAAGGATGGCCTTCCATATATTTTAGATATAAATGAGGGATCTGCGTCGCTTGAATCTCAGTCTATATTGCCTCAATCTAAGGTTGTTTCTGCATTCCAGACTGTCAGTGCTAGAGAGCTATTGAATGTCCGGGTTAAAATTGAAGGAGATGTAGTAGTATGCTCTGATCACGTAGATGCAAAAACGAAGATCATGAGTATTGTGGAAAGTATCCCTGATCTCAGGGCAATCGATGGGGGTTCTTTACTAATTTCTAGTTACGTGGAATCTGTAACTGCTCTATTACTAAATTTAAACTTTAAGAATAATGCTAGAACTGGTATAAAAATAACTGGTATATAACAAATATATGTAGCTTTAGTAAGCAAAAAGACCTACCTAGTTGACTAGGTAGGTCTTTTTTTGTTTACTGTTGAATCTCAGACTATCTGTCTAACCAATATTTATCAGATAGATGATGATGATACATGAAGACTCCATAGTCTTCAAATGACGCACCTTTTATAGCTTTTGAGAGGCCATAGTAAAGTGTTTGGAATTCCAATGGCGCTCCGTATACTACATCGAGGGTTACGTGACGCTCCCACTCTTTCGCATACTCATTTCTCTGTACTGGGTCAAGTTCTGTTTTTAGATTATAAATAAGATCGTTGACTTTCGTCTGATCTGCTTCATTTACACCTAGTCTGCATGCGTCGAAGGATGGATCCGCAGAGTTGAATGTCCTAACTCGCTCGTATGGATCTAGGTACATCGTAAGTCCTGGTAGCCAGCTGGATCTTAAGTCGTAGTTACAATTCTTCCAAAGTGTTTTCTCTACGACACCTTCAGTAATATTCATTTTTACTGTCATACCTAAGTGTGTATCCAGCAAGTCCCCTGCAAATATACATCTGTCTACGTAGTTCTGGTCGGAACGTGAGAGACATGTAATTTCAGGTCTTACACCAGTCCCGTATATTTCGTCCATAATACGATTAGCCTCTGCTATGTCTCCCGCTTTATCAGCACCATAGCCAGGCCATTTCATTACATCTTCTATTGGGTTACCCCAGTTCCCGCTGGGAGCGAACATTGCAGATATCTCATTTTTGTACACGCCTTCAGAGATCTTCTGCAGTTCGTGCCATGCTTCGCGGTCGATTACCATGTTAACCGCTTGCCGGACTCTTACATCATCCATTGGTGGCCTTGTTGTGTTGAAGTGTAGACCTTGACCACCTGTGTATAAGTGTTTGTCAATTGGCATGTCGGGGAAGTCCCTCAGTGCTTGTGCAATCTGTCCAGACTGTAAGCTACCGCTTCCCTGGCCAAGGATGTCCAATTGTCCGGATGCCCATGCTGTGAATGCCGTGGAGTTGTCACGAATTACATGCATATCCATACCATCCACGAATGGCAGTGCACTTCGAAAGTATCCATCACGCTTACGCATCTTGGTTACTATGTCTCTTTGGAGTTCGTTGCTTACGAATCCTCCTGTACCCATGTTCAGGAAGTAACCATTTTCTGTTTTATCTATTTCTTTTGGATGATCTGTTATCAGGTACTCCAACCATTCCTTGTTGACCATTACGATGCCAATACTAGACAGCTCTAACAGCAGAGAAGGATTTGGTACACCTGTATGAAGTAGTATTTCAAGAGTGTAACCTTGAGGTCCATCTGTACATGTGTAAGTGTTCTCAGAAGGTTTTGGGTGAGCTTTACCACCACTTGCGCCTTCGGCTAGCCATTCGTCAGTAGCCACGAATTCAAGACTTGCTTTGGCATCTTCACATGTAAATACTTCGCCTCTACCAGGCATGTCTCCGTATCCGTGCTTTTCATCCTCTGGTACAGCATCACGGAACTTCACACCTTGGCGTAATTGTATAGTGTAGGTTAGCCCATCATCTGTTATAGACCAACTTTCTGCTAAGTCATTGTTGAGTGGACAATCGAATCCACACCAGGGATCAGGTCTTACTAGGTGATTATATTGAGGAGTTACGTAAAGGCCCCTGTACATGCTTCCGTAAAACGGTGTGTTGTTAGTCTGAGGCCAGTTAGAGCGCCATTTGACTATACCACCGTATTTTGGCTCTCCCCATTCCGCTTTGTAACCAGGGTTTTTAAGTAAATCTTCGACAGTGCCGTATGCCAAATTTACTTGAGGTATCTCCGTAGCGGTTGGGAGTGGTGCTGCAGTAGCACCGGGCACTAGAGTTGCAGTTGGTCCTGGAATCAGAGTGGAAGTAGCAGTCGGCTTCGGTTTAGCAGTCGGTGCTATAGGAGTTGGATCCTCTCCTGCACAAGCACTGGCAAAAGCCAGAAGAGCTACAATAACAAGTGATAATGTTCCTGTTTTTAAAAGCCTAAATAGCATAAGTACACCCCTAAAAATATACAACTAAGTTTACGGACTAAAATGTAATTGAAATGTACCTGTTATGTCAATACGATTCAGATGTTATTTGGGAGTATTTATTAAGATGTTTGTAAGTAGTATTTCGTAACATAAAATATATCCATCATAATTTATGCTGATCTGTTTAATGTGTTAGAGATAAGTATTATATAATCGTTGCAAGTGCGCATCCAGTCACATATAATCCGACCTAAGTAAATGGAGTAATGTATAAATTGTATAGATCTATTAGTTGTGGAGCTTTGAGAATTGAGCATGAGGGAACTGAAGTTACACTCTCGGGCTGGGTTCATCGTAGAAGGGATCATGGGGGTTTAATTTTTATTGACCTTCGTGATCGAGATGGTCTAGTTCAAGTCGTCTTCAATCCTGAGGTTGATCTTGTTGTCCACCAAAAGGCACAAGATTTGCGAAGCGAATGGGTAATTCGTGTGACAGGCGTCGTGCATCAGCGTCCTGACGGTACCAAAAACTCCAGGATGTCTACTGGGGATATAGAAATCGTAACGAACAGTTTAGATGTTTTAAATACTTCCAAAACTCCTCCATTTAGCGTAGAAGACGAATCACAGGACGTAGATGAGTATATCAGACTGAAATATAGATATCTGGATATGAGGAGACCTAGGCTACGAGACAACTTGATTCTTAGACATAAAGTCGTAAAATTCATCAGGGATTTTTTGAGTGAAAGAGAATTTCTGGAAATAGAGACTGCTATATTGACAAAGAGTACACCTGAAGGTGCGAGAGATTATCTTGTTCCTAGTAGGTTATATCCAGGTGCATTTTATGCATTGCCTCAATCCCCACAACAAATGAAACAGTTGCTCATGATTGGAGGGCTGGAAAGATATTTTCAAATTGCTCGATGTTTTAGAGATGAAGACTCACGGTCAGATAGACAACCAGAATTTACTCAATTGGATCTTGAAATGAGTTTCGTAGATGAAGAAGATATATTGGCACTGACAGAGCAATTGTTTGTATCGCTCGTTGAGGCTGTAATTCCTGCAAAAAATCTAAACAAACCGTTCCAGCGTATATCCTACAAAGAGGCAATGGATCGTTATGGCACAGATAAACCGGATTTGAGATTTGGCATGGAACTTTCAGACATTTCGGATATTGCGGCTAACTCGAATTTGGAAGTGTTTAGGCAAACTATATCCGAAGGGGGGGTTGTTAAAGGAATAGTAGCATCAGGATGTGCTGCTTACAGCAGACGCCAACTAGATGCTTTGACATCTTTCTCAAAGGAGAGGGGAGCTGGGGGCCTTGTTACTATTTCTCTAAATGGTTTGGAAGGGGAATCAATAGATTCAATGAGTGAGGATAATATCCGTTCTCCTATTGCGAGGTATATATTAGTAACCGAGGTACGAGATATAGCAAAGCGGATGGGTGCTGTGTATGGTGATCTGATTATGATAGTAGCTGGTCCACAAAAATCAGTTAATGTTGTATTGAGCCAATTACGTAATGAAATGGGGAGTAGGCTAGAACTTATTAACCACGCAGATTTGGCCTTTGCTTTTGTATTAGACTTTCCATTATTCGAGTGGAATGATGAAGAATCTAGGTGGGATTCATCCCATCACCCATTTACTGCTCCGAGAGAAGAGGATATGGGGCATCTATCAGCATCACCGGGTGAGGTTATGAGTAAAGCATATGATCTTGTGTGTAATGGTATGGAAATAGCCAGCGGCAGTATACGTATTCATCAGAGGCATCTGCAAGAGAAGATATTTGAATTATTAGGACACGATAAGGATGAGATCGAAGATAGATTTGGACACATACTTGAAGCTTTGGAATATGGAGCACCTCCCCATGGAGGTATAGCTCCTGGCATAGATCGCTTGATGCAGATATTCACTGATTCTGACTCCATACGGGATGTCATTGCCTTCCCAAAGACTCAAGGTGCTCAAGATCCTTTATTTGGATCTCCATCAAACGTTAGTGCACATCAACTGAGTGATTTACATGTTAAAATCATTGATTAGAGTGGATACAATAGGAGCGCTTAAACTCCAAATACCCCTGACAAAAGAATAATTTCACAATTTAAGGCATGCCATGATATAATGGCGAAAGTCATTTTTGGCTGTAGTATAGGAGCGTTCTTGTGAAGATTTCCCAAGTTGACCAAAGTCAAAACCAGGCAATTATTAGCA
>CAUZSC010000066.1:0-5983 GCA_963582505.1 Dehalococcoidia bacterium
GGAGCAATAATAGAGTTAAGTTGTGAGACTGACTTTGTTGCTAGAACTCCAGAATTTAAAGAATTGGCACATGACCTAGCGATGCAAATTGCCGCAATGGCCCCTACACATATAAATTCAGATGCATTATCAGATAAGGAAGTCACTAACCAGCAGGAAGTATGTCTACTGGATCAGACTTTTATAAAGGACCAGTCAAAGACTATTAGGGAACTTATAAATGACATGGTCGCACGTGTCGGAGAAAACGTTGTAGTAAGGCGTTTTCAACGGTTTGCCCTAGGAGAGTAGTGGCGACACAATGGATTCTGGTACAAAATATAAACGTGTGCTACTAAAGCTTAGTGGAGAAGCCTTGAGTGGGAGTCTTGAATATGGTATAGACCCACAATCTTTAGAGGCTATAGCTTATCGTATAACAGAAGCAGCCAACACTGGCGTGGAATTGGCTGTTGTAGTTGGTGGAGGGAACATTTGGCGCGGTGTTAATGCTGAGAATTATGGCATGGATAGGGCTACCGCTGATTACATTGGTATGTTAGCAACCGTGATGAATTCATTAGCCCTTCAAGATTCTCTGGAAAACATGGGCACCTTAACCAGAACTCAAACAGCTATAAGCATTCAGGCTGTAGCAGAACCATATATACGGAGAAGAGCTATAAGGCACCTGGAGAAGGGTCGTGTTGTCATCTTTGGAGGCGGTACAGGTAGTCCTCATGTCACTACTGACACGGCTGCTGCACTTAAGGCAGTAGAGTTAAAAGTAGATCTTTTGTTGATGAGTAAACATGGTGTTGATGGCGTATATGATTCTGACCCAAACAAAAACCCAAGTGCAACAAAATTTGATACCATTACCTATATGGATGCGTTAAATAGAAGGCTGAATGTGATGGATGCCACAGCAGTCTCTCTATGCATGGACAATCAAATACCTATTGTGGTTTTCGATCTTTTACCAGTGGGTAACTTGATGGCTATATTGAATGGCGAGAAAATAGGTACTGAGATAGTTGAGGATATTTAATAATCTTAATATCATAATATGGAGTGGAAAATGGCAAGCGTTAAAGAAATTCTCGGAGAAGGTGTAAATAGAAAAACCAATTCAGTTGAGGCTTTGAAGCGGGAATTTGATACGATTAGGACAGGAAGGCCAAACCCTGCAATAGTAGAACATATCTTGGTAGATTATTATGGTACACCTACTCCCATTAACCAATTAGCATCGATTAGTGTTTCAGAAGCTAGAACTATTGTCATACAACCGTGGGATAGACAAAGCTTATCGAATATAGAGAAAGCTGTGCTAGCTGGTGAACTTGGATTGAATCCTGCTAATGATGGTAATGTCCTGAGGTTAATTATTCCACAACTAACAGAAGATAGACGTAAAGACCTAGTTAAATTAGTTAGGCGTAAGGCGGAGGATTGGAAGATAGAACTCAGGAATATAAGGCGAGATGTTTTAGAACAGATTAGGTTTATGGTTAAGAATAAAGAGATATCGGAAGATGATAGCAAAAGAGCACAGGAAGAACTTCAAAAAAACACTGACCAATATGTGGCACGAGTAGAGGCACTAGCTAGTGCAAAAGAAGAAGAGGTAATGGCTGTATAGCAAATTGGCACTAGGTACTGTGAATCCTTATACTTATTGGCCTGATGCAAAGTTAAGAATCCAATTCGCTTGATGTATACATCGTGTTTAGCTTTATGGTTGGGTATAAATTATAGAGGCTAAGAGACTTTGAGACATTTATGAGTTCTAATCCTATCCATGTAGCAATAATTATGGACGGCAATAGTAGGTGGGCTGCTCGGAGATATCTTCCCCGAATCGCTGGCCATCGTGCTGGAACCAATAATATAAGAAGGGTTGTAGAATCCTTTGCAGGAAAAGGCGTTAAATATTTGACGATATATGCATTTTCGACAGAAAACTGGAGTAGACCTGATGATGAAATTATGGGATTGATGACTATATTGGAAGACGTTATCGCTAAAGAAACAAGAATGCTCCATGAAAAAGGAGTGAAGATAAGGCATATAGGAAGGAAAGATAGGCTTTCGAGATCCTTGTCTTCAGAGATACAAAAAGCGATAAAACTCACAGAGGGTAATGAAATTATAACTTTGAATGTTGCATTTGATTATGGAGGGCGAACAGAAATAATTGATGCAGTAAAAAAAATGTTATCAGATAAAATCCCTTATGATGAAATAGACGAGAAAATTTTCAACACGTACCTCTATACCACAGACACTCCTGATCCTGATCTTATCATACGTACTGGAGGGGAGCTTAGGATGAGTAATTTCCTTCTTTGGCAATCTGCTTATAGTGAGTACTATTGCACAGATGTACTGTGGCCTGATTTCAACGAATTGGACATTGATAAGGCGTTGGATTCTTACCATATACGGAATAGACGGTTCGGTGGAAGAAGTTGAACTATCTTATACTAAGAAGACATTCATATTAGTGATTTTTGTTAAGGTAGATTATATAGAGCCTAATTTATTGGGTATATTGTAATGATGACAAGATTATTAGTAACTACTCTAGGCATACCTATTATCCTGTGCACTGTCTGGATTGGATCCCCATGGATTTCTATTTTTGTTTTACTTATTGGCGTTCTGGGGTCAATAGAATTTTATAGAATGGTTAGGCTCTGGGGTTTCAAGGCGTATTACGTTCCAGGGATTATGTCGATTTGCTTGTATGTCTGGAATGGGCATAATAATTTGGGATTAGCTTTCTGGATTTTCATTGTCTCTATACTTCTGACAGTTTCCTGGAAGGTATTAGTCAGATTGGTAAATGTTTTCTTGAGTTCTCCAAACGATCAATGGACAGGTAAGCGTGAATTTCTAGAAATAGTTTATTCAGCACTCGGTAGCCTGTATTTGGGATGGGGTTTGTCCTTGGCAATTGTAATTCGCCAAGAAGATAAAGGAACAGAATGGCTTATTCTGGCAATTATAGGGACATTTGCAACGGATACGGGATCTTATGGGTTTGGCAGGTTGTTTGGTAAGAGACAGATGGCACCCTATATAAGCCCTAATAAGACTTGGGAAGGAGCTTTTGGTGGGGTAATAACTGGTCTACCATCCGTTTTGATTGCGGTTAGCGCCTTTCAGTTGCCAATTCCTTCTATAACTATAGCAATAATACTTGGTTTTCTTGTGAGTATTCTTGCACAGATAGGTGATCTTATAGAATCATTTATGAAACGTAAAGCGAATCTGAAAGATTCTGGATCCCTGATACCAGGGCATGGAGGTATACTAGATCGGTTAGATAGTGTTGTATTAGTTTTGCTAGTTGTATATCATTTCAATCTATGGGTGATAAATTGAAAGGGCTAGTTATTTTAGGGTCTACAGGTTCTATAGGAGTACAGACTTTAGATGTGATAAAGTCTCAAGGTGACCATTTCTATGTAGTAGGGCTAGGGGCGGGATTTAACGTCGAATTAATTGAGAGGCAATTGGCTGAGTGGAAGCCTAAGCTATTTTCTTGTCAAAGCCCAGAAGCAGCTATGTATCTTTCTGCTAAATATGGCATACAGCATGTGACGCAAGAAGAATTAGTATCTCACCCAGATGCATCCTTGGTTATGGCAGCTAGTGTAGGTGCTGCTGGTCTTAAACCCATTTTGGCAGCAATTGAAAATGGCAAGCCGATTGCCTTGGCCAATAAAGAACCACTTGTCATAGCAGGGGATATAGTTACTGGGTTAGCGAAGGATAGAGGAGTAGATATACTTCCTGTAGATAGTGAACCCAGTGCGATTTGGCAATGTTTGAGAGGAGAAGATAAAGAAATATCAAAAGTAATCATAACAGCTTCTGGGGGCGCATTTAGAGGCCGTACTTTTGATGAATTGACTGATGCATCCCCTGAAGAGGCGCTAAATCACCCAACTTGGGGTATGGGTAGGAAGATAACTATTGATTCTGCTACTTTAATGAACAAAGCATTTGAAGTTATCGAAGCCCATTGGTTATTTGGTGTTCCTTGGGAGAATATAGAAGTCGTTGTACATCCGCAGAGCATAATACACGCTATGGTTGAATTTGTAGATGGGTCTGTGAAAGCACAATTAAGCACTCCCGATATGAGATTGCCAATACAACACGCTCTTTCTTATCCTAACCGTATCCCTAGTGATTATATTCCAACATTTAATCCGGTTTCTGTAGGGTCTCTTACATTTGAAGAATTGGATTCTCGGAACTTTCCTTGCTTCGGATTAGCATTGGAAGCAGGTAAAAAAGGCGGCAGTTATCCTGTAGTTGTTAATGCTGCAAATGAAGTTGCTGTACAACTGTTCTTAGATAAACGTATCAAATTCACAGATATACCATTGCTTATCAACGACGTACTGTCATCACATCACCAATCTTATGATCTATCACCAGAAGAGATCCTTGAGATAGATGAATACTCTAGGGACTCGTCATTTCAATGGTATAGGAAGACGATTCGATAGTGATGGGGGTTAATCAAAGATGATTGGTGGATTAATAGTAATTTTTGGATTCATTATTATAGTTATGGTCCATGAAGGCGGACATCTCCTAGCAGCAAAAGCATTTGGGATAAAAGCTACAAAGTATTTTCTAGGTTTTGGACCAACAATATGGTCTTTCAAAAAAGGGGAAACAGAGTATGGGATAAAAGCTATACCAGCAGGTGGATATGTCAGTATCATTGGTATGAGCCCAGTTGAAGAAGTTAGTGAAGAAGACGAACCTAGGGCATATCGGAGCAGACCATTTCATCAGAAAGTTATAGTAGTAATGTCTGGCATCGTAACTCACTTCATAATTGCATTTATATTAATATGGTGCGTGAAAGTGGTTATTGGGGAACCAGATTTTTCAAGCCCAACTATGGAAGTCTCTCGAGTTGTAGTGGAGACCTCAGATGGTATCAAGTCTCCTGCATTCGAGGCTGGCTTGATTGAGGGAGATCGTATTCTATCCGTTCAGGGGTTTACCTTATATAGTTGGGAAGAGTTTACTGAAATACTCAGATCGAATCCCAACAGCGATGTCTCTATAATACTGGACAGGCAAGGTGAGATACTTTCTATTGAAACTACTTTGCAATCGCGTTTCGATGCAAATGGGCAAGTAGAAATAGGATTTTTAGGTGTTTCACCTAAATTTGAAAATATAAGACAGAACCCTTTTATAGGTGTTCCATTAGCACTGAGTGAGGTGTGGTTTATAACAAAGCAAAGTATTAGAGGTCTTTGGGAATTTGTTTCCAATTTCAGTAATTTCATAGGTGCCATTTGGGGTGATGACGACATTTTGGATGAAATTAGGCCAGTCAGTATAATCGGTATAGTCCAATTTGGAGCTGCAACGCAAGAGGCAGGTCTTAATATGACATTAAGATTAGTAGCCTACTTGAGTATATTCGTAGGTTTAGTAAATGCTATACCTCTATATCCCTTGGATGGCGGTCATTTTGCTGTGGCTGTATACGAGAAGATTACAGGTAGGCCCCCAGATATTCGTAAGCTATTACCTATTGCAGCTATAGTCATATCCTTCATTGTTATCTTGGGAGTGTTGGGTGTCTATTTTGATATAATGCGACCTGTAACATTTTGACTGTCCTTCGAGCATCTGGTATGCATGTACAATTGACCCTCCAATCACCTTAGTGTAGACTTAAATTGCTAATTTGGTTGAAGAAGGCTCTCAAGAGCGTAGTGTAGATATCGATTACTAGCAACATTATAAGGAGGCTAACAATGGCAGAATTAGAACAAGTACCTTATCTCCTTTACGAGAAAGAAGACAATGGCATCCTATGGATAAAGTTTAATAGACCTGAAAGATTGAATGCTGTCATAGGTGGGGCACAGAGAAATGGAACCTTGACTAAAGTGGTCGAATACATGAAAGCTGGAGATGATGATCCAGATGTTAGAGTTATTGTGCTTACTGG
>CAUZSC010000067.1:0-5951 GCA_963582505.1 Dehalococcoidia bacterium
ACCAGAAGGTGGAGCAGCGTTGTCAGAACTAGAGTCATTTAATATAGATGAATCCATCATCTCATTATCAAATATAAATATAACCGTATTATGTGATGTAATAAATCCTCTCTGTGGCCCAAATGGTGCTTCAGCAATTTATGGGCCACAAAAGGGAGCATCAGAGAAACAAATAGACTCTTTAGACAAAGCACTCTCGAAGTTAGCTCGTGTAGTACAAATTCAATTTGATAAAGATATACTAGATGTACCTGGAGCAGGGGCAGGTGGTGGTTTGGGAGCTGGGTTGATAGGATTTTTTAATGCACAACTGCTACCTGGGTTCGGTGTAATCAGCAGAGCTGTAAAACTTGAAGAATTACTAACCAGAGCCGATATAGTATTGACAGGAGAGGGCCGTATAGATTCACAGACAAGCCTGGGTAAAGGAGTAGCAGGTATAGCCCAGTTGTCAAAGCTCTGTGGCGTAAAAGCTGTAGCAGCAATTGTAGGATCTAATGAATTATCAGATACGGACGCCGCTGCTATAGGAATAGATAATGTATTTGCACTAAGAAAATCACAAAATGTGGCAATACCTTCTACAGAAGAGACGCTCAGTTTGATAGAATCTGCCACTAAACTAGCAATAGAAACTTTGATGAAGGGAATATGAACCATGGCACCTGAGAAAACACATCGTGTATTTGTAGGACGCAGATTACCTCAAGAAATCCTTAATCGACTCACAGAAAAATTTGAAGTTGATTTATGGGATAGCGATATGCCTCCAGATAGAGAAAGTTTAATCAAACACATATCAAAAGCTGATGGTATATTCGCTTTGTTAACAGATAGCATAGATAAAGAAGTTATTGATGCCAGTCCAAGTCTCAAGATAATTAGCAATATGGCAGTGGGAATTGACAACATAGATATTCAGGCAGCCACTTACAGAGGAATACCAGTTGGTAATACTCCAGGGGTTCTGACAGAAACAACTGCTGATTTCGCCTTCTCACTTCTAATGGCGTCAGCACGTCGAATTGTAGATGCCGACAATTATGTAAGGAATGGGGCATGGAAAACCTGGGGGCCAAGTGTGTTATTAGGCCGCGATATTTTTGGGGCAACACTTGGAATAATTGGGTATGGTGCTATAGGTCAAGCAGTAGCAAAAAGGGCGACAGGATTCAATATGAACATTCTTTACAACAAGCGTAACCCCATTGATCCCATAGAAGGAATTACTGCAGCATTCGCACCTGTTGACCAGATTCTTGCAGAATCAGACTTCGTGTCGTTACACGTGCCATTAAATGAAGAAACCAGACATCTAATAGGGGCCAGAGAATTATCTCTTATGAAAGAATCAGCAACACTTATAAACACAGCTAGGGGACCTGTCGTGGACCAAGAAGCATTAATACAAGCATTAGAATCTGGAAAGCCCGGTAGAGCCGCATTGGATGTCACTACTGTAGAGCCGATTGATATGAATGACAGGCTTCTATCTCTGCCAAATGTGATCATTGCTCCTCACATAGCGAGTGCTAGTGTAACTACCAGACTTAAGATGGCTAATATGGCAGTTGACAACCTGATTGCCGGACTTTCTGGTGAAAGGCTGATAAACTGTGCAAACTCCAAGGTGTATGACACCTAAGATCCACATCAAATCTATTCTGATATGAATAAGGAGCTATAAATGAGAAAGACAAACATCATTAGGGCAAAATTAGATGCTGGTGAACCTACGCTAAGCACGCATATCCATAGTGTTTGGCCTGCAGAGATAGAAGCCTTAGGTCATACTGGATTGTACGATTATGTGGAATTCGTAGCCGAATATGGATCATCTGATCTACACGATCTTGACAACATGTGTAGAGCATCTGAATTGTATCACATGGGTAGTATGTTGAAGGTTGACCAAAGTTTAATGCCATTCCTTGCACAAAGAGGCATTGGAGCTGGCTATGACAGCATCTTGTTTACAGACATAAGGACTATACAAGATTTAAACGATTGCATAGTTGCTGTCAGACCTGATCATCCAGATCATGGTGGTCATTATGGCGTTGCAACGAGACGGAATTCATATATGGGATATGGTGGCAGTGCAGAATATGTAGACGCCATTGCAAATATAGTGCTTTGCTTTATGATCGAAAAAAAAGGTGCACTAGATAATTTAGATGAGATATTAGAGAACCCAAACGTGGAAATGATACAGTGGGGACCAGCAGATTTCTCAATGAATATCGGCCATCCAGGAAATCCTACTCACCCTGAGGTTTTAGAAGCTAAGAAGAAAACTTTCACAACAGCTATTCGGAAAGGGGTACCTCCCAGAGCAGAAATTAACTCTGCAGATCAAGCTAAAGAATATCTGGATATGGGTGTACGTCACTTCTCTGTAGGTACAGACTTATCAATCCTTTTCAATTTTTGGAAAAAAGAGGGTGAATTAATATTAAGAGCCCTCAAAGGCGAGTAACCTTAGAAAGAAAACTGAATTGTCCCACTAGCAAAACTGGTTAATGGTAGACATTGGCATCTTTTACTTAGAATGAGAACCAGATAATACTATCGAAACTTATTTGAAGGTACAAAATCTGTCCTTATAGGCTCACGCTGCTCACTAACCCAAATCTTCCTGTCTGGATGCATGCCTGCACCGAACTTTGCTGATACTGCAGAAAGCCTCATACGATTTAATAGCCGTGTATCCGCTAATCCAACAGAAGGATGGATACCACCGTTTGCATCAACGGTATTCTTCCAGGCTAATCGTCTGCTGTGCAATACTGAAGCATCAGAAAGCTGGGTACAATTAATTTCATTAGTATTAAGATCAACAATAATCTCATCCCCATCCTCTATCAACGCTATCTCACCACCTAAAGCAGCTTCTGGTCCAACATGACCAATGACAAGTCCAACTGAGCCACCGGAGAATCTGGCATCAGTCATTAAACCTACTACTATATCTTGCTGCCTGCATAGTGTAGTAATTCTAGAAGTCGAATCCAGCATTTCAGGCATTCCAGGGGCACCACTAGGACCTTCGTAACGAACAATCACCATATCATGATCTTTAAAAATATGAGGTTCATTCTCCAGGGAATTCAATAAAGAACGCTCTCCCTCAAACACTCTTGCCATGCCAAGAAAAACGTTATTTTCTAATCCCCCTTCTACTCCTGCAAGTTTCAAGATGGCTGTATAGTCCTGTGAAATATTTCCTCCCAGAATTCTAAGCCCTCCTGTATTTTTATATGGATCTTTAACTGTATAGATCACTTTGCCATCAGGGGCTGGTGGATCCAAACGATCTAACTGTTCGGCAAGAGTTTCTCCAGTACAGGTAAGAGTTTCTCCATTCAAAAGGCCCGCATCTAGCAACTCTTTGACTATAACTTGAACACCACCCTTATCATCTATATCCACCATTGAGTAATTGCCAAAAGGTCTGGCATCTACTAATACTGGAACAACATGTTGAGACAAGTAGTTAAATTCCTCTGCAGACATAATTTCATTGAAAAAATTAGCATACCCAGCAGCCCTAGCTATCTCCGGAGCATGCAGTAAAACATTAGTAGACCCACCTATAGCCATTGCAACAATAATTGCATTTCTGATCGAGTCTCTATTAACGATATCCCGTGGAGTGACTTGTGTCTCTATCATGGCACTCAAGTAGTCAACCAACTCTTTAGGGAATTGTTCAGTTCGCCTAGTATCCTCAGAAGCTGGAGAAACCATATGCAATGGCTCCATACCTAAAACACCAATGAAAGTCTGCATTGTGTTGTACGTAAACATACCCCCACAACTACCAAACCCAGGGCATGCCTCACATGCTATCCTCTTCTTCATATCCTCATCTTCACTACCAGCAACTTGAAACCCAGAAATTATATCTAACCTTTCATTTGTCATTGAATCTATTCCTGGTCTTATAGTGCCATCTGACATTACGATCGCGGGCCTATTATGCTCAAGTATTGCAGCTAATGTCCCAACCGGAGGCTTATCACAGGCTACAACAGCAATAGTCCCTTCCAATCCACTTGCACTCAAATGTTCACACACCGAATCGTGTGTGACTTCGCGTCCAATTAATGAATACCTCATCTCTCTAGTTCCATTTCGCATACCATCAGATGTTGCAATAGTGAATTCTGGCTGAATCAACCGCATACGCATCTGACCATTACCCGCCCCAATACGTAGACGAAGTGTTTCTTGTATGAATTCAACTTTCTTTTGTACTCCCAAATAACATTGTGAATCTCCCTTATTACCTATGACTCCTACTGAAGGTTCATGAATAAGGTCCATATCGGTACCAAGTTCTCTGGCGATACCAAATGTCTGGGCATTTCTTCCTGGATTATTATCGATTAGAACTGTTCTAGAATTTCGCACCACATAATCTCCACTATATATATTTGCTATTAATAAAATATAACACCTATTCCACTAAGTGGAAATATACCGCTACTTTGTCCATATGTCTCAACACCATATCCATGATTGTCAGATATTGCCTTCTGACTTATTACACATTAGGATACAAATGCAATGTGCAGTGCATGCAAAGCATTCAAGATTTGACACTTAATCTCCCACTAAAATGTTCTACGGAAAGAGAGACCCAGTGACCGGAAACATACCTACACAAGCCCCACTTAACTTAAATGAATATGAAGAATTAGCCGGAGCACTCTTAGAGAAACCTGCTTATGACTATTATCGTAGTGGCGCCAATGATGAAATTACATTAACAGAGAACTTAGAAGCGTACAAACGGATACAACTTTATCCAAAGATCCTAGTCAATGTTGAAAAACGAGACCTGACCACAACGGTCCTAGGTCAGGAAATATCCATGCCAATTATGATAGCCCCAACAGCATTCCATAAACTTGCATGCCCATCTGGCGAAATAGCAACAGCCCAAGCAGCTGAGAAGAATCGTACTCTAATGGTTTTGAGTTCGCTCTCCAATACGTCACCTGAAGAAGTAGCTTCAGCCACAAGCGGGCCTCTTTGGTTTCAATTGTATATTTATAAAGATAGAAACCTAACTAAAAGCGTAATCCAACGAGTAGAACAACTCGGATACAAAGCTTTGTGCATAACCGTCGATGCACCATTACTTGGAAGAAGAGAAAGAGATATTAGGAATAGATTCTCTCTTCCTAACGGATTGACAATAGCAACTGTAGGGGATTACCTAGAAAAAGCTATGGCCCAAAGTGCCAAGAATTCATCGCTTAACTTATATTTCACTAGTTTATTAGATCAATCCGTCACATGGAAAGACGTTGATTGGATTAGGTCTATATCCAAGTTGCCAATCATCCTCAAAGGTGTTCACAGACCTGATGATGCCATAAAAGCTGTACAGCACGGATTTGATGGCATAGTAGTATCAAATCATGGTGCACGTCAGTTGGACACCGTTCCAGGAACTATAGATCTTCTGCCTGCCATAAGTGAAGCTGTTGACAACCAACTTGAGATTTTTCTGGACGGCGGTATCCGGAGAGGCACGGATGTTATAAAAGCTCTTGCTCTAGGAGCTAGAGCAGTGCTTATTGGGAGGCCAATATTGTGGGGTCTTTCTGTAGATGGTAGTGAAGGAGCATCCGACGTACTTCGATTAATTAGAGAGGAAACTGATTTAGCAATGGCACTCTGTGGAATCTCTGCAGTGTCAGAAGCCACTAAAGACCTAGTTGGAAATAGATATCACAAGTCATACGGAACATAGCTTTATAAATAAATACAAATGGAATAATGCTATAATCGGATAATTATTCAAGGCTTAAGGGAGGGCAATTGTAATGGCTGAATATAAGAATGTTATATATGAAAAGCGAGAACACGTTGCAATCATTACTAATAATAACCCAGAACGACTTAACGCTTTAAGCCTCGGTCTAAAAAAAGATATC
>CAUZSC010000068.1:0-5942 GCA_963582505.1 Dehalococcoidia bacterium
GCACACATTTCACTTCACTACATTTTTTGTCGCTGCCCTGTATCCGAGGCTGTTTGAATCGCATCTAATAATTTGTGTCGGAGTACAGCATGGTCAAACCCAGGCTCAGCAGGGACTCCTGTTCGAATAGCACGAGCAAAGTTTACCCACATTTGTCCTACTTCGAAGGCGGGTCCAGCACTCCGGACTCGTTCTGGCACCCAGGTCAGTCGATGGGGAACCTCAATTTCCTCAAGTTCTTGGTTATCTTTGCGCCCGCCAAAAATTCTCAACCTCTGCCCACCGGCACTGGACAACACTAATGTACCTTCTTTTCCGTAGATTTCCATTTTGTATCCGCTTCCGTGGTAGGGATGCACCCCAACATAGGCATTAACGATTGCCCCTGATTCTACTATCCCTGCCAAGATTATATTGTCAGGTGAGGTTACGTCTACGAATTGTTGAGTATCGGTTTCATACCATTGCGGAACTTGTGTCCTGACCATACCAGAAACTTCAGTGATTTCCCCTACTACCATACATAACGCATCAATTGCATGTCCAAATCCGATTGTGAGGGTGTTGGCCCCTAATTCAACATCTTTTTGCCAAGTCCGATCTGCCGTTCGACTAAGCACACCTCCACCTAGTTGTTGGAGATTTACTGCCAGTACTTCCCCGACGTACCCGTCGCCTACCAATTCTTGGAGTTTGAGGTAGATAGGAGAAGCCCGGCGTTGAAGCCCAACCATAGTATGCACCCCACGGTCCCGTGCCAAGGAAGCCAAGTGTTCTGTTTCTTTGAGATTCGCCCCTAAAGGCCACTCGCAAAACACATGTTTACCTGCCTCAATTGCATTTTTCGTCAACTCAAAATGTGCAGGGACTCGTACTGCAACTGACACTGCTTCGACTTGGGGGTTTTCATTCATTGTCTTATCGTTATGATAGGCAAGTTCCACATCGTATTTTTCGGATGCAGCCTGTGCAGTTTCCTTATGAGCTGTACATACTGCATATAGTTCGGTCTCTGGCAGATTCTGGATAGCGGGAATGTGAGCTGAAGGACCCCACCTCCCTGTAGCTCCAATGAGTCCGACTCGTAACCGTTCTATTTGATTTGTCATAACACCCCCAAACAACGTTATATCACAATAGCAGTGAAGTGTAACAGCGTGATGTCACACATTTACCTAGGCGGGCTTGGAAATGCAGATACAGATCTTTCCAAACACCTTATTAGTCGTCAACAAACTGGGGAAGCATTGCGAGAGAGTAATGTGCCGGTAACTGAGTTTCGTGCAGCAGTAGTTGTTGGGTCTGGTAGTATCTCATTCGAAATAGTACGCTATCTAGTAGAGCGCTTGCCAGCCATGATATGCCCCAGTTGGGTATATACCCGTACTCAACCAATAGCTGTAGATGATCTCTTGGATTATCTTGTTTCAGCACTAGAAGTTCCTGAGTGTATGGGTCAGATAATTGAGGTTGGTGGTGAAGACGTACTTACCTACGGGGAAATGATGTCAGGTTATGCCAAGGTCCGTGGACTTCGCAGATGGTTGTTGTCAGTGCCATTTCTTACTCCACGTCTTTCCTCATACTGGGTACATTGGATTACACCTATACCCGCCACAATAGTTCGGCCCCTAGTAGAAGGCCTTCGCAATGAGGTTGTAGTACGCAACAATTTAGCAAAAAAGTTATTCCCAGATATAGCACCTATGAGTTATATAACGGCAGTTAATGCGACATTGGAAGACCTTAAATACGGGCGTATAGAAACTGCCTGGAGCGACGCCCTGTGGAAAACTACAGGGGACATTACTCCGCTCCGGTTGATAGCACAATCTGGATTGATTCTAGAGCAGAGGACTATGAAGGTATCTGCGCCAGCTCCGTTAGTATATAAATGCTTTGCTGAAATAGGAGGTCGTAGGGGTTGGTATTATGCAACGTGGCTTTGGCAATTACGTGGATTGATAGATAGACTGATTGGCGGTGTTGGGCTAAGACGGGGACGACGGCATCCAAGCGACATAAGAGTTGGTGATAGCTTGGACTTTTGGAGAGTAGAGGCTGTTGAGTTAAATCAAATGATACGGTTGAGAGCTGAGATGAAGATTCCCGGCAAAGCCTGGCTTGAATTTAAAGCTACACCACGACCTGATGGGACCACATTGCTGGAACAAAATGCAGTATTCGCACCAACAGGGCTAATGGGCTTGGCATATTGGTACGGTATGTACCCATTACACCGTTTGATTTTTGGTGGTTTAATACGGCAGATTGCCAGGATTGTAGAACAATCACATCCTACAAACTAGGGTGAAACTCATGTCGAATCAATCACAATTAGATAGCATTACCCATCCATCTGTAAGGCTCGGGATTAGTTCTTGCCTCCTAGGTGAAAAAGTCCGTTTTAATGGTGGGCATGTGAAAGATAGTTTCTTGCTGGATACATTGGGACGTTACGTAGAATGGGTTCCAGTTTGTCCACCTTCGGTTAGTGATGGGGATCCGAAACCGTATACAGTAGCACTCACCTATACAGACCCATCCAATATTTGAGCTAAAAGTTTACTTAAGTGCTCCTGCGTCTTCAAACTTTTGTATTTCTTCTGCATCTAATCCTAGAACCTCTTTAAGTACAAATGCATTATGATCTCCTATCCATGGTGCAGATCCGGTGGCACTGGCCTTGGAGAGATATGGAATTCCTGGAAGACCATGATGTACGATTGTTCCCCACGGCGGTTCCTCAATTTCAATGATATGCCTTCGATATCGGAGATGTGGATCATAATATAGATCTTCAGCGGACATCGGAATACCAGCTGCAACACCTGCTTCTTGGAGGATTCTAAAGGCCTGTTTGGCGGTTACAGATCTAGTCCATTCACTTAGGTAGGAATCTAGTTCTTCAGAATTGTTCTTACGCCCAGCTTTGTTTACAAATCTAGGATCTAAGCACCAAGATGGATTTCCGATGGCATTTTTTAGAGATTCCCATTCAGCATCTGTTTGGCAAGCTACTATTACCCAGTTGTCTTTCCCATAGCACGGGTAACATCCATAAGGGGCATAAGGAGCACCTAGGATTTCATTGTAACCTAAGGTTTCCCATTCTTTACCATTCACTGTATAGTCCAGTATTGCTGGCCCTAACATAGACCCTTGTGCTTCGAGCATTGGTACCTCGATGAATTGCCCAATGCCAGTTGTTTCTTGGTATTCTATTGCGGAAACTACTCCTAACGTCATAGTTACTGCTCCAACTCGATCTGACCAGGCAACCTTACATCTAGCCTCCATGGGAGAATCTGGATAGCCCCAGAGAGACATGAGTCCGTTGTATGCAAGTAGCTGCCACCCCCAAGCTACCCATGATTGTAGGGGTCCTTCAAGACCCCATCCAGGCATCACAACCTGTATTATCCCTGGGTTTACTTTCTGTAGCTCTTCAAATCCTAATCCTAGACGATCCATGACACCGGCACTGAAATTATCGACTACAACCTGAGAAGATGAGACTAGTCGTCTGAAAAGATCTTTCCCTTCCTCAGGCCGAAGATTGAATGTTACACCCAGTTTTGCTCGGTTCATGTCAGCATGCAAAGCAGCATCTCTCCCTGGAGTAGGGACTTCATTGGACTCTATTTTTATCACTTCCATACCGTAGTAACCAAGAATGCTTGTCCCTAGGGGGCCAGCAAACTGTCTAGTCAGGTCAGCTACGCGAATCCCAGATAACATCGGGGCCGTAGCATCTCCGTTAATTGTAACAACTGGTTGATTCAGCAAGTTGTATTTCTTATCATGCAAGTCTGAGAGTATCTCGTCCCGATGTTGATCCATAATGGGAGCTGGCATTCTGGTTTTCATAGGTGTAACTGAGAGGCGCATTGGGTAACCAGGCGCGGTGTAGGTTCCTATTACAGGGTGTTCTTGTTTTTGGAGCCAATCTCTGAATTTCAGTTGTTCGCTGTTAACAAATTGCCCTATTGTGTTTAGTTGGGCGGCTGGTAAATGCCTTCTCTGAGCCTCTTCAACAAATTCGTCTGCTGGGAACTGACCAATAAATTCGGATAGTATTTCTGATACTTCCTTAGCATGAACAGCACGGTAGTTAACATTTTGCCATTCTGGTCTAGTTAAGATGTTATCTGGCATCCAATTTGCCGTTATTTCCCTCCACATATTGGGCTGCCCAGCTGTGAAATGGATGTACTTTCCGTCCTTGCAACGATATATATTTGCACCAGATCCCCCAGAAGCCCCAGCCCCAGGCCTTCGATTCAGAGTGTTCTCAAGACTGTAGCGGGCGATAGAACTGCTGTTTGTGAATGTAAGAGCCTCTTGTAATGAAATATCAATTCGCTGCCCAGATCCAGTATGCCTAGAATGTCTCACGCCTGCTACTGCTAAGGTTGCTGCTATGAAACCAGCAACTTGATATGCTTGATGGCTTGGAGCAGTGCAAGGACCTTTTGTGTCATCTCCTTGGATGAAAACAAATCCCCCAGATGCATTCGCGATAGCATCACTTCCTTTGTAGTGGCGATAAGGTCCGGTCCGGCCAAAAGGAGTTAATGAGACGGTTACTAGTCTGGGGTTGATGTCTTTGAGTCTTTCTTCTGTGAAGTCCAAATCCTCAAGGTATCCAACTGGAGTAGCCTCGATGAATAGGTTTGAAGATGCCAGCAGTTCAGAAAATATCCTTCGGTCTTCTTGGCTGCCTGGCAGGTCTAGAATGATACTGCGTTTGTTGCTATTAGCATTTATAAATGTAAGACTGCGTTCAGGGTGTACTATCTCACCAGCAAATGGGGGTAGCCAACGACTGGGGTCACCGCCTAGGGGTTCAACTTTGATAACATCAGCACCTAGATCTGCAAGCGCGCGTGCGGTATATGCCGCAGGAATATCACCTAGCTCTATCACGCGTATATGACCGAGAGCTGTCGCTTGTTCATGCTGATCATTTGGCATTGTAGACATTGCATGCCTCCAGGGCTTTAATCTTACTAAACTGTGTCAGCCGTACCAAACCTGGATGATTAAGTAGATAGGGTTATAGCTGAGGTGAAGGTCCGAATGGCTGGTCTCTGGCATGTATATAAGCCCGGACCCCTTCTTCTTCCTGTATTTTCTTGAGGTCTACGCCATCTGTGACGCGAATAAGTGGTTGCTCTTTCTGTGTAGCATGGCCTATTGCATCAACCATAGAACTATATGCAAGAGCACTATTCATTCCCATTGCTTCAAGGGTGCCATCAATCATTCGTTTGTTAAAGCGTATTGCATATGGTGGTATGTAAGTAAAACGTTTTGCGAGAGCGAATGCAGCGTCCATTAGTTCCTCATGAGGAACTACATCTATTACAAGGCCTATACGAAGAGCGGTTGCGGCACTTGTGTGGTCACCCGTAAGGATTATTCGCTTAGCCCATTGGGGACTTACAAAAAATGGAAGTCTCGTGGCTGCTATAGTGCCATGGCGGATCTCAGGGGCACCAAACACGGCCCGCTCAGAGGCAATTAGCATGTCACTATGCAAAGCGTATTCAAAACCGCGGCCCAATGCATAGCCATTTATTGCACCGATAATGGGTTTAGTGATAACTGCCTGCCATCTTAAACCCCATTCACGATACTCTTCGGCAGATATGACGTTTCCTACAAGCCCTTGAAGGCTGGGATCAGATGTACCTCCATCATCATCACCTCTACCACCCATATTTGCGCCAGCTGAGAAAGCTCGACCGGCACCAGTCCAGATAATTGCACGCACATCAGTATCGTTGTTTGCTTCCATCATTGCATCATTGATATCTTTTTTTAGACCGAGGCTTAAAGCGTTAAGTCGTTCTGGGTTATTATTAGTAATGATTGCAACGTGTTCTCGCTTTTCATATATAACATTCTTATATTCAGCCATTACAATTGCCCTCCCT
>CAUZSC010000069.1:0-5872 GCA_963582505.1 Dehalococcoidia bacterium
TTCAGGTTTGACTCTGGCTGATTTTGGATTCCTAGGAGAGCATGAACATAGAGTAGATCCTCAGGGACGCATCTCTATTCCAGCGCGATTCAGGGAATCGTTTAAGTCAGGTTTTGTCCTTGCAAAAAGTCCAGACAAATGTATTTCCGTATATCCTCCATCTGAATGGCAGATTGTTGCAGCTGATATTGCAAGAGCATCTATGAACCAATCTAAGAATCGCCGCAGGAGGCGTATAAATTTTTCTGGTGCATATCAGGTTGAGGCAGATAGGCAAGGACGATTTCACATACCACAAAGCCTCAGGGAGCATGCTGATATTAAAGAGGACATAGTGCTAACTGGGATGGGTACATATTTAGAAATATGGGCTAAAGAATCTTGGGTTGAAGAGGAATTGGATATGAATTCAGATGCATGGTTACTAACAGAAACAGCCGAATATAGGGATTATTAAGGGTAAGTTCTATGGTTTATCACATACCAGTTCTATTAGATGAGGTTTTGAATGGTTTGCAAGTTAGACCTGGGGGTGTCTATGTAGATTGTACTGTTGGCGAAGGTGGCCATTCTACTGCCATAATGGAATCGTGCGGTCCTACCGGGAAGCTCTTAGGATTAGACTTAGATGGCCAGGCTTTAGGCACAGCTATTCAATCACTTGAAACCTATGGCTGTTCGAATATATTAGTTAATGATAATTTCGGCAACCTTGTGGAGATTGCTTCAAAAAAAGGATTCGATGCTGTGGATGGAATACTATTCGACTTGGGTTTATCTTCACTACAACTTGAAGGAGAAGGTAAGGGGTTTTCCTTCAATTTAGAAGAACCTCTGGATATGAGATTTGATTCGAGTCAAGATCTTACAGCTGCTCATGTTGTGAATGAATATTCCGATAAAGAATTAATTGATGTAATAAGGAAATATGGAGAAGAACCACGGGCCCGTAATATAACTCGGGCTATAGTTGCTAATAGGCCGATAGAAAATTCATTAGCTTTAGCTCAAATTGTAAAAAGAGCAGCCACTCGTAAATGGAGTCGAACTCATCCGGCTACCAGAACTTTTCAAGCTATAAGAATAGAAGTAAACGGAGAGCTTCAGAATATAGAATGTGCTTTGCATCAAACTATACCTATTTTAAAACCCGGAGGCAGATTGGTTGTGATTAGTTATCACTCTCTGGAAGACAGGATAGTAAAAGGATTTCTTAGGCAAGAGAGTCGAGAATCTGAGAATTTCAGATTAATAAATAAGAAGATCATTTCCCCCTCCCAAGAGGAGGTTAAGGCAAACTTTAGGAGTCGAAGTGCCCGCATGCGGGTGGCTGAGCGTATCTAGGAGGTATTCCTCCTAATAGATCTAAGACTGGCTTGGGGGTTAAGAACGCAGAAAATCGGGGCAAAATAAAAGTAGCGATAAAAAGTTAGTGGTCGAACCCAACCATTAAACCCGGCTGTGTTCTTACACCCGTGTCAGATCTCTTTGTAGAGAAGCTGAGAGGGTGGAACTAGATGAGAAGAAACAATATATATACTGCAATAGACGTAGGGACATCAAAAGTTTGTACTCTAATAGGGAGGGTGGATTTGTTAGGATCTATGGAAATCATAGGTCTTGGTTTAGTTCCATCTAAAGGAATGAAGAAGGGGATGGTAAGTAACCTGAACGAAGTCTTTGAGGCCACGCAAGAATCAATAAGACAGGCTGAAAGAGATGCAGGGTTGCGAGTCCATTCAGCTAATGTGGGTCTTACTGGTAGCCATATACATTCGTCTAATACTATTGCTACTCTAGAGAATAGAGACTATGCCACTCCAGTTGGTACACAAGATATAAAGAAAATAATTAGTGCTTCTTCTACATATGGAAATAATGCAAGTGAGGATTCCAGAACCCTGCATATTATTCCTAGAACTTATGCAGTTGATGGGCACTGGGGCATTGGTGATCCCATAGGAATGCACACATCTACATTATCTGTAGAGGCACATGTTATTCAAGGTAGCTCAGCCCCTATAGATAATCTTATAAAAGCAGTGTCCATGGCCAAAGTCAAAGTGAAGGGACTTATGCTAGAACCTTTAGCTAGTGCCAAGGCTATTTTGGCCGAAGAAGAATTAGAGATGGGTGTGGTTTTACTAGACATTGGTGGAGGGACTACTGATATGGCAGTATTCCTAGAAGGGAATATATGGCATTCAAGAGTAATCCCTGTGGGTGGGTTTCAATTAACAAGAGATATAGCGATAGCTTTCAATACATCCTATCATGCGGCAGAGGAAGCTAAAGTTATATACGGAAGTGTAAATTTATCTGACATAGATCCTTCCGAAGAAGTAGAATTGCCTGGTTTTGTTAGTGATCTGACGTATGACATTAAAAGACAGGATATATGCAATGTCCTTCGGGATAGGGTAGATGAAATTGTTCATTTGGTTTTGAAAGAGCTCAAGGACTGTGGGTTAGATTCAGTTCCGCCTGGAGGTATTGTAATTACTGGAGGTTCTGCAAAAATGCCTGGATTAGTAGGCATGGTAGAGGAAATAGCTGGCAAGCCCGTACGTATAGGAATTCCCAGGGCTATTGGGGGCATACCAGCGGTTCTGGAAGACCCCTCATTTTCTACAGCATTAGGTCTATTGATTGCAGATGCTCAAAACAATGGTGGAAATTATTGGTATACAAGTAGCAAGGTTCAAAATATAAATATTGGCACTAGAATGGTCAAGAAATTTATGAAATTGGTAAATAGGATTAACCGTGGCATATATGGGCAATTAAGGAAGAATAATGATTGATAAGCAGTCTGTAGAGAGGAACATAAAAGTTCAAAATATAAATATTGGCATTAGAATGGTCAAGAAATTTATGAAATTGGTAAATAGGGTTAACCGTGGCATATATACTCAGTTAAGGAGGTCTAATCATGGCTAGTCAGTCTTTGGAAAATGATGGGGTAGCAAGAATAAAGGTTGTAGGTGTAGGAGGAGGTGGTTGTAATGCAGTCACGCGCATGTTCAAGGAAAGAGTGCAGGGAGTTGAATATCTTGGTCTTAACACCGATGCACAAGCTTTGATGAAGAGTGAGGTTCCACTGCGAATCCGTATGGGAGACAAGCTCACCAGAGGCTTAGGTGTGGGTGGAGATCCTGAAATCGGTAAGCAGTCTGCCGAAGAGAGCAGGGACGAAATATATGAATCAGTGAAAGACTCAGATATGGTTTTCATAGCAGCTGGCATGGGTGGAGGTACTGGTACCGGTGCAGCCCCAGTAGTGGCAGAGATTGCTAAAGAAGCTTCGGCATTAACAATCGCAGTAGTAACAAAACCTTTTGGGTTTGAGGGAACTAAGAGAAGAAAATTTGCAGAAGAAGGTATAGCTAAATTACGAGATAAAGTGGACACACTTATAGTTATACCTAATGACAGACTTTTTGCTGTGTGTGATGAGAAAGTTACTATAGAAAATGCATTCAGATTGGCTGATGACGTATTACGCCAAGGTGTACAATCCATAGCTGAATTGGTAACTATACCAGGGGAGATAAACTTGGATTTTGCGGATATAAGGACTGTAATGAGCAATGCCGGCCCAGCATGGATGTCCATAGGTAGAGGATCAGGTGATAACAAGGCAGTGGATGCGGCCAAAGCGGCCGTAAGCAGCCCGCTTCTGGATGTTTCAATAGATGGAGCCAAGGGTATATTGTTCAATGTTTGTGGTGGTAGTGATCTTTCATTAATGGAAGTGGAAGCTGCTGCTGATGTTATTCGTTCATCTGCAGATCCAGATGCCAACATATTCTTTGGATTGGTAACAGATATAAAAATGGAAGATGAAGTCAAAATCACACTCGTTGCTACAGGTTTTCCAACTGCAGAAGAAGTGTTCATACCAAGAGATGAACAAGTGTCTCAATTGATAATGGGTAATATACAGGATGAGGCTGAATTAGATATACCGCCTTTCCTGAGAAAGCAAAATGGTCACAGACGCGTTGGAACTGGGTAGTTAAATCGAATAGTTTAGTTACACAAAACGAGATCACATTATATCAAATAGTGTGATCTCGGAACTATGGATCGTACAAGTACCAAAAAAGCGTTAAGTACACTTAAAATAAAGGTATATCGTCTTAGTGGGGGGCTTGCCTTTTTAATTGAGTGGCGTAGAATAGACATCGATTAGTCCTGAGAAAAATATATGCGTAGATTTCCACTTCGTAGCTTTATATTCATATTGTTGATAACGTCTGTTTGCTTATCTTCGCTACTTGCCCAGGAATTCAGCATTGAGTTAGCTGGTATAAAATTCGAGCGTGGTGAAGACTCTCCTCTAGGCCTACGGCTTGGTTTAGATTTGGAGGGAGGTAGTCATTTAGTATACAAGACAAAGATGCCTGAAAACTCTGAGATGCCGAGTGACGAACAGATGGAAGGCATATTGAACATCATAGAACGTAGGGTCAATGCATTTGGTGTTTCAGAACCCAATATTCAGAGGATGGGCCCGGAAAGAATATTAATTCAACTGCCTGGCGTAGGTGTTACTAAAGCAATAATCGAGTTTCAAGAGACGATTGATGTAGAAGATTTGAATAGTGTAATGACTGATGTTGGTAGGCAGACCTCAATAATTGAGACTGAAGATTACTTGTCATTTACAATAGAACTTCCTTCTCTGAAGCCAGCTGTATTTGATACCTATGGGAATGTGGTCGTTCCACCAGAGAGAGATAATATCAAGAATGCCTTGGACGCTGCTTTTGGACCTGATAGTATGAACTTTACTATTACAGGTGGGGTGGAAGAGGCAAAACGACTTATTGGGCAAACTGCACAGTTGGAGATCAAAGAACGTATTTGTACCAATGATTTTTTAGATATAACTCAACAGTGTTCAGATCCGGCATACAATGTAGATAATGACTTAGGTTTGACCGGAGAAGATTTGGCATTGGCCTATGCCGGAACACATCCAACTACCGGTATGCCGGTTATAAATATCGAATTCAATAGTGAAGGAGCACGTATATTCTCGGAGCATACCACTCGTATAGCAGGAACTAACAATAGGACAGCATTTTTCTTGGATGAAGAGCTCATAATAGATCCAATTGCGGTACAAGCGATTAGTGGAGGTAAAGCTTATATCCAAGGCCCTGATTTCACGCCGGAGAGTGTACGGACAATAGCCATTCAATTGGAGTCTGGCCGTCTTCCTATACCACTAATTCTTATTCAAGAAAAGGAAGTAGATGCAACTCTTGGGGCAGATTCACTGAAAAGAAGTTTCTCCGCGGGTTTAATAGGATTGGCATTAGTTTTGCTGTTTATGGCGGCCTACTATAGATTGCCAGGTATCGTAGCTTGTGTGGCGCTTATTATCTACGGTGTACTAGTTTTGTCTGTATTAAAGCTTTGGCCTATAACATTAACTTTAGGTGGGATAGCTGCATTTATACTCTCTATTGGAATGGCGGTTGATGCTAATATACTAATATTTGAACGTATGAAAGAAGAATTGAGGTCTGGGAGAAGTTTTATTGCCTCTCTGGATACAGGATTTAATAGAGCCTGGCCGGCTATAAGAGATAGTAATGTATCAACATTCATTACCTGTGCGATACTTTTTTGGTTTGGGACCAGACTTGGTACAGGAGTTGTTACAGGATTTGCGTTTACGTTGTTTATTGGAGTATCAATTAGTATGTTTTCTGCCTTGGTTGTAACTAGGTCACTCCTGAAAATAGTGGCTATAACACCGTTAGGTCGTATGCCTTCTGTTTATACAAACCTAAAGTTAGAGAGCAATCAAGACCCGAGAACTAGACCTACTAGGGACAGGAGGTAGATTAACGTGAAT
>CAUZSC010000070.1:0-5853 GCA_963582505.1 Dehalococcoidia bacterium
GGCTCTATGCTCTATTGCCTTGATATTGCTCGGTATAAAAATGAAAGAACAGAGAATGCGTATTACTGGCCTTTTACTGCTAGCCGTACCAATTCTAAAAATATTCACATGGGATGCATGGACAACAGATCCTTACTTGGCATTTTTCAGCTTTTTCTTTTTAGGATGTCTGCTTTTAGGGGTGAGTTTTATATACCAAAAGAACAAATCACTGGTAATATCTTTCTTATCTGGAGAGCCTCAAGAAACTTCAAATGACAGGAATACTTAGGAGACCTTATGAGTACTGATGAACTTAATAAACCCTTGGCACATACCTCTCACACAGACATAACCCTAGATCAACTTGGCTCAATACAACCAGGATTGGCTCGGCTAATGGCAGAAATCAGTGATAGATATTGGATACTTTATTATGCTGCGAAAAATGGCAACTGGAAAATGGCAGCACTTCAGTCTTCGGAAATTCGAAAAGCTTTCGATATTTGCATTATAACAAGACCTAAATATAAGAAACATCTTGATATATTTAGTAACGGACCAATGCTGGATATAGACAAAGCAATATCGAATGAAAACTGGTATGCGTTTGAATTAACATACATGTCTGCAATAGATATAGCAAATGCCTATCACAAATCATGGGACCACGAAGAAATTGTATGGCAACTTCCAGATGAACCACCAAAACACCTTAACCTAAAGCCACAGTAATTTATAGCCATTCTATCCAGTACTTTTAGTCCAATAATTGGAATTAATACTTCTCTATATTACAAATGATTCTAAGCCTTTCGCAATGCAACAGCCAATACACCTGGACCAGAATGAGTTCCTACTACTGGCCCAACTTGGCTAAGTATTATGTCACCGTTTGGTAAAAATTCTTTCAGCCTATCTGCAAGTGTCTGGGCATCATCAGGAGTTGTTGTATATGCTACGCACATCCCAGATAGTGGAGTACATGCCTTAACCAGTTCACAAAGCCTATCTATACCTTTGCCTCTGGATCTAATTTTTTCAAGTGGGAATACCTCTCCATCTTTTACGGTCAGTATAGGTTTGATTTTCAATACGGATCCCATAAAAGCCTGCGCTTTCCCTATACGTCCACCTTTCTCTAGATATTCCAATGTATCAACTAAAGCAAAGAATTGAACTTCTCCTATTGCTAATTTTACTTCCTTAATTACATCATCTAAGCCCAATCCCGCTTCTGCAGCTTTACTGGCTGCTAATACCACCATTGCCAGTCCTATTGAACCATGTTCAGAATCAATCGTCTCTATCCTAGCATCGCCTTTATATTGCTCTTTAGCCTGATTCGCAGAATTTAATGTGCCGCTTAACTTGCTAGATATATGGATAGATATAATTTCCTTGTTATTTGTTCCTAATTCTTCATAAATCGACAGGAAATCCCCAACGCTTGGCTGCGATGTAGTTGGTAACTGAGAACTAGAGACCAACTTGCCGTAAAATTCATCAGGTTTAATATCTATTCCATCACGAAATGTCTCTGTGCCAAAATATACGTTCAATGGAACAACTGTTATACCTAACTCATGAGCAAGTGAAGCCGGTATATCTGAAGTACTATCCGTAACTATTTTTACTGACATTTATTTACCCCTCTCTGGAAAAGCAAATCTATATAGCATTATAATGTGCAATAGATAATAAGGCTACTACCAAGTTTAATGTGGAATATACCCACAACCAAATGAAGGAATATCAAATGAAATTCGTAAGAATGTTCACTGGAGAAGATGGGAGGACTCATTTCGAAGAACTTCCAGAACCATTTGAGTTATCCCAAGATGCTCAACGTACAACCACAGAGAATAGCAATGGTATCCAGTTTCTGTACCAACCTCCAGGATTTGTAATAGACATGCATCCGGCACCACGACGACAATATGTCATTACGTTACAAGGACAAGCAGAGATAATTCTTGGTGACGGAACAAGTCTTATATTTGGCGCTGGAGATGCTCTATTAGCAGAGGATATAACTGGGGAAGGCCACATAACCAGAATAGTTGGAGACATTCCAAGAATATCAGCTCAAATACACCTATAATACGCATTATATTAGAAACAGATTGGAAAACAGATTGGATATAGACGAAAGCGTAGATACATTTCTCAAAGAAACTAGAGTCGGAGTACTTGGCACACTCGGAGAATATGGCTTACCTCATTTAGTTCCTATATGGTTCAGCTGGAATGATGGGTCTGCATACATGTTCACGAGCCGCAGATCTATAAAGTGGAATAATATAGCCAAAAATCCAAAAGCTGCTTTGTGTGTAGATCACAAGGATCCTCCCTATGCCGCAGTTACTATTTACGGATATATAAAAGAATTAGATGAACCTATATATCAAAACATTAAATCCATGGCTGTAAGGTATCTGGGTCCTGATAAAGGTAATAACTTTGCTGAAGCCTATAAAGACAACCCTAATGATTTTGTCCCATTCCGTCTGATACCAGAAAATATTCATTGGAATCTTAAGATTGTAGATTAATTTCCCAATAAACCTAGCTTTAATCAACAGAAGTTGTAATATATATAGAGGGTATTCTGTGAGTAATTTGGTATTTATTGGAGTAGGTGGGGCTGTAGGAGCGATACTCCGTTATTTAGTGGATCAAATAGCTATACACAATTTTGGCTCAACACTATTGGGTACATTTGCCGTCAATATCAGCGGTTCTTTTGTACTAGGAGTGCTCGTTGGACTATTTTACTCACATCCTGACTGGCCAGTAGAGATACGGTTGTTCTTAGCTATAGGTATACTAGGATCTTACACAACATTTTCTACATTCAGTGTAGCTACGATCCAATCGTTACAGTCAGGCCAAATATTAGCTGCAGGTATAAGTCTACTAGGCAATATAGTTATAGGACTCACCGTCGCTTATATAGGTTTAATGGTTGGTAAATCTATATACTAAATAGTATTTTGTGCGGAGAAACAAATCGGGTAACTCTAATTTATTAGGAGGATACATGTATAATTTACTGGTGTTAGGTATATCGGAAAGCCGAAAAGCAATGGAGCAAATGCTAGGAGAAGCCCTTAAGGAACCTGAAAGGCCTGTGTCCATAGCGATAGTAGATGGTCACGGATTGACTATAGAATTTGCAAGGATGGACAACTGTAGGATTTTACCTCAACAACTCGCTTTCAAGAAGGCATATACCGCAGCAATAATGCGTTCTGACACACTTGCCGTCTCAGAAAGATTCAAAAGCATGGGTAGAACCATATCTGAAATGGGTGATCCAAATATGGCAGCAGTACAAGGGGGCATTGTAATTCAACGTGCCAGTGACGGAGCATTCCTAGGCGGGATAGGAGTCAGTGGATTAGCTGCAGATGAAGACGAAGCTCTTGCCAGACTCGGACTAGATGCAATGAAACTGTAATCTAAGTACAGGAAAACTTCATTATGAGTATTGAAAATATAAGTATAACTAGCCCTGAAGGCACGTTGGAAGGCCGCCTGATTCTTCCCAAAAGTGGAGGTCCTTTTCCAGGAGTAGTAATGTGTCATCCTCATTCTATGATGGGTGGCAATATGGACAATAATGTGATATTAGGAGTCTGCTCTGTATTAGAGCAACGAGAATATGCATGCCTCATTTTCAATTTCAGAGGAGTTGGCAAAAGTACTGGCGTCTTTGATAATGGCAAAGGTGAGATAGAAGACACACTTTATGCGATCTCCTTCTTGGCAAATCATACAGATATAAATTCCGAAGCCATATTACTAGCTGGTTATTCTTTTGGTGCAGGTGTAGCTCTAAATGCAGCCACAAATAATAATATAAATATAGCTCTAGCTTTAATAGGAAGAGCAAGAGTAGATCCAGAAACTGAGTTAAATAATCGTCCAGACATGCCTGTATTATTCGTAGTGGGTGATAGAGACAAAATAATGACCAAAGAAGAATGGGAGGGGCTCCAGTTGATATCGGCAGTGAAGCCAGAGTTGCAGATACTTCCTGATGCTGATCACTTTCTGATTGGAAAAGAATTAGAAGTTGGCATGATAGTAGCAGATTTTTTTGACAACGTTCTAAAAAATCAGAAAAACATATGAAACAACAAAGGATAGGATTTCTTAGCGATAAACTAACACTTGAAGGAATAGTTACGACACCTCAAACGGTTTCAGCACCCTTCCCTGGAGTAGTAATTGGACATGCACATCCAGTATTTGGAGGAAATATGTCGTCGAATCTAATGGATTCCATAAGCCTGAAATTAGATTCTCTAGGAATTGCTACACTGAGATTCAATTTCAGAGGGGTTGGTAGTAGTGAAGGCATTTTCAACCAAGGTAAAAGTGAACAAGGAGACCTCAAGTCAGCTTGGAATACATTCAGACAGTGGCCAGGTTTGAAAAAGAAACATCTAGGTCTACTGGGCATTTCTTTTGGTGCAGCAGTAGCCTTGGACTGTATGGATAAGTTGAAAGATGTAGCTGCACTGTGTGCAGTATCACCAACAGAGAATAGTGTACTAAGGTCCAAATTTGGAAAAATGAAGATTCCGAAATTCGTATTGACTGGGGGAAATGACAATATTTCTAAAGGACCCTTGATAGAAGAGGCTATTTTGAAAACTTCACCAGATACCTCATTTGAACTCATACAGGGTGCAGATCATACTTGGACCGGACAAGAGGATAATATATCATCTGTCATTGCTGAATTTTTCTCTGCAACTTTGCTTGAGAAAACTTAAATACTATTATAATTAGCACTTGGCTTGATAAGATTTACTTGTTAGAATTGGATCCCTGTGCATGCCCCAGTAGCTCAATGGATAGAGCGCCGGCCTTCTAAGCCGTAGGTTACAGGTTCGAGTCCTGTCTGGGGTACCATGAAACTAGGCTCAAATCATGGGTTTATTACCACATACCACTCCCCTACCACCTAGTAAATCAACCACGCTATAAACAACAGAATGAGAATCACCAATATCCCAAATCTTGCCTGAGAGTGAAGGTGTGCTCTTGGGTGCTCTGCAAGAGGTACAGTCGGATAGAATATGTATAATATATAATAGGTATAGACACCTCAGAGATTTTCTCCCTCAATCAGTCAGGTGAATATGAAAATTGAGATTCGCGAATCCAATTTGCTAGAAAGAGAAGAAATATACAGGATGCGCCATTCTGTATATGCCCACGAGCTTGGTCAGCATTTGGAAAATGAGCAAAGAGTTTTAAAAGACACTCTGGACAATTTCAATACATATTTAGTCGCTACTAGGCATGGTAATATTCTAGGTTTTGTAAGTATTACTCCTCCTCAGGCTCCTAATTATTCGATAGAGAAATACATAGCCAGAAGTGATTTGCCATTCGAGATAGATAATAAAACCCATGAGATACGTTTACTGACTGTAAGATATGGTCATAGGGGCGGCAAGATTGCTGCACTATTAGTATATGCTTCACTAAAGTGGGTTGAAGCAAGAGGAGGCACCAGACTTATATGTATGGGTAGAACTGAACTTCTTGACCTCTATCACAAGTTCGGCATGCAGGAAGTTGGCATAAAAGTAAATTCTGGAGCACTGACTTTTGACATAATGACAGAGACTATAGACAGAGCTAGAGAGTTTGAAAATAAGAATATAACAATCGTTGAAAAAATAATTAAAGAGGTAAACATGAATATAGAGCCATCGGATATGGCAGTTGCTTATCATGGGGGTGCTTTTTTTAATGCAATAGGTGATGATTTTCAATCCCTATATAAAAGTCGCGATATCATAAATGCTGATGTTTTAGATGCTTGGTATCCCCCATCTCCCAAGGTTTTGG
>CAUZSC010000071.1:0-5822 GCA_963582505.1 Dehalococcoidia bacterium
ATACTCATAATGTGATTGGTACCGGAGCAAATGATCCTGAGAAAGTGGACTTGCATTCACCTAGAGGTACTCTTGACCATAGCATAATGTTTGCAATAGCAAGGTCGCTAGAGTCTGGAGAATGGCATCATGAAAGGAGCTATCTCAACGTAAGGAACAACCTGCAACTAGCAGAATTGATCAAGAAAATAGAAACTGCTTTTGACCAAGTATGGGAAGATAGGTATCATTCTACAGATCCGAAGGAACAGGCTTTTGGCGGAGGCATGGAAATATATTTTAAAGATGGATCTGTCATTAGCGGCGAAAAGGCAGTTGCTAATGCGCATGTCTATGGGAACAATCCTTGGGGTAGATCCCAATATGTAGGTAAGTTTATAGATCTAACAGCAGATAAAGTTAGTATAGAAGAGACAGAAAGATTTATTCACAATGTAGAAAGGCTTGAAAAGCTAACTGGACCGGAACTTGCAGGGCTAAATGTAAAAATGGATCTTGATCAAGTTAAAGATACAAGTGCAGATGGTATATACACTAAATGAAAAGTTATGGATTAGTGTAGATACATAGACTGTGATAATCTTAGTATGCAAATGAAATATAGAGTTCTAATAATTTTGACTTGTGCTATTGCGATGAGTTGTAATAACAGCGTGACAGAAGAAATAAGTACTGTAACCCCTACTCAGACACCATTTGTTATAGATCAAGGCAAAGGTGGTGAACCAAAGGTGGTAAATGCGAGGAAGGCAAAAACCGGAGATAACGTATCTGTTCATTACAGAGGTACATTGGATAGCGGAGAGGAATTTGATTCCTCTATCGGGAAGAGTCCGTTGAGCTTTCAGCTAGGCAGTGGACAGGTTATAAAAGGATTTGATTCAGCCGTAGAGGGTCTTATGGTAGGGGAGACGGTTAAGATTAGATTGAACCCAGATGAAGCCTATGGAGAATTGGTAGATCCAATTGTGAAGGAATTTGGAAAAGATACGCTTACGCTACCAGAGGGATCGTCTGTAGGTCAAGGGGTTCAGTTTCAGAATGGTTTTAGCGGCATTATAATCAAAGACGATGGAGTGTTAGTCACAATAGAGATTGACATAAATCACGCAATGGCTGGTAAAGCTCTGACTTTCGAGATTGAATTGGTATCAATAAAAAATTAAATAATCTGGGTAAGGTTTAAAATGTCTAATGGAATATCAGGAACAGATAAACAAGTAGCAGTTTTAATAGATTTTGAAAACGTAGGTTTGAATTCCATACAATGGTTGTTCGATCAACTCTCAGATATTGGCAGGGTTATAGTAAAAAGAGCCTATGCGGACTGGTCTCAGGCGGGTAAGAGCAGGGACAAATTACTTGAACTTGGTATAGAGCCCATACATCTATTTCACAATACCCAGTCTGGTAAGAACGCTAGTGATATCAGGCTGGCGATAGATGCGGTAGAGCTGTTATATCAAGCACCAGTGGATACATTCGTAATAGTCTCTTCCGACAGTGACTTTGTACCTCTTGTAAGCAAGCTGAGGGCCTCTGGAAAAACAGTTATAGGTGGAGGTAGACAGGCTACTGTATCTAGGACATTGGTTCTCTCATGTGACAAGTATTTTTACTTGGACCAAGCACAGCCTAATAAAGCAGATATCTCTGAAAATACAGAAACAGGAAAAGGAGATGAGCCTTTGCTAGGCAGGGCATTGAAAGCTGCAATGGATGAACATGGAAGAACTATGGGCAGTAAATTATATCAGAATTTACAAAGGCTTGATCCAAGCTTCGATTTTAGAAGCTTGGGGTATACTACTTTCGTAAAATATTTAGAAACATCTACCGAAGTTAAGGTTACTAGACCAAGGGGCAGAGGAGATGTTACTGTAGAATTATCGGATTCATATGTAACTATCGACGACTCTAATGAGATAGACATTGAATGGGAAGTGACTCTGGACAGTGCTTGGAGCAACAGGGTAAATGAATCCGGACAGAGAATTCCTGGAGCCAAAGCCGCTGCAGATGGAGCCAAATCGTTAGGCGTAAACAAAATAAGTGATTCACGTTATAAAACACTTCAAGGTCTTTTAGATGCTAGTAATTATCTTAAAGGCCGCTGGAGTAGGGACAGGAATACTATAGTCAAGATATAGTAACAACTGGTATGCAATTCGATGGCTATGGAATTGGTATATCTGGTTTCGAGATTAATTTTTCTATAGAATTTTGGAAATTTGTTGTTTTATTACTGCTTATTTTACCGGACACAGATACCATTATATCACCAGAATCCACCAAAAATTCTAAATGGCTAACAACTTCATTTATAGCAGCGAATATACCACCACCGATAAGTTTTTTAGGTATGAATACTTTTTTGGCAATATCCTCCACAGTTTTGGCTCCATTATCTATAGCTTCCACTATTTTCCACATCCTCTTTGAATGATGGCGTATGATTTCTTTAGCACGACTAACATTTCTTATATGTAACCGTCGGTTATTGTGTAGTCTGTGGGCAGGTAGTACTGATGTGTCAGTGGCAAGGGATAGCATTTTACCAAGGGAATTAATATAACATTTTAATCCAAAGTATTCATCGCTCCAGATTTGGCCGTTGTTGTATTTGTAACTTATTTCCGAAGGTAGTTGTTGTTTGAAAGTCGGATGTGGCGAAATTTGAGGCAATACGTGATCACCAGTGAAAACTACGTTATCTAAACTTATGCACATTTGATCCACACTGTGCCCTGGAGTGTAGATGAATTTCATGCCTTGGTATATTTCATTATCGTTTATTATATGGCTAGGTACTTGACCTTTCTTTATTAATGAGTGGCCTTTTTTATATATTTCGTTATGTTCCATCCAGTGTTTATTGCTTTCGTTATTTGACGGATTTTTCAGCCAATCAAACATTCTTTCTTGGTAATGTCTTAAGACGTTGTGCAATGGGGATGATAAATTGAAGTTGTAGTCGAAAGTGTCTTGTTCTAGGAATTCAAAGTACATCTTATGAGCCCAGAGTTCAGCTCCACTAGACTGTAGGAAATCGTATGCATTACCATCGTGGTCTTGGTGGCCATGACTTAGAATCAGGCGTTCGATAGAGGTTATTCTTACTCCGAGTGTATCTAAGCCTGCCTTTAACGTTTCAAGCGAGCCCTGAGATCCAGCGTCTATAAGTGTCAGTCCATGGTGATCAGTTAGATAAGCCCAAGTAGGACCTGTTCTAGAAGTATAGTGATGTGGTAGTCCAATGGCACTTATAACTCTACCATTAAATAATATTATATCGAATATTCCCCCGTAGCCATTGACATCCCCTGCTTGAATAGTAGATATGTGGCTAATATGAGGGTTTATGGATTGTCTCCATGGTATTTCATTTTTGGATAGCATAAGAATTTTTATAAGAGTGGGGTGGACGGAGGGATTTGAACCCTCGATCTCCAGGGCCACAACCTGGCGCCTTAACCGAACTTGGCCACGTCCACCACGGAATATAATAAGTGCCGAGAAATGTTATCACTCAGGTCCAAAGCGGTCAAGGAATCTATTGCGGTTTAGTATTGCTATTCATGTTGTGCAAGATCTATGGCAAGGTTAATCAACGTTCGAGTAGGTGTTCCTGTAGCTCCTTTGACTTTGTACCCTCGTAAACTATCACTTTCAGCCGTGCCTGCTATATCTAAATGTATCCAGCTAGCGTCGTCAATGAATTCTGACAAGAATTGTGCCGCGGCTATTGAACCTGCCTTCCTTCCGCCAGTATTTTTGACGTCTGCTACTTGGCTTTTGTTTTGGCTAGCATATTCTTTATGCATGGGTAGTTGCCAGATATTCTCACCAGCCTTGTTGCTGGCTTTCAATAATTTATCAAAAAAGATCTGGTCGTTTGTAAATCCACCGGTGTATAAATCGCCAAGTGCAGTGACTATAGCTCCAGTCAAAGTCGCAACATCTACAATTCTCTTTAAACCAATATAATTAGCGTATCCTATGGCGTCAGCTAAAACCAATCGGCCTTCGGCATCGGTATTTTCTACTTCAACTGTTTTACCGCCGAATGTTTTTAATACATCACCAGGTTTTTGGGCTGAACCACTAGGCATGTTTTCTGTAGCAGCTATCAAACAGGTAACATTTAATTTAGGTTTAATCTGAGCTATGGCTTGAATGGCTGCTATCACCGAGGCTGCTCCTGCCATATCACCCTTCATGGCCATCATACCAGCAGGGGACTTCAATGAAATGCCCCCAGTATCAAAAGTAATGCCTTTACCAATTAAAGCTAGGTTATTATCCCTGTTGTCCGGATCCCCAATATAGTTAAGAACTATAAACTTTGGTGGCTCCATGCTTCCCTTTGAGACACCAAGTAATCCACCCATTTGCAAAGATCGAATTTCATTTATGTCAAGAATTTCAACAGTTAATGAGTATTCATAAGCAATCTCTTCGGCTATTTCAGCTATACGCGATGGAGTCATATAGTTGGATGGTTCATTTACCATGTCTCTTGCCAATATTGTAGCCTTTGAGGTTATGGTTCCGATATTTAGTGATTCATTTATCGTGTGTAAAAATAAGGGATTTGAGTCAACTATTGTCAAGCTTTCAAGTTCTCTATTTGAGACGTCATTTGTAGTGAAATGTTTTGTGAATCTATACAATCCCAAAATACAACCTTCTGCTATAGATTGGACTACATCAGGCATAGACAAATTATCAATCACAATGGTTGGTATTAGCGTGGTTGCTGAAACTACACCTATGGAACGTAACCGTCTAGCTACTTGGGCAAATACATTTCTTATCAAATCAGATGAAAACTCAGATGTTTTTCCTAAGCCGACTATTACAAGCTTCTTCGGGGTGATTTTTCCGAATGAATGGATGATAGTTATCTCGCCTCTTTTCCCTTGGATTTCTCCATCGGATATTAGCGCCGATATACCACCAGATATTGCCGTGTCAGCTGAGGCTATATTCTCATCAAGTTCCTGAAAATCTTCATGTAAATAGATTACTGCAGCGTCAGAGTCAATTGTTATGATATCGCCTAAAATAGCATCTACTTTCATTTGTGGTCCTCCTTATTATTATATGATTATGCGGAGTTAATCGTTGATTGTTTGTTTGATTTTACGGACAATTGTTTCTATTTTACGACTGGTATCTATGGATGTATCTACTAAAAAATGAATCCTTCTTATGGGTTCCCTAGACTTTAGCATTTTGCAGTATATAGTCCAAGTAGCACTAGAGTTGTCATCAAAAGATAAACCTTTCCTCCTCTCAATTAATCTTTCGTATATAAGCTCTTCCGGTGCTTCAATCCTTATTATGATCATTACTCCATTCAATTCATCCACTATGTTATAGAGAATTTCTCTATTTGATTCGATCAAATTAGTTGCATCAAATAGTACAGGTATGGATTTTGCCATCAGATAATTGATCATAGAATGGCAAAATGTGAATAGCGATTTACTTTCCATAGCACTATATGTTTGAGGCGTAAACAGCAATTTTCGTATCTTATCACTCTCAATGATAGCAATAGGTATACTAGTATATAGCTTACGGCCAAAATGGGATTTACCAGATCCTGGTAGACCAGAGAGTATGATTAAAACAGGCTTAGCTAGTGGGCGTGGCAGTTCTCCCAGATTGTGCTGAATAAATTCACTCTCTTGTATGTTGCTTAACCTAACCTGTTTCATGATTTTACATCCCATTGGTATAATGCCATTATATGCACACCGATTTGATATGGGAAAGCAGAGTAGGGATAGAGGTTAGCTATGGTTTATACTGTA
>CAUZSC010000072.1:0-5779 GCA_963582505.1 Dehalococcoidia bacterium
GAAAAATGCCAAGTAAGGATCTGTTGTCCATGCATCCCATGTGAATATTTTTAGAATTGGTACGGCTAGCAGTAAAAGGCCAGTAATACGCATTCTCTGTTCTTTCATTTTTATACCGAGCAATATTAAGGCAATAGAGCATAGAGCCCAATAAAGGGAGAGTAAAACTGGAGGCCTAATAGAGTTAGCGTGTTCAAACCACAATATTATCTCGCGGCTCCCTATGAGGACTAGTATAGAACCTAGTGAGATGGCCATAAATATAGATGCTATATGTTTGTAGTTGTATATTAGATTTATATAAGTATTATTGGGTTTGGTGTCCGACTGATTTATCTTGGTTAGTCCATAACGCATAGTGATGTATATAGAGGCTATTATTATTAATCCTACTAAGAAATAGGGATTAATAATGGGAATCATAGCGTATCCAGTAAGTCCAAGAAAGCCGTCCCATGCATAATTTTTAGAAGCTATATTTGCTACATATATGTCAGACAGAAGGAATTTTGACACGGTTAAGGCCAACAAAATACATCCACATATTTGATAGAAAGCTTTTGAGTATGGCCGATTGTATATATATTTTAAGTTTGGTATAAAAAGTAAGGCACAAGAGTATAGAGCAATGTAAACAGTGAAAGCTAATATGTTCAAGCTATTACCAAATAGGTCGTATTGTGCGAATAATTGATATCCCAGAGAGAAGAAAGTTACTATAGGCAGTATATGTAGGTAGGTATCGCTGAGGAACTTAGATCCAATAATTGATACATAATCTATTTCGGGCTGATGGTGGGTAGGCCATCTGAATGTAGTTTGAATAAAAATGCAAATTACGAGTAGTAGTATTACCGCAATATAGGATATAAACAGTGGATTGAAAAAATCGTGGGAGTGGGATGGATCATTCCCGAGTGCGGATAGGATACCTGTGAAACTGATCAACGCAGATGATAATGTGAATATATTACCAAGCATGCGGAACAATATGCTTTGTTTTATTACAGCCGTATACAGGATGGAGATTCCGTATATACCAGTGAATAGGCTTATATATAATACCTTAGCATTGGTGTCTAGTCCGGAGCCCGATATATGATATATCGCGAATATACCGAGGTATGACGTCGCCACTAATGTTAGTAGTGAGGGTCTCCAAAATTCATAACGAATGAATTGACTTTTTACGTTACCTGCAAAGTTACTTATGTGAAGCATTAAATTATTTTCTGCATAGATGCGTGAGTCTTCTTTCATAATTGATTCAGTATTATTCTGACGGAAGACCATATTTTTTCTCTGATAAAGGAGGTATGAAGCCCATGCTGAGACAACAAACATAAACAACGTAATAGTTGAACTATTAATCAACCAATTATCAGCATTCCAACCAGGTTGGTTGTAAGGTATTGATTCTGTAGGGATATCAACAAAAGACAGTTTCAGAAATGACAAGGAAAACAGCATAGTACCGTACAGTCTCCATTTCCATTCCTTGGAATACAGTCCTATGAATGTGACACCTGCCGACATCAACGCCCAGATTATCGTTGTGGATATGCCGGAGAAATATATTGGAACAGCCACCATTAGGAATATGGCAGATTTCGTAATTAACACAGTCCCATATTCGCCAAATACATCTCGTTTACGGTAGATTAATAGCCCTATAGATCCGTTAGATACTGCCAACCACAAGTTTATAGCAGCGAACTGATTGGAGTCTGAAGGCAACATTAATATACAGGAAATATAAAACAGAACCGTATTGGACATAGTTATCATCAGATCCTGGAACGAAGGGGTATTATTCCGTATCAAATGAAATACTGATGTAATACCGAAAAATATAAGGTGTACCAAAATTAAGGAAATGATAATTATAGTTTCGACATCCTCTATCTCTAATAGAGAAGCAGAGGCATAGATAAACAAATACGAACCCCACAAACTTATTTGATTGAGTATGTTCCAGTTTTTTACAGTAGATATGCCAAGAATTACTATATCCATCACTAGTAGGTAGATTATGAAGAATGGGAGTGATGAATTAGTCAGGAAATCATTTATGATGAATGGACTTGCGAATACTCCAGATGTACCTAATATGGCAATCCACATTCCATTTGCTCTTAATGCGATGTAACCGCCAGCTATGCCAACTGTACCCAAGAGAATCAATCCAAGTATAGGATCTATTTTCCCTGCTGATGTAGTTGCATAGACTAATGCATAAATCACAGATATACCAATCCCTGAAAATACCTGATCAAGCATGGAATATTTGCCTCTGATTAATTCACCTAAGATGATAAAAACAGAACCAATGAATAGAATAAAACCAAACCGGAAGCCCTGCCCCCCTAACGCATATAAACCAAAACTTAGAATGCCAAGAGAAAGGACCACAAGTAGACCACCTATGATTGCCAACCAGTTTATTCCTATTAATTTATCTAAATTTGTCAGATAAGAAGTTGGGCGACTGTAGGCAAATGTGGGACTAGTAGGCTGTGGCTCATTGGATCTATGAGGTGGAATATTTGCAGTGATAGTCGATGTTGGAGTAACGCTACTTGTAGGGGCAGCTACTGGTTCATCTTTACTTGAGGGCTGATTGATTCGAGTCTCGATTACAGGAGAGGAATGACTAGGTGCTTCAGGGGTGATTGGTTTTGATAGTTCTGCAATTTCCTCTGGAGACAGTGATCCTTCAGATACATACTTTGCAAAAAGTATCTCGATTCTGTTTAGTCTAGATAGAAGCTGATTGTTATCTACTTCATATGAGTTGTTAACTTCAGTTCCACATCTTGTACAGAATTTTGTACCAGCGACAATCTGATTTTTACAATTAAGGCAAACCATATGGATTACTTTATATTAATCCTTATATCATATCGAATATCATCTTGGATGGCGGGAGTGGGAAGGAGTCGAACCCACCGTGGACACCGAAGGGTGCCCACCAACGGAGTTGAAGTCCGCGAAGCCCACCGGAGCCCATCCACTCCCACTAGAGCGGGAACCACGAAGGCCTAAAATCTCGTTAGGCCTATAGTGCTGCTTCTAATCGTTTCTTTATTGCTGCTTTAGGAATTGCACCAACCAACTGGTCTACTGGATTTCCATCTTTAAACAATAGGAGTGTCGGTATGCCACGTATACCATACTTTGCTGCTATCTCTGGGTTAGAATCTACATCCACTTTTGCAAATTTTACTTGGCCATCTAGTTCTGCTGCCAGTTCGTCTATAGAAGGAGCTATCATTTTGCAAGGGGCACACCAGTCTGCCCAGAAATCCACGAGAACAAGCGTGTCTGATTGTAATACTACCTGATCAAAATCGTTTTCAGAAACAGCTATAGGTTCTGCCATATATATACCTCCAAAATTGTAAGCCACCTAATATGATACATAACTATTAATATAATTATAGTCTATTTCGGACAGCTCTGTTAGGCTTAATTCTAAAGCTAACAGCTTATACAGTCAACTTTTATGCATGGAGAGGATTGTGCTCTGTAGTCGTTGTTTGCAGACTTCTTGTCCCAATACCTCCATAGTTTCAAATAGTGGAGGTGTAGCTGTTCTACCTGTAATAGCTACACGTATGCTCCCAAACAATTGCCCAGTTTTTATTTCCAAATCCTGAGCCAAGGGTCTCAAGAGATGCTCGAGTTCTTCAGAATTCCATTGTTTTATTGGCGATAGCGTATCTAATGTAGACTGGAGTGCAGTTAATGTTTTCTCTTGATCCATACCTTTTTGTACTAGCCCATCAGGTGGGTATTTGGGTATATCTAAGAAGAAGAAATCAACTAATGTTGGTATTTCAGCCATGGTTTTTATCCGTTCGTGTATAAGTGGAGTGATAGAGTTTATATACTCCAACGATAATGGTTGGATTGTATTTTGAGGCAACTCAGTCTCTAAGATCTCTTTAATTCTCTTTGAGAGATCAGATGTAGACATTTGTCTTATGTAGGTTCCATTCATCCAAGTCAACTTTTCTAAGCTGAATATTGCCCCTGCCTTACCAATGCGCTCAATGGAGAAATTGTCGATTAGTTCTGATATGGACATCATCTCAGTATGGTCATCCAGAGACCAACCTAGCAATGCTAAAAAATTAAACATTGCCTCTGGCAGATATCCCATGTCTTTGTAGTCCAGGACTGAGACTTCTCCGTGTCTCTTGCTGAGCTTAGATCTGTCCGGTCCAAGTATTAATGGGAGATGTGCAAACAGGGGCTTGTCGTAGCCCAATGCCTCGTATATCTTCATATGTCTAGGTGTACTTGAAAGCCACTCTTCAGCTCTCAGTACGTGACTGATATTCATTAAATGATCATCTACCACGCTAGCTAAATGGTAAGTCGGATAGCTGTCTGATTTGAGCATAACAAAATCGTCTACAGTATGATTTGAGAATGTAACTTCGCCTCTTATTAGGTCGGTAAATGAAGTTTGTCCCTCTAATGGGAATTTAAATCTTATAACGTGTGGTATGGATTGATTACTTAGCTCTATAGACTGTTCGCTTGACATGTACCGACATTGGCGATCGTATCCAGAAGGCTGCTTCAGTCTAACCTGTTCCTGTCGCATGTCTTTTAGCCTTTCTGCAGTACAATAACAGTAGTAAGCATTACCTTCACGGACTAATTTCTCAGCTGCCTCCTGGTAGAAGTGTAGACGCTGTGATTGTACGTATGGACCATAGTTGCCACCTACATTAGGACCTTCGTCCCAGTCTAATTTGAGCCATTCCAAGGCACCTAATATCGATTCTAATGAGCCTTCTACTGTTCGAGATACATCTGTGTCTTCAATCCTAACAATAAACTTGCCACCCATGCGCCTAGCATATAACCAACTGAATAACGCAGTACGTATATTGCCAACGTGGGGATTTCCCGTAGGACTAGGTGCGTATCGTACTCTTACTTCTACTTCGTTTGTCATTTCTACTGGATTCTCCTCAGAATCTACCTTGTATAAGAATGTAGAAAGTAATTATACATTCTCTAGATTTAAATTTCCTAGGAAAGAATTTAAATCGGGGGCAAGTTTTGATTCGATCTCGATATATTCCTTTGTACTAGGTATACGGAATCCTAATCTATTAGAATGCAGAAAGTGTCTGGAGAGTCCTTTATATCCTCCACCATATAAACTGTCTCCAACTATTGGGTGTCCGATTGACGAGAAATGTACTCGTATCTGATGAGTTCTACCTGTTTTAGGGAAGGCTTTAACTAGTGTGTGCAATCTATATTTATTCATTGTCTCATATGATGTTTCTGAGATTCTGCCAGATTCCACAATAGACATACGTTTCCTGTTGTGAATATCTCTTGCTATATTGCCGGTTATTATTCCTTTATCAGACGCTAAGTTTCCTTTGACTAGCGCTATATATACTTTACTTATTTCCCTGTCTTTTATTTGTTTCGAGAGGTATCTATGAGCTTGTACATTCTTGGCTACCATCATAACCCCAGATGTATCTTTATCCAATCTGTGGACAATCCCGGGTCTTCCTTGTTCACCTACACCACTAATATCTGGTATGAGTTTTAGTAATGCATTTACCAGGGTACCTGAGTGGTGGCCTGCAGCTGGGTGGACTACCATCCCTGCAGGCTTGTCTAATACCAAAACATCATCGTCCTCATATAAGACGGATATAGGAATATCTTCAGGGATGAGTGTATTAGGTGGTAGCGGGGGTACGGTCATGGTTACGGATTCCCCGCTTTTTAGCTTATA
>CAUZSC010000073.1:0-5671 GCA_963582505.1 Dehalococcoidia bacterium
AGCAATACTATCGTTCAATCCATTAATTGAGACTGAAATGAATATAGAGGCTATGAATAACTCTATATCAAATGTTCGATCTGGTGCAATATGTAGGGCAGCAAAATCTACTCACATTAATAATATAGATATAGAAGTAGGTCAATTCATAGGATTGCTTGAACGTGAAGTAGTCGTAGTAGGTAAAGGCACTAGTGAAACATTGATAGGATTGATTGAGCACATGGAGCCTGAAAAGGATTCTATAATAACGCTATACTGGGGCAACGATATGCTAGAAGCAGAAGCACAGTCTTATCTGCAGGTCACGGCTGATCTATACCCTGGCCTAGATATAGATCTAGTCCAGGGAGGTCAAGATTATTATGACTTCATAATATCTGTGGAATAACAAAAAACTTATTTCAGATAATGAAGTTATGTTTCGTGTAAATCCAGATTATAATGCACTCTGTGAGTAGTACAAGCTAAGAATTAGGCAACATTGATAATATGGCAAATCCAGTTTTCGATACACTCGCAAAGGTACTCATACTAGAAAGAGAGCGAGAGTACAATAATCTAACTGTTTCAGGTGGCCTAGATCGACTATTAGCCAACCTGATTCACAAGAATAATGTCGCTTTACCAATGCCATTACCTGCAGGTGGTTACGAGTCTTTATCTAATCATCAGCGTATGTTGTGGATAAATAAATGCCTAGGTATTATTGGAGGTTCTCTTTCTGGTGTGAATAAATCCAATAATACACGCTCAAAACACATTGCATCTGCCAGCCCAAATAAACAACGCAATACATCTACTACGCTAAATTTAAATTCTCCTATAAATCATCTCTCAGGTATTGCTAATAACTTGACCAGTAAATTCAAGAAATTGGGAATAACTACCATAAGAGATATGCTATATACGCTGCCTAGACGGCACAATGATTTCGCTAAGATAAATACTATATCTTCACTGACTACAGATTCTGAACAAACTATAATTGTTAATGTATGGGAAGCCCACCAAAAACTCCTTGGTAGGCGTACTAGGTCTACAGAGGCCATAGTAGGAGATTCAACCGGAAATATTAGAGTTGTCTGGTTTAATCAGCCATATCTGGCTAAAACCTTCAAGACTGGTATGCAATTAGTGCTGAGTGGAAGGGTAAGCTTATTCAAAGGCACTAGAGTTATAGAGTCACCAGAGTACGAAATACTCAACGATAAAGAAGACTTAATGCATACGGGCAGAATAGTCCCAGTGTATGGACTGACAGAAGGTATAAGTCAACGAAACATGCGAAAAATAGTCAGGACTGCACTCGATATCTGGGAAAATTCAATTGGCGAATTTCTACCACCCTCCATAATTAAACGAACAGGCTTAATGTCATTGCCTGATGCCATTAGGCAAGCTCATTACCCAGACGATGAGCATAAGCTCTTAATGGCTCGTCGAAGGTTGGCATTCGATGAGTTATTCATAATGCAACTATATGTATTTTCCAAGAGAAAAGCCTGGAGGGAATCTGAGGGGGCAGTTAAATTACACCCACAAAAAGCCACATTAATATGGTTATTAAATAAATTAGCCTTTAATCTGACAAATGCACAGACTGAAGCTTTAAAAGACATTATTAAAGACATAGAAAACACTAGACCTATGAGCAGGTTATTACAAGGAGATGTAGGTAGTGGTAAGACAATAATAGCCATGGCCGCTCTTATATCAACTGCAGCTAATGGATATCAATCTGCCATGATGGCTCCAACCGAAATACTTGCACAACAACACTACCAGAACATATCTAGGTTACTAGATGATTCTAAATTAATTGAAAAAAATAACTATTTTACTTTCAATACAGGAGATATAGATAAAACAATATCTGTAGGAATTCTACTTGGGAGTCAAACTAGGAAAGAAAAAAAAGAGATACAAGAATTATTGTCCAAGGGTACTATAGATATAATACTAGGGACACACGCCATAATTCAGCCCGATGTAGATATACCACAATTAGCGTTAGCTGTAGTTGACGAACAGCACAGATTCGGGGTAATGCAGCGCTCAGAGCTCAGAAGTAAGGGAGGCTCACCGCATCTATTGGTCATGTCTGCTACACCCATACCAAGGTCATTAGCTCTGACTTTATATGGAGATTTAGATATATCTGTATTAGATGAACTACCTGAAGGACGCCAAAAAATTGAAACTCGATTAATAGAACCTGCGTCCCGTAATGAAGCATATAAGTTCTTGAGGTCTCAAATTACACTGGGCCGACAGGTATTCGTTGTTTGCCCTATAATTGAAGAATCAGACACTCTCCAAGTAAGAGCTGCGACTACAGAATACATTCGCTTGTCAGAAAATGTATTCCCAGATCTATCTGTAGATTTGATACATGGTCGAATGAAAATAAGAGAGAAGGAAGAGGTTATAGAAAAATTTCGCAATGGAAAAACAGCTATATTAGTCTCCACTCCAGTTATAGAGGTTGGCATAGATATACCAAATGCAAGCGTAATATTGATAGAAGGAGCCGATAGATTTGGACTCGCACAACTTCATCAATTTAGAGGAAGAGTTGGCAGAGGCAAAAACAAGAGTTATTGCCTCTTGATTACAGAATCCCAAATAGAACAAACCGTCAATCGACTAAGGATCATGGAAAACATGGATAATGGATTCAGTGTTGCAGAAGAAGACCTTAAGTTTAGAGGGCCAGGTGACTATTTTGGCACGAGACAAAGTGGGCTACCTGACCTTAGAGTAGCTAGACTATCAGACACCGACTTATTAACTCTAGCAAGGCAGGAAGCATCCAGATTACTCATAGAGGATCCAAACCTCAATAACACAGAGAATGCTGATCTTATGCCAATGTTAAACAAGTATCCGACTACAGAATATGGAAGTTTCAGTTAGTAATTACTATGCTGCATATACTGTATGGTTATAGGTTATTTTTGCTTTCCTTATAAGTTTACTGTAATATATTGTCCTTACGGTCCTTCATACTCAATATAACAGATATCATATAGTCATGAATTTTAATTGGTCGAAAAATAGTTTCATATACTTGCTAATAACAGTCGCTGTATTGGCTATATTCCTGTCGCTACTTAACAACGCTCCTTCTGTATCAAACGAAATTCCAATAAGCAGTGTTATAGACTTAGCCAAGAAGAATCAAATCAGTACTATAGACGTTTCCGAAAATTCTCTGACTATAACAGATTCTTCTGGAAGGAATTTCAAGTCTCGGAAAGAGTCAAGTGCCAATATATTAACGATGTTAAATGACGCCGGGGTGGACACATCGACTATAGATGTGAATATTAAAGGAGCATCTGGCGTAGGAAACACGATAGGCATTCTTATGAGTATCCTTCCCCTCTTATTCTTTGGAGCTATCATCCTTTTCATGATGAGACAAGCACAAAGTGGTGGCAACCAAACTATGAACTTCGGTCGTAGCAAGGCTAGAATGTCTATGGGTAATAAAACGAAGGTAACTTTTGCTGATGTCGCAGGGGTACATGAGGCTAAACAGGAACTTCAAGAAGTAGTTGAATTCCTAGTTTCCCCGGAAAAATTCGCATCCCTAGGGGCAAAAATACCCAAAGGCGTACTCCTAATTGGCCCACCAGGTACAGGAAAGACTCTGATAGGTAAGGCTGTTGCAGGAGAAGCAGGTGTTCCTTTCTTTTCTATTAGTGGAAGCGAATTTGTGGAAATGTTTGTTGGAGTTGGGGCATCCAGAGTTAGAGATCTCTTTGATCAGGCCAAACGAAACTCTCCTTGTATTGTATTTATAGATGAGATTGATGCCGTTGGAAGGCATCGTGGAGCTGGCCTAGGCGGAGGTCATGATGAACGTGAACAAACGTTAAATCAAATATTAGTTGAGATGGACGGATTCGATACAGGTGAAAATGTAATAGTACTAGCAGCGACGAATAGACCAGACATACTAGATCCAGCGCTCCTAAGACCAGGGCGCTTCGACAGGCGGGTAGTATTAGATCAACCAGATACAAATGGCAGACAATCTATACTCGAGGTACATTCCAATGGTAAACCTCTATCAGCAGAATTAGACCTAAAGAGAGTGGCCCAACAAACCCCTGGCTTCAGTGGTGCGGATCTGGCTAATCTTGTTAATGAAGCTGCAATATTGGCAGCACGACGCGGCAAAACTGAAATAAGTCATGATGAGTTTGCCGAAGCAATTGATAGGGTAATTGCTGGACCGGAAAGAAAGAGCAAAGTTATTACCCCTAAAGAGCGGGAAATCACTGCCTACCATGAAGCGGGTCACGCTCTTGTTGCAAGATTATTACCGAAAGCTGACAGAGTCCAAAAAATATCTATTATCTCCAGAGGTAGTATGGGTGGATACACCAGACTTCTTCCAGAGGAAGACAGATATCTTATGACAAAAGGACAATTTGAAGACATGCTAGCAACCGCACTTGGTGGAAGGGTTGCAGAGGAAATAAAATTTACCGAAGTGACAACTGGTGCTAGTAACGACCTAGAACATGCAACGAATATAGCCCGGAGCATGGTAACCCAGTATGGAATGAGCGAAAAATTAGGGCTAAGGACTTTTGGCAAGAAAGAGCAGCTTGTATTCCTAGGGAAAGAAATATCAGAACAACGGGATTATAGCGACAAGATAGCTGAAGAAATCGATGGAGAAGTGAATAACCTCATAAAGAAAGCTCACGTAAAAGCCAAAAGATTACTCAAGGCCAACAAACAGAAATTGGATCAAATAGCACACTATCTGATGGAACATGAAACAGTAGAAGGAGAACCATTAGAAGAGTTGTTTGAATCTCAGACGCAACCCATATAGTCAGAAAATGTCAATCTTCTATAGGCCTTGATCTGTAATATATACCCCACCTCTGCATCAACTCGATTATCTTCCTATCCTCCAACAAGACTAATTCTCTAAAGAATCCTGCCACTGCATGAGCATATATGTACTCTATATCGCAAACCCAACTAGCTTCTGCAGGTACAACGTATAATATCCCGCTTTGATGAGCGCACTGTATATCTAACTTTGTATCTCCAATTCCTTGCTTTATCTCAATACCATACTCCATTTGGATCTCCTTTTCAAAATGCCTAAGTGGATACAATCAGAACATATTTCCCATATTATTTTTTATATATTCTATGGAATCTACTCTGGATGGATTCTCTCTATTTAGTATTGCAAGATAATAGCTTGTGTAATCTCCAAACATTACAGAACTAAGTATCTGAGCTGGTTTACCCTGTCCCACGCCATCTATTCTAAATTGGCTTATGCCAAATTTTGCGAATATATCCGAAGTATACTTGTATCTAAGTTTTATACGATAATGCAAATCTATGGATTGCAACATTACCACAGCTATATTCTTGCGTATTTTTTTTGGCCAATTTATACCCGAAACGGCATTATGGTCAGCTTCAGGTAATATCTCCATGAAAGCCCATGCCTTTGCATTCTCATTAAGTTGAGCCTTCCATCTCCGTGCTACACCAGATAATATACCAGCTCCATACACAATAACAATTTTTCCTTCAATATTTATGGCTAATTCTTTCGCAGGATTATTACAAATAGGGACATCCGGTATAAGTTTCTGGTTAAGCAACAGCAGATTGTCTACAG
>CAUZSC010000074.1:0-4901 GCA_963582505.1 Dehalococcoidia bacterium
AAGAATAGAGATATTACTCTCAGAACCAGTTTCAAGACGTAGACTCTATATAGAGAAATATTTAGCTTTTCTATTTAATATTCTTTGTTTGGCGATAGTGGTGTTAATTAGTATTGCAATACCTAGTTTTGTAATATCTATGGGTATAAGTCTATATGGTATTGTATCTGCTACATTGAATATGACCCTATTAACTCTTTCCTTAGGTGTATTGACTTTCACTATTGCAGCATCAACAGGTAATCGCAGAAATGGAATAGTCGTATCAGTAGCGGTTGCGATAATTTCTTATATAACAAATGTTGCGAATCAGTTTTTTGATTGGATAGAAGTAGTAAATAGGTTTTCAATCTTCAATTACTATGAAACAACTCAGGCACTTTCGGAAGGCCTAGACCTCAAAAATACTCTGGGGTTTATAGGTTTGATACTAATAATGACGATCGTTGGGTATATACGATTCCAAAGACGTGACTTGAGAATTTAGTAGCTAAGCACTTCTATTATTTCACAAGAGATATTTTTTTGATATCTATTCCATCCTCTGGATGGAAGTGTACTATAGCTACTGACCCTAAAATTTTCCCGTCCGTGGATTCTATTGGAGCACCTGAATATGCTGCCTTTACATTGCCATGAGTTAGTTCTTCGAATAAATCAGAATGACCGAGTGCTATATAATCGTAACCAGTATCCTCTATTTCCTTAGCGTATATCGGTGACGACCTTTCAAAGTTTTCCTCGCCTTCTGGTACGTAGAATCCGTGTGCAACACCTATATGCCACCAAGGCCCATTCCTACGGGGAGTTGTTTCTAGTGGTCTGAAGCCAATGTGGTGATCGTATGTTGGTTTACCCCAGACTTTAACCCCTATGCCTGGGAATAACAGACTTTCACCTTCTTCCTTACGTATGATATGAAGATTTGAAGGGAGGTTTTGGAATGCTTTATTGTGGTAAACAGACACTGAATCTAGTTGGTCGTGATTGCCAGGAACCAATACAACCGGCATTTTGAATCTACTTAACTGTCGTATTGTTTCAATTATCACATCATTATCAACGCGGCTATTATCGAAAAAATCACCAGCAAACAGAACTAGGTCTACCTTAAGTTCGTTTGCTTTATTCACAACTACACCTAAGGCATCACATGTAGACAATTGGTCCATATGATTATCAGAAGTGTGTAAGATGGTTAGTTCAATGGATGGACCACCCTTATTCAATTAGAGTCCCCCTAGCAAATTGTAGGTTGGTGTATGCTTAATGCTACCCTATTGCGACCGACGGGCATGTTAGCATAGATATATAAGCGTGTACAACTACTGAAAAAGCTATGTACATCAGATGGCACTAATTCTAATAGACTGTAATACACATTGGGTATTACAGTCTATTAGAATACCGTATTATGAAGGGAGTACTAATTCTCCGCCTACGGCTTGTCTGGATGGTTTTACAGATGTTTCAACGTCTTTAGTAGCCCAGAATATAGTGGCAATCTGGTTTACAGCATTTAGCAAATCTTGAGGTGCTTGTGAATCGTTAGTCTGCCTAACCTTGGAACCAGTTTTAAGTGCACCGAAAACTATGTTATGTATCTCTGGGTATTTCTCAATATGTTCTGGTCTGAAATAGTCAGCCCAAAGTATTCGAATTTCCTTTTTACACAACTCTGCGTGTTCCTCTTTTGTAGAAACATATCTGCTGATCTGTGATACATAGTTGGTACGATCGGCAGCAGATGACTCTGGTGTAGGAGACTCAGCTGCCTCAATAAGTTGTATCATTCTCATTGTTGTAAGAGCAGCGACTTGGGCCAGGTGCGGATCATATATTCCACACGGAACATCACAATGAGCGTATGCCTTTTCAGATGGCAGCACTCTATATGTTAGGTCTAACACTTTCGTGATTATAGACATATATTCCTCCTAGTATTTGAATTAATGTATAGTTTAAAGCAAGGATTAAACTATGCCAAGTGGCATGGCACATAAAATTAACTGACAATGTATTGTAAGTGGGACTTTAACAGGAATTCTTTGGAGAAATAATTGAAGCAAATGAAAATAAGCTTACTGATAATCAAGTTTCTATTAATGGCTATCATATTTCAATTCAAGAGAATTACAATCATAGGATGGAGTATGTATCCTACCTTAGAGCATGGAGATGTAGCATTTTTCTACAGGATTGGATATTTTCTTAGCAAGCCTAACTTTGGCCATATAGTTCTGGTTCAAGATATACCAAATACTAATGTACCTGTCGTAAAGCGAATAGTGGGGACGCCAGGAGACAGTGTGAAATATACTGAAGATTTAGTAATTGTAAACGGTAAAGTGGTAAATGGGTTTTATTATGAGAAGATGACTGACTGGCATAAGAATGAATCACAACAGGTAGAGTTGGGTCAAGATGAGTATTTCTTACTAAGTGATGCCGTATTTCCTGATGTGGCATTCGTGGATAGCAGAAGCTTTGGACCAGTTTCTGGTAGGCTAATTAGACACAGGGCTCTATTTGCATATTCCAAGGATGGCAGGCTTAGGTTCTTGTATTAGTAGTATTGGCGTTAGATGTCCTTTTTAGTCTAAGAAGTCTCTTAATTTCTTTGATCTTGTGGGATGCCTTAGTTTACGTAAGGCTTTGGCCTCGATTTGTCTTATACGTTCCCTAGTAACTCCAAATTCTTTGCCTACTTCTTCTAAGGTTCTGCCTCTACCATCTTCCAACCCAAATCTTAGTTGAAGTACTCTGCGTTCTCTGTCATTTAGTGTTTCCAGGACTTCTTGTACTTGTTCTTTCAGTAGTTGGAATGAAGCTGCATCTGCCGGTGCCAGTGCACTTCTGTCCTCGATAAAGTCTCCAAGGTGATTATCTTCCTCTTCTCCTATAGGAGTTTCTAGTGAAACAGGTTCCTGTGATATCTTCAGTATCTCACGAACCTTTTCTGGAGAGATCTCCATATCTTTGCTGATTTCTTCGCTGGTTGGCTCTCTTCCATACTCTTGTACCAATCTCCTGCTGGTTCTCATTAACTTGTTTATGGTTTCCACCATATGTACTGGTATTCGTATCGTTCTGGCTTGATCCGCGATCGCTCTGGTAATAGCTTGTCTTATCCACCAAGTAGCGTAAGTACTGAACTTGAAGCCTTTTCTAAAGTCGAATTTCTCAACAGCCCTTATAAGTCCTATATTCCCTTCCTGAACTAGATCTAGCAGGGACATACCCCTACCAATGTATTTTTTGGCTACGCTAACTACTAATCTAAGATTAGCTTCTGCCAGATGACGTTGGGATTTGGCACCTTCAGTTTGTATAGTTTGTATGTGTTCAGTAAGTATATTTTCAGAGGCTTGTAATAAGAAAGAGAGTGATTCTTGGCCGACAAGGTCGTCAAGTTCATCAACTTTTGTGTCGGCACCAAGTATTTCTAGCAAATCATTTGGTATTATGCGGCTGGCAAGAGACAGTTTTGAGATTGACCGTGACACTGCTAGTTCCTCACATTCGAGTTTTTCCGAGAAAGCTAATATCATTTCAATATCTAATTCTCCGTCTATTGCAGATCTCAATTGTTCGTTTGATATTAATTCTGATAGGCTAGGATTAGGATCTAATGCAAGGTGATTACATATCATTTCCAACATGTACCTATTGTCATTTAAATCTGTGACAATCTGTGTCCATGTATCGTAACTGCTTGGAGTTCTATTATCTATTCCTGAAAGCTGTTTGTTGATATTTCTTATGTAAACCGAGCGTTCCATAGACCTGGCCAAGAAGCGCTCATCCTTCGCAGTCAATAGACGTACACGCCCTATTTCCCGGAGGTACATTCTGACCGGATCATCTATTGCATCTGGTACTTCAAGTTCAGCTTCTACCTCGGCTTCGGCTTCAGCCTCTATGTCCTTTACTGATTCTTCAAGTTCGGCTTTACCAATACCTGAAGGCATGACCTCTTCTTCATCCATAACAGCAGTAGCACCGCTTATGTTGATACCTAGGGCACTGCTAGTTGTAGATCCGTCTTCAGATACTACTGATAACAAATTAGGTGTGGTTCCTTCCTCCTCTGTAAGATCTTCCAGTAGGTCATCCAGTTCCTTTTTTTGTTTCCTCATACTAGTTCGGCTCCTCTCGTTCAGTATTGCCACCAGAATATATCTGCCTAAGTTGGTGATTAATATGTTGGGTTTGAGTTAAGTGCAAGTCTATAATATTTTCGCTCGTCCAGTCTGCGTTATTCAATTGTTCGAGCAGTATTTGTTCTTGTAAAGTGAAAAATCGTGCCTTAAGTCTATTGGCTATGTCCTTTAATGATTTAAATCTCTCTTTTATATCCAATTGTGGAATTTCCATAGACATTATAGAATCTAGATGAGATGCTAAGTCTTCTATAAGATCATTTTTTAACTCATCTATTGTAGAGCACGTAAGCAAATTTGTGAATATACCTCTATTTTCAGTTTGTTCGAACATATCTGGTGAAACATTATGCTCTTGGGGGCTTAGATCCGGGTAATTCATTAATAAGAATATGTAGTATTCTTCCAGTACGTCCCGTTTAGAGTCTATTCGGTTGATAGTGTTGTTACTTGTATTGCTTTCCCTCTTGATATTTTGGTTGTTCTTTAGGGGTTGCCATATATGTTTCTGGAGATCTACTTCATCTATATATGTAATTTCTGATAAGAGGTGCAAGTATTTACGTTGGGTGAAGGGATTAGCTTCTGTCTTTATGAATGGGCCAAGTGAATCCACTAACATAAGCTTCCCGTTATCGTTTGATGTGTCATAACGATCAGGGAGGGTTTTGAATAGATAATCAAGAATGGTTGTAGATTCCTTTATCAACCTTTCCCATTCTGCAGGGTTAGATTGTA
>CAUZSC010000075.1:0-4891 GCA_963582505.1 Dehalococcoidia bacterium
TTTGACAGAATGGAAGGTAGAAGAGCATCCTCAAGGCTGAGTATGTGCTTACAGATTGAGTTTGCACTGAAGTAAGCCTTCCTTCCAGATATTTGATGGTAGACATTTTTGTCCATAATATTCATACAAACAGAGGTTAATAAAATGGATATTCATATATTAAGCTTGTTTCCAGATATGTTTACAGGTCCATTCCAAGATAGCATTATAAAGAGGGCAATCAGTAATAAATTAGTCAATATACATATACATAATATTAGAGATTACGCATTAGGCCAGCATAAAGTTGTAGATGACTATCCATTTGGTGGAGGAGGTGGAATGGTTATGAAACCAGAACCTCTGTTCGCAGCTCTTGAGTCTATCAGAGCAGACTTATCTAATGGTAAGAGCACAGAGGAAATAGAAAATATACAGACAATTTTACTTTCCCCACAGGGGTTATTGTTAAGCCAAGGAATTGCCAAGGGATTGAGCGAATTGAAGGATTTGATATTGGTTTGTGGACATTATGAAGGTATAGATCAGAGGGTCATAGATCAATTTATAGATATTGAAATTAGTATTGGAGATTACATACTGAGTGGAGGGGAAATACCTGCGATGGTTTTGGTAGATGCACTAGTGAGATTAATACCAGGAGCGATTGGTAATCAAGCGTCCATTGACGATGATAGTCACTCGAGCGGATTTCTTCAATTTCCACAATATACGAGGCCATCTACTTTTCGTGGCATGACAGTTCCACCAGTATTACTCTCCGGTGATCACAATGCCATAGGGGAATGGCGAAGAGATCAATCAATGCATCGCACTAGGCTACGTAGGCCTGATATGTTAATAAACACCAAGGACGACAGCAAATAAAGGCATATATAGAAGCACTGGGTTCTGATTGTGACAGAGGACTGTAGAACACCAACCTTCTAGTGTGCAATCAACAACATATTGTGTTTTTGCATTAATCTTATACAATATAAACGATGTATCTCTTGACACGAATTGAATAATGTGTCAACATCAAGCCAGCAAATAACACAACTATTAGTGCATTGGTGTGGGTTAACGCCGTTATATTGTGCTTTTGCATTTTTGTTTTTGGTTAGTATATATGCGTTGTCCACATTGTAGTTACGAAGAGTCTAAAGTCATAGATTCTAGAGACGCTCCAGACGGAATACGCCGTCGCAGGGAGTGCATAAAATGTGGTCTAAGGTTTACCACATATGAGAGGATACAAACAACTTCCTTAATGATTGCCAAGAGAGATGGACGTAGGGAAGAGTACCAAAAAGATAAATTGACTAACAGTATAAGAATGGCTTGTGTTAAGAGGCCACTTCCAACTGGGACTATAGATAAATTAGTGGAGGATATAGAAACTCAACTTCATGATCTAGGCAAATCAGAAATAACCAGTGCAGGGCTAGGCGAAATAGTGATTAATAGATTGCGTGTTATGGATCCGGTAGCGTACATAAGGTTTGTGAGTGTCTACAGAGATTTTGCGGATGTTGAAAGCTTCAAAGATGCTGTAGAAGCTTTAGAGACGGCACATAGGAACACAAATGCTAGTACTGAAAAGATCTCTCCTCAGTTACCTTTGATAAAAGAGGAAATTAAAACTGTAAGCAGATCTCGTGGACGCCGGGTACGGATATCACCAGCAATACCCATGGACCTGGGCAATTGAATACATGGGTTATAAGGAATTTATATCGGAACTGGAGGACCCAATGACAATAGTTAGTGAGCCTGATAGGAAAAAGCAGAACTCCTCTGTGGGAAATATCACCCAAGGAGATATTCCGGCTGCTTTGGAAGCAGCTGGAATAAATGATCCATTAATAGCACAGAAGGTCTTAGAGTCATTAGCTGCTATAAATAATAAAGGAAACGTGTCTTCTGTAGAAGATCCAGATGCACCGTTTGGAATAGTTCCTTTTATCACGGAAAATGCAATGGTTGTGTTGGAGAAGAGGTATCTGAGAAAAGATTCTAACGGCGATATTATGGAAACCCCAGCCGGTATGTTCCTTAGGGTAGCAAAAGCAATAGCTGATGTAGAAAAACAATTTAATCCCAAAGCTGATGTGGAAAAATGGGTAGAGGCTTTCTATAAGCCAATGGCGAAGCTAGAATTTGTGCCTAACTCTCCCACATTAATGAATGCTGGCACAGGGGCTGGTACACTATCAGCTTGTTTTGTAATGGGATTGGAAGACAGCATGGAAGGAATAATGGAGACTGCTAAAGAAGCTGCTTTGGTTCAAAAGTTTGGTGGTGGGACAGGCTTTGCCTTGTCAAACATTAGACCAAAAGGAGCTCCAATAGCTACAACACATGGCAAGGCATGTGGCCCAGTGGCAGTATTAAGGCATTTGTCATCTGTTTCTACTTTGGTAACGCAGGGCGGAAAACGAGATGGTGCCAATATGGCGGTTATGGACGTTCACCATCCAGATATTTTAGATTTTATAACATGTAAGAAAGATGAAGGCCAAATTCATAACTTTAATATTTCTGTTGGAGCCAGCCAAGAATTCATGGAAGCAGTTCAGAATGGGTCCGACTATCCGTTAAGAGATCCAATAACCGGAGAACAACTTGGTACTCTGAATGCAGGAGAGTTATTTAGCCATATAATTGAAGGAGCTTGGCAAAATGGCGAACCCGGAATGATATTTCTGGACAGAGTGAACGAGGATAACCCTACATTACATATAGGGCGTATGACAGCAACTAATCCTTGTGGTGAGCAACCTTTGCTGCCTTATGAATCTTGCAATTTAGGGTCTATAAATCTTGATCGCTTTGTAGTCAACATTGGTACGACCAAGGGCATAGATTGGGATGGTCTAGCAAATGTAGTCCACGTAGCAACTCGATTCCTGGATAATGTGATAGATGCTAATAGTTATTCTGTTCCTGAAATAGAAAAAATGACTAAAACCACACGCAAAATAGGCTTGGGTGTTATGGGATTTGCAGATATGTTGGTTAATTTAGGGTTGCCATACAATGGAGAAGAAGGGCTAGCCCTAGGGTACAAGGTTATGAAATTTATCCGAAATGAATCTGATAAAACTTCTGAAGAATTGGCTTTGGAAAGAGGGTCATTCCCTGGATATATTGGGAGTGTATATGATCAACAAGGAAGGCCTATGAGAAATGCATGCCGACTAACAGTAGCACCTACCGGGACAATTTCTATGATCGCAGGTTGCTCTAGTGGAATAGAGCCATTGTTTTCGCTTTGTTACCATAAACATAATATTCTAGAAGGCGAGAGTTTGGTATATGTGGATAGTAATTTCGAAGAAGTCGCCAAAAACGAATTCTTTTACAGCGAAAAATTAATGGACTTTCTAGCGGATGGTGGATCAATTCAAGATAGGCCAGACGTACCTCAACATGCTAAAGATGTTTTCCTTACTGCAGCCGATATATCTCCTGAAGCTCACGTTCGTATGCAGTCTGCTTTTCAAGAGAGTGTAGACTCCGGCATATCTAAAACAATAAATTTCCCAAATTCTGCTACTAGGGAAGATGTTCGAACAGCTTACATTCTGGCATGGGAATTAGGATGTAAAGGGATTACTGTATATAGATCAGGGAGTAGAGACTTGGAAGTATTAACATCTGGATCATCTGTAAAAAATAACAGCAGATCAGAATTTGGTACAAGTGTCTCAGCTACACCTACTGATAGACCCGCACAGGTTCATGGATTAACTGACAGGGTTCGTACTGGACACGGCAATATGTACATAACTATTAACTTCCAAGAAGATCGTCCATTTGAGGTCTTTTCAAATCTAGGTAAGGCAGGGGGATGTGACTCAGCCCAACTTGAAGCCATATCTCGTTTGATATCACTTGGTCTCCGGTCAGGAATAGACCCAGCGCAAATAGTGGAACAATTGAGAGGAATAACTTGTTGCCCGGCGTGGGAAGATGGAAACTTAGTGAGATCTGCTCCTGACGCTGTGGCCTTAGTATTGGGAAGAAGGACCTTAGATGGAGCTAACGGCAACTATACAGGCGATCAATTTGCACTACAGGAAGGAATGATGCTTAAGTCATCTGCAAATGGGACTAATGAAAGTGGCAATACTAAGTCACGTTGCCCTGAATGTGAAGGATTACTTGTTTATCAAGAAGGATGCGAACATTGCGTGGAATGCGGATATGAAAAATGCGGGTGATGGCCCTGATCGAACCCAATATTTGTCAATGAAGTACTATTACTATACGGGAGGAACATGCTAAATAGTAAAACTAAACCCAAATCTGATGCTGTGTGGGTTAGTGCTCATCAGAATAGTAAAGGCAAACGGATAAGAGGATATTGGCGCACGCCTCCTAAGGTAGTCAATGTCAAAGGTCACTTTAGGAGCTTAGCTTACATTAGGCCGCATAAGCGAAAGAAGCCTTATCAGGTGCTGCCGGTGGAGTTCACGTTAGGTGGTCAGCCAGAATCTATAGAACATGCTTTGATAAATATACTGAAAGATGTCGAACCCATCATTGGGTATTAATATTGTTTATTACGCGTCGTATTACTCTTTGATGTGGGATTAAAACGACGTGCAAATTAAGACGTAGAACGTCTATAGATCCGGATAGGTAGGCCTTCTTTTTGTTTGAGGGCCTTTAATATTGGCGACCTGGCTCAGTGCTTGGTCGCCAATATTGTATCACAATAGATCAGGGTTTATGAAATTTACCGCTAATATAGATGAACTGGTTAAGTCAGAAAGAAGGACATTATGAAAGATAAACCAATCGTAGCCATAACTATGGGTGATGTGTGTGGAATAGGACCTGAAGTAATTGTAAAAGCCCTTAATGACAAAGAAGTTATGAATCAATGTATACCACTAGTTAT
>CAUZSC010000076.1:0-4806 GCA_963582505.1 Dehalococcoidia bacterium
GTCCGTATAGACAGTGGCGACCTTGTAGGGCTAAGCAGGCAAATACGGTATATGCTAGATCAATCAAACCTAGAATATGTGAAGATATTAGTCAGTGGTGGATTAGACGAATTTAGTATACAGTCGCTTGTATCCAGTGATGCTCCAATAGATGGCTTTGGAATAGGAACTAAAATCGGGGTGTCACACGACCTGCCATCGCTGGATATAGTCTATAAGATGGTGAGTTACAATGATCATCCAGTGATAAAAGTCAGTCCTGACAAAGAAACTATACCATGTAGTAAGCAGGTCCATAGGATTACAAATGACAATGGCATGTTCTCTGGTGATTTGGTAACTATGGAAGATGAGATCCTTGACATTACAGGCTCGGAAAAACTACTAGAAACTTATATGGAGAATGGTCATGTTAAGAAAAACCTACCTACATTAAGTGATATTAGAGAAACGTTCTATTCAGATTTCTCCCACCTTGATGATACATACAAATCACTATCTAAGCCTCAACATTACCCGGTAAACTTAAGTAGTAAACTGTCAGACTTATATAAACAACTTGTGATTGAAATAAACACAAAGTAGGCATTATATAAACTTATGGATATAGTTATATATTACAATTCATTTTGCAGTTCAGATACTGCTGCCATCTGGGCTGCAAAATGATGACTTACACCAATTTCAGCCAATTCTATAAGATCTTGCATAATATTCTTAGAGAAAGGCTCACCCTCAGCGGTTCCCTGAACCTCAACAATATCACCTTTTTCAGTCATCACAATATTGAAATCTAAATCTGCTCTAGAATCTTCGTCATAGCACAAATCCAATATCTGCTCACCAGCAATCAATCCTACACTAATAGCGGCTATAGATACTTTCAGCGGATTCGTCTTTATTATTCCATTATGAACCATCCTGAGAAAAGCTTGATACAAAGCTATGTAGGCTCCTGATATAGCTGCAGTACGCGTACCTCCATCTGCTTGTATCACATCGCAATCTAAAACTATAGTGCGTTCTCCTAATTTCTCCATATCGACTATAGATCTAAGAGATCTCCCGATCAATCTCTGAATCTCCTGAGTACGACCGCTCATACCAGCCACTCCCAACTCTCGTGACTTTCGCGTGAGAGTAGATCCTGGCAACATGGAATACTCGGCGGTAACCCATCCTTTGCCCTGCCCTCGTCTCCATCCTGGAACACGATCCTCTAGTGAAGCCGTGCATATAACTTTAGTCTCTCCAACTTCTATTAACGCAGACCCTTCTGGAAATGCCAAAAAGCTAGGAGTTATCTTAATAGGTCTGGGATCTTGATTGCCCCTACCATCAACCCTAAACAAAACCCACCCCCTTGATATTTATTTCTGGGGACACAGTATAGCATACAACTTTATGAATATTACTGTCGGAATAATAGATTCAGCATACTGATGCATTTTTGGATCTCTATTCTAATTACTACAACATGCTATGCTATACTTTTCATGGAGGATATAAGTGCCTAAGATTTACACCAAATATGGAGATGCTGGAGATACTGGATTGCTCTATGGAGGAAGAGTATCCAAGGCTGATCTCCGTTGCGAAGCCTATGGTACTGTAGATGAAGCAATATCGTCTTTGGGCCTCGCAAGATCTCTTTCAAAATCTACTGTCTTACCAAGGATAATAAGGGGATTGCAGGAAGACTTGTTCACAGTTGGTGCTGAATTAGCAACAGATTCATCCCAATACTCGAAACTACTGAAGCATTTTAATGTTGTAACTTCCGCCATGATACTCAATTTAGAAAAATTGATAGATTGGCTCAACGATCAAATTACCTTGCCCAAAGCTTTTATAATTCCTGGTGGTTCCCCAGCCTCTGGTGCACTGGACCTAAGCCGAAGCATAATTAGAAGAGCTGAAAGACGTGTGGTTAGCCTTAAAGAACAAAACATGTTACACAATCAACTGGTACTGCAATATCTAAACAGGGCTGCAGATCTAATATTTATAATGGCCAGATTTGAGGATAAAGATCTCCCAATTGAATCGCTTACTACTCAAAGGACTTAGCCTAATATTCTTAGTCTTGCTATTCAGCGGATGTCTTGCTGGAAGGCCAGGTCAAGAAATATCCTTTGTTACTCCGGATGGAGTAACTCTATCCGGACGTTTGGCTGGGATAGGAGAAACAGGAGTTATTTTAAGTCATATGAAAGGTGGTAGCCAGGTAGACTGGTGGCCATTTGCACGGGTCTTAGAAGATCAAGGCTATACATCATTAGTTTTCGATTTTAGGGGATATGGAAAATCAGGCGGAGAAATAGATTTGAATAAACTGCACATAGATTTACAATCAGCCCTAAAATACCTGCAGGACAAAGGAATATCTGAAATATTCCTAGTAGGTGCTAGCATGGGAGGCACAGCTTCTATCAAGGTAGCTAGTGAATACAATACGACTGGTATAGTAACTATATCAGCCCCAGTTGTGATATCTGACGGATTAGATGTGACCACAGATATAAATAAAATAGAAGAGGCAAAACTCTTCATTGCTGCTGAAGATGATAAATTCCATGCAAGAACTCTAGATCTGCTGCTACAAAACTCGACAAACTACAGCAAAGCATACAGATTATCCGGGGCTAATCACGGAACAGATATATTTGATGGCGAAAATGGCGACCGAGCGAGAGGACTGATACTTGATTTTATGAGGAGAAATCAATAATGCCGGATAAGTCTGTAACAATAATAGATTACGGTGCCGGGAATATACGTAGTGTAGCAAAAGCTGTAGAAAAACTAGGGTATAAGGCACATCTTACCAGTGTCCCAGAAGATATTCTAAACGCCTCTGCAATAATATTCCCAGGACAAGGTGCATCCGAACCTGCAATGCTGAAGCTAAAAGAAAGTGGAATGATTGAACCGCTTGTGGAAGTTATAAATAGAAATACTCCTTTCTTTGGGGTATGCCTAGGTCTACAATTACTTCTAGAAAGTTCTGAAGAAGGTCCATCTCCTGGGTTGGGAATATTTAGAGGAAGCGTAAAATTACTTCCTACAACTGTGAAACGACCCCATATGGGATGGAATCAAGTATCTGTCAATAATCGAAACCCTGTTTTCGATGGCATAAACAATAACTCTTACTTTTATTTTGTACACAGCTATTATGCTCAGCCATCTGAAGACAAAGTAGTTCTTGGTAATACAGAGTATGGCATCAATTTCTGCAGTGTAATAGCTCAAGACGAGTTGATAGCCACTCAGTTCCACCCAGAGAAAAGTGGATCTTTTGGACTTCATCTGTATGATAATTTTCTACGTATCTCCCTAGGAGACCCCTAAAGGAGTGTAATATTATGGAACTAATACCTGCTATTGATATAAGAGGAGGATTGTGTGTCAGACTCTATCAGGGAGATTATGATCAGGAGACTGTTTACTCAGAATCCCCATCTGAAGTTGCACTGCACTGGCAAAATGTCGGGGCAAAAAGAATACATGTTGTAGATTTAGATGGAGCTAGGTCTGGCATCCAATTAAATTTTGATGTTATACGATCTATAGTAAATACAGTTAGTATACCCATACAAGTTGGTGGTGGTATTCGAAGTTTTGATAGAATAAGCCTCCTCTTGGAAACTGGCATTCAACGAGTAATACTAGGCACCATTGCAGTTACAAATCCACAATTGGTAGAAGATAGTTGCAAGGAGTTCGGGCCAGATGCCATTATAGTTGGTCTAGATGCAAGGGATGGGTTGATTTCTGTCAATGGTTGGCGTACGTCCTCTAGTATCCAAGCGATAACTCTGCTAAATCAAATGGAACGCGTAGGCATTAATAGGTTCATATACACTGATATATCCAGAGATGGTACTCTACAAGGACCAAACTTCGAATCTATACAGAACATTCAAGAGTCATCTATTGGCAATATCGTAGCTTCTGGTGGAGTATCAACAATAGAACACTTAGTACATCTAAATTCTTTAGGTGTAGAGGGGGCTATAATAGGTCAAGCTCTATACACTGGCAAATTAGATTTTGGGCAAGCCATAGCATCTTTATGAATATAAATCGCCAATTCATTCTCACTTATGAAATCTATATATAAGTAAACATACCTTCTGAAAGATTAGAGGAAATAAGTGGCATAGATTCTGACCTTCTTATTACCATTCTACCTATTAGGCCTTATGAACAGATATGCATAATTGGTTGCGGAAACATTAAGCTATATGTCTCCGTTGCAAAATACATAACTCAAGGCAAATTATACGTTCTGTACGATGATAGAAAGTTAGTTGAGAAATGTACAGATACTATGCACAATATACGTTTAACAAATATTGAGGTATGCACGTATCAAGGTATCTACGAAATATTAGAAGATATTACATTAGACGGCATACTGGTAGACTATCCTTGTAGAATCTCGAATGATAGAGAACATCTACTAGCAAATACACATGACCGCCTTGTCAAGAATGGATGGATGTCACTACTGGAATACTGCTATGCGGACACAGATTCAAGACTTATATCAGAGCAAGCCGGTTTCAGCCATGTAAGCACCCGGAGACTGCTTTGCGGTATACACTATGTCACTTCAGAAAATAGTTTCATGTAAATCAAATGCATCTGCGGAGCCATATTCGACCTGCAGCGTTATAACCTATAGCTACCTCGCCACGCCTCGTCTTTATGGTAATGACACCTAGGCTAGTACTAGCGTCCTTAATTGTGATTTCCTCGTCTGGCAATATAGACTGTTCAACGAAAAATTCCAGTAAT
>CAUZSC010000077.1:0-4777 GCA_963582505.1 Dehalococcoidia bacterium
ATCGTACGGTAAAATTTCAGGTGCTGTTGGCACCCATGCTACTGTGCCACCACATGTTGAAGAAAGGGTATGTTCTTTATTTGGTTTAAAGGCAGCTCCAGTCTCAAATCAAGTACTTCAAAGAGATAGACATGCCCAGTTTGTCACCACATTAGCTCTTATAGCTTGTTCGCTTGAGAAATTTGCAACAGAGATAAGATCTTTGCAAAGGACCGAAATAAGAGAAGTCGAAGAACCTTTCGGTGAAGGTCAAACTGGCTCTTCTGCCATGCCTCATAAGAAAAACCCAGAACTATCTGAGCGAGTATGCGGACTGGCTAGGCTTATACGGGGATATTCAATAACTGCAATGGAAAATGTAGCACTATGGCATGAACGAGATATAAGCCATTCATCAGCCGAGAGACTCATATTGCCAGATTCCTCAATGGCTTTGGATTACATACTAAGCTTATTTACTGAAGTTATATCTGGATTACGAATACATACAGACAGAATGATGGCAAATATAGAAATAACAAACGGACTAATCTTTTCGCAGCGAGTTCTATTGGCATTAATAGAAGCTGGATTACAAAGAGAACGGGCATATGAAATAATACAAAATTGTTCCATGCAATCATGGGAGGACGGTAGCGATTTCAGGCAACTAATTCTATCTGAAAAAGATGTTGTTAATAGTTTAGATAAATATATCATAGAATCCATATTTGATTATAAATATTACACTCGCCATGTTGATGCAAGTTTCGCTAGGCTTGGCATAGAAAAGGGCTACTAATATGGAAACAGAAAACCAAGAAGTAATTACAGAAACACATTTGGGCACACTCCTCCACAAAGGAAAAGTTCGAGATACTTACGACTTGGGAGCGGGCTATTTGCTTATGGTTGCAACAGATAGAATTTCAGCTTTTGATTTAGTCCTTGGTTCAGGTATCCCAGAAAAAGGCTCTTTGCTGTGTGAAATTTCATCCTATTGGTTTGATCAAACTAAGCCTATCGTTCCAAATCACTTGATAACTCTTGCCAATAGACAAAACATACCGAAGGAACTTAACGGGCACCCTATTTTAGAGAATTTGAGTCAACCTATTAAGAATCGGTCTATGATAGTTAAAAGGGCACAAAGAATAGATATTGAATGCGTAGTCAGGGGATATATAACTGGATCAGCATGGGCTGAGTATAAAACACATGGTACAGTCGGCGGCGATAAAATGCCTAGTGGACTGCTAGAAGGAGACAGATTTCCAGAACCGTTGTTCACTCCTACCACTAAAGCAGAAGAGGGGCATGACTTACCAATGACTATGGATGATGTAGAAAACATGGTAGGCACTGACATGGCAAAGGAATTGAAACAACTCACAATAGGTATATATAATTTCGCACATTTGCACGCCCATCCAAAAGGTATTATTTTGGCTGACACAAAAATGGAATTCGGTATCCTGAATGATGAAATAATACTTATAGATGAACTTATTACTCCAGATTCTAGCCGTTTTTGGGATGTAGATCACTATAAACCTGGTCAATCACAACCTAATTTTGATAAACAATTCGTACGAGATTGGTTAAATGAAAGTGGCTGGGATAAAAACCCTCCTGGGCCAGCACTGCCAAATTACGTAATTCAAAAAACACACGAAAGATATATAGAGGCTTTCGAACGTCTTACGGGGACCAGTTGGAATACTTCCACATAGTTTGGAGAATGTTTAATGTCTTCTAGTGACCTAAACAAAAGAGAACGATCAAAACGCAGCGCCATTGGAAGAGAGACAAGAAGAGCAAAAAGGCGTTTACGGAAGCGTGTCATCCGAGGACTCATGCTAAGTGTAGTGGGGTTTATAGGATTGATAATAGTCTTATCTTTGATCTTACCCGCATCACCTGGAGGATCTGCCTTCAGTACTGGACCCGACCAAGATACCTTGACGACAGGGAAGGAAATGAACGCCCAAGCAGACCTATTGATTGAGAAGGGTCAGCATCATATGGATTACTCAACATATCCTCCTACATCTGGGTGGTACTATAGGCTTGATCAAGAAGACATAACATGGGGATTATATTCAGAACCAATAGATAACGAATTGCAAGTGTCCTATTTAAGATATGGTGGTGTGTTGATTCAATATAACTGCAACGACAATTGTCTGGACTTGGTTGAAAAACTACAGGGAATAGCCTCTAGATACGAAGAAGGCGTAATCTTAGCACCATATAACACTATGAATTCTACTATAGCTTTAACAGGATTGTTGTGGATAGACCAATTCGAAAAATTTGATGAACAACGTATAGAAGATTTCATACAAATACATATAGGCAAGGGACTAGTAAGGATGGAGTGAATGTCTAATTTTTTCTTAGCAAATGTCAGGATAATTTTAAAGCCTACAGTTAGTGATCCACAAGGACAAACTATAATGGCAGGCCTTAAAACCATGGGGTTTGATTCTGTAAGTGATTTAAGGGCTGGAAAGTTTATTCAAATCAAAATGGCTGCTGATGATATCTATGTAGCCAAGGCTAGTATAAGTCAGATGTGTGATAGGCTACTATCTAATCCAGTTATAGAAAATTATGAATTTGACATAGACGAACTCAAGCATTGATAAAGTTCAATTAATTGTACCCTTTGTACTCGGAACGTCCTGAGGAGCCCTTTCGTCAATCCGCGTAGCGTCTCTAAGTGCCCTGGCCAACGCTTTAAACAATGCTTCTGCTTTATGGTGATCATTGGCTCCTTTGATTATTTCAGCGTGAAGGTTGAATCTGCCCTCTAGTGCGAATACCTCAAGAAAGTGTCTCACTAAATCTGCAGGGAGATCTCCCAGATCTGCTCCATTAAATGGAGCAGACACAACGGCATAGGGCCTTCCACCTAAATCCAAGGTGACCATCGCAAGTGTTTCGTCTAGTGGGACGACAGAATGTGCAACCCTAACTATACCCTTCCCTTCCCCTATAGCAGAATGGAGTGCTTGACCCAAAACAATGCCTACATCTTCAACAAGATGATGCCAACCTGGGGATAAATCCCCATTAGCCTTAATTGTTATATCTATCAATCCATGTCTAGCAAGTTGTTCTAGAAGATGATTAAACATGCCATTAGGTGTGTCTACATGAGCCTTGGCCGTTCCATCGAGATTGATTTCCACAGATACTTGTGTTTCTTTAGTGTCGCGTTGTAATTTAGCTATTCGTTCCATTTTGATTAGTACCCCGTATTCTAGTTCCCACTTATTATGCTAGAAAGAGATTCTATTAGAACATCCATCTGTTCAGGAGTTCCAATAGATATTCTCAAACAACTGCTTATCTCAGGTAAATCAAAGTATCTCACAAATATACCTAAGTTTGCTAGTTTTGCATATATTTCTTTCGCATTACATTGGGACAAATGACAGAGAATAAAGTTGCCGTAAGACGGGTATGGGTATATCCCTTCAATATTCAATAGCCGTTGGAACAGCTTGTCTCTCCCCTCTATTATCAGCGAAACATTGTTTTTCAGATATTCCAAATCTCCCAGTGATGCTATCAAAGCAATCTCTGCTGCTGAATTTATATTGTATGGTTGTTTTATATCCATAAGCCGTTGAAGAATTATGGGATCCATTATTCCATAACCTATCCTAAGTCCAGCCAATCCACACCATTTACTAGCCGTTCGTAGGATTATAAGGTTCTGGTATTTACTAATAAGGTCAACCATAGTATGTCCACTAAATTCGCAATAAGCTTCATCTATTACAACCAATATTCCTAGATCTAGAAGGCCCAAGACTTCATTCTTCAAGATCAAATTACCTGTAGGGTTATTTGGAGATGCAATAAATATAGCTTTTGTATTATCTCTCAGTGCATTTTTTATTGAATCTATATTTACATTGAAACTTATATCTCTTGGAACAGATATTACTTCCCCTCCGTTTATATATGTACTAAATGAATACATACCGAAGGTTGGGGGGCAATCTATAACCGTGTCTCCAGGCTCTAATATGGCTCTAAGAATGAGATCAATTATCTCATCAGCACCTGCGCCTGCTAAAATATATTTACTTGAAACACCAACATATTTTGACAATGCTTCTCGTAACAATGTCTGCTCAGCGTCTGGGTAAATGTTATATTCCTGATATTTCCCCAGTTCTTCTTTAACTCGAGGTGAAGGACCATATGGGTTCTCATTTGCATTAAGCTTAATTATTCTTCCTGCTGACTCTCCACCTAGTTTAGCTAAGGATTCTGGAGATAATACAGGTATGTACGGATTCAAGCTGTTATGATCTTTGCGAAACAGATTTCTTATATCCACTTTATCTAGTCTTGCTATCCTGTATTTCTTAAAATATTTTAGCCTGTGCTTTTATCAATGTTATCAACTACGAGCCTTTGTTGTACAACTCCAGTCTAATTTCTGCTGCTCTAGCATGTGCATCTAAGCCCTCTGCTCTAGCAATTACAGATGCAGTGTTTATCAATCGTAGTGCAACTTGTGGATCTAACCCTATCACTGGAGTTCTACGTAAGAATTGGTTGACTCCAAGATATGAATTAAATCTGGCCGACCCACCAGTAGGCATAACATGACTCGGTCCAGCAACGTAATCCCCCATTACTTCAGGCGAATAATCCCCTAAAAATATACCTCCAGCGTTATGAATATGGCCTATCAGTGACCATGGCTCCTCTACCATTAGGCAAATGTGCTCTGGAGCATAGTAATTGCCAATTTCTATGGCCTCTTGTATGC
>CAUZSC010000078.1:0-4490 GCA_963582505.1 Dehalococcoidia bacterium
AATATTATTATTGCAGCTGGAAGAAAATGACCAAATATATCAGCAATCTTTACCGCTACTATATTGGATGCCACTAAACAAGTAATAAACAGTGCAATAACAAGTACAAGTTGGGGGCTGATTTTATCTTTAGCTTGTATTTCAATCATTCACATTCACTGCGCTGTATACTCAACTTTTACTGTAGTGTGAAGACCACCTCTGACATTGTAGTCGAGAGTCAAGGTAAGCCTACGTGGTTCACACAAGTTAATGAGATCTTGTAATATTCGATTAGCAGCATGCTCTTGAACTATTCCTACCTGCCTATAAGAAAAAAGATAATACTTAACTGACTTTAGTTCCATCAATTTCTTAAATGGAACGTATTTAATTACCAGAGTCCCTTGATCTGGTAACCCAGTCCACGGGCAAACTGCCGTAAATTCATCTGTATCTATAACTATTTCACTCTCTTGGTCAGGGTATTCATAATCAAAAGAAAGCAAACAAGTTGGATCTACAGCTTCTTCTCCCAAAACTTCGATCCTCTGCTGAATGTCGGTATATTGAGATTTAAGCTCATCTATATTAGCCAAATCAAGCATCCCCTCTTCTTATCTGAATATATTATACTTTGAATCCTCATGTCTGCATTTCTCTGTTTTCTTAATTACTATCTTGTTTCATGGATTCAATATCATTCAGTGTTGCCTTCCGTAAAACTTGCACTAGTTGACCTTCCACTTCACTATAAACAATCTGGCCTGGGGCTATTACTACCCATGCCACATTGCATCCATCTTTAGTTTGAATTATCACTTTGTCTTTATGGGTTATCTCCAAATCACCACTATCACAGTATATTAACCTCCCTGCATGTTGAAGTCTGACTCCAATCAAAGTTGTCATTTATATCACCGTATCAGTAATTTCTAAAAAATTATGCTTCCTGAATGTATATCCAACATTAATGACTCAAAGGCTAACCTGGGATTAGGGTTATTTATATCTGACAGATATTCTATAATGTTTTCCGTTTTCTTAATGGAAGACATTACTTGATACATATCAATGCTTTTTGCTGCCTCTGTGAAAAGAGACATTTCTGTTGAACAAATATTCTTATTGCCGTTTCCCAAGAAAAGCAATAGCGTTCTCCAAAAACTGAGCATTATGGCCAACTGGCCTAAGACATATTCCTTGTCTTTCCAGAAACGACTGGCAATTTGCTCAGCATAACTGAATTTTTTTTGCAGGTCTTCATTCAACACCATTGCGAAATTCTGCCTGTCTGCCAGATATTGATCAAGAATCTCTAAATTATTAGCAGCCTCAATAGCCCATCCAATACAACCTTCAGAAAGTATCGCTAACTCACGAGCTTTTGGTTCGTCCATGAGTTTCATTTCCTTCAAGCAATCCTCTATTGCATCATTTGATAATGGCCTAAAATCAAACCTTTGACAACGAGATAAAATGGTGTCTGGTATATGTTCTGCTAAGTTTCCAATGAGTATAAACAATACTGCACTTGGAGGTTCTTCTAGACTTTTCAATAATGTATCTGCTGATGCTCTACTTATCGTGTCAACTTCCTCAAGGATAAAGACTCGACATTTCCCTTCAAACGGCTTTAAATAAGTCTCCCGTAGTAATCCTCGAAGCCATGCAAGTCGGTTTGGGGTTAGCCCTGAGTCCTCTGTAATCTCAGGGTTTTTTATATTTATTATCTGGACGTCTGGGTGTATACCTTGCTTTATACGCATACATTGACTGCATTGACCACAAGGTATCTCATTTTGACTTCCCAGACAATTCACGCCTTGAGCTAAACCTTGTGCTAATGTCAGTTTGCCTAGATGAGGCGGGCCAATCAAGACATAGGATTGAACTAAGGTTCCATTACGCAAACCCTTCAATAATGTGTTGGTTATAGTCTGATTCCCTAGCAAACCAAAATTTGCATCGTTATATTGGCTCACAACACATCATTACGCATTAAATCTTCATAGGATTCACGCCTTCTAATAAGTCTTGCTTTACCATCTTTCACCAAAATGATTGCTGGCCTCGGAGCCATATTGTAATTACTTGCCATAGCTGGTGCATACGCACCCGCCGAAGGTACCGCAAGTATATCGCCAGGCTCCAACTTGGGTAAGAAACTATCTGGAAGAAGAATATCGCCAGACTCACAAAATTTACCGGCAATAGATACTCTTTCTTCTTCTGGCATGTTTATTTTATTTGCTACAACAACTTCATATTTCGCGTTATATAAAGCAGGCCTAATATTATCTCCCATTCCTCCGTCCACTGAAACGTATTTCCTAACGTCCGGTATATCTTTATATGATCCAACCTCATACAATGCTACTCCTGCAGATCCAATAATAGCTCGCCCTGGTTCTATGACTAAGTGTATATCCATTCCATCTATTGGCGACACGATTGCATCTACATACTCTTCTATATCTGGAGGTCTTTGATCCATAGTATATGGTATGGCAAATCCTCCACCTGGGCTCAATTCTTTAAGAGTTAATCCCAAACGCGAGGCAAATGCTAAAGTTACCTCGAGAGCACGCGTATAGGGCTCCAATTCAAATATAGGAGAGCCCAAATGAAAATGTAGACCCAATAACCTCAATCCTTTTTCACTTTGAACCATCTTCACTGCTTCTTCAGCTTGTCCTGTCTCTATAGGAAACCCAAATTTGCTATCCAACACTCCCGTAGTGGTATGTGCATGCGTGTGCGGGTCTATCCCGGGTGACACTCTAATTAATATATCTTGCACCAATCCTTTATCAGATGCTGTTTTACTTAGAAGAGATATCTCGTGAAAATTATCAACTACAACCCGACCGATACCATAGTCCAATGCCATTGCCAATTCTTCCTGGCTTTTATTGTTCCCATGAAAATATATTTTCTTTGCGTCGAACTCAATTCTTTGAGCAACGGCTAGTTCTCCACCGGAAACCACATCCAACCCAAGTCCTTCTTCTTGCAAGATTCTTGCTAGTGCAGGATTTATAAATGCCTTGCATGCATATACCACTGACGTGTTGCTGTGTCTTCTCCTAAAAGAGTCAACAAATGCCCTACACCTACCCCTTAAGGTATCCTCATCCATGACATAAAGAGGTGTGCCAAACTCCTTTGCTAAAGAGATCACGTCAATGCCCCCTAATGTTAGATGTCCCTCTGCATTCACTGCAGCAGTATCCGGAAACAAGTACTTATTATCGAAACTCAATTTTTCCCATCCTTAATAATGTTAAGTGTAAATAATTAGAGAAGAAAACTAATCTTCTGCTATTCAAAATATACCTCTTCTTCCTCAACTTTCCCATTCTCAATACGAAATACCCTTACTGGTGGATTATCTTTATCCAGAAGAGAAACAAGAACATAGTAAGCATCTGGGAAAAACGACGTAGGAGCTAACCTTACGTCTGTGTCAGAAGGATATGCTTGGCTATGAGTATGCGAATGGTATATTGCAACCAGTTCCCTTCTTTCAGTCTCATATTCATCATCAAGAATTTTCAATAATTCCTGGGGATCCATATCATACCTGTACGGACTATTCGCTGTATTAATCATACGACAGACTTTATCTGCCACGCCATTCTTGCCAACCAAAATGCCACAACATTCGTTAGGGTCATCTTGAAGAGCATGAACAATCATCTCATCTATATGAACTTTATTTATAACAAACATACCGTCAATCATTCTATAACTTTTCAAAAGCAAATGCCTATACCCCTATCCAAAATATCCCATCGACTGTGCCCTATACACCTGCTACAATGACCTTTTTCAGCGGGAGTAGCTCAGCGGTAGAGCGCCGCCCTTCCAAGGCGGTTGTCGTGGGTTCAAATCCCATCTCCCGCTCCAACGCTTCGACACTGGCGACCTACAAAATTCATAAACCATGCAGAACATTTCGAAATCCAGCCTTGATTCTATCTACAAGGCCCTGCAATCAACCTATGGCCCATCTGTTTGGGAACCAAGGTTTAGTCCGATATCTGAGTTAGTTTTCACAATCTTATCCCAACACACTTCTGATATAAATTCCTTCAGGGCATACCAAAATTTGGTAGATTCTTTTGACAATTGGAATTCAGTGGCCGAAGCAGAACCCATCCATATTGCTGAAACAATATGGATGGGTGGATTGTCAAATGTAAAGGCCCCTAGGATCAAGAATGTACTCCAATCAATAAAGAAACTCCGTGGAGATTTTGACATATCCTTCCTAAAGGACATGCCTTTACACCAAGCAAAGAAATGGCTTTGCGATTTGCCTGGCGTTGGACCTAAAACAGCCGCCGTTGTGTTGTGTTTTGGCCTCGGCATGCCAGCAATGCCAGTAGACACACATATCTACAGAGTAAGTAAGCGGCTTGGAATTATTGACAGTAATATTTCTGCAGAAAAAGCTCACGATATAATGGATAAACAAATTCCTCCCGAAAGAATTTTTTCTTTGC
>CAUZSC010000079.1:0-4419 GCA_963582505.1 Dehalococcoidia bacterium
TATCTAGATCTTGAGTCTCAACTCCATTAATATCCTCAGCCGTTGATTGTGTTAGAATCCCTTCAGGAGGGTTCTCGGTTAGTTCTTCTATTGGTGTTTCATTATCAGAGTTTTCAGTCTCATTCGAATTTTCTTCCGTGGTCTCTTCTAAAATTTCAAGTTCTCTGTCTATGGAACTCTCACTTTCATTTGTACTTGCTTTACTCTCATTGGCTATGCGGTGCCCAAATCCTTCTATCGCTGCCGCAGCCACCTTACCAGCAACCAATGCTATAGAACGTATAGCATCATCATTACCAGGAATCACATAATCTATAAGCTCTGGGTCACCATCAGTATCTACTAACGCTACTATAGGTATACCCATACGCCTAGCTTCAGAAACTGCTATTTTCTCTCTGGCTATATCTATTATAAACAAAGCTCCTGGCAACTTTGTCATTTCTTTTACGCCACTAAAATTTCTGTTAAGCCTTATAATCTCATCTTCCAGTTTCTGAGCTTCTTTTTTAGTCAATAGATTAAAGCCACCTTTAGCCTTACGCTCTTCCAACCTTGCAAGGTGATCTACTCTGCTCTGTATCGTGGAAAAGTTAGTAAGCATTCCGCCCAACCATCGATTACTAACATAGAACATATCGCTCTTACCTGCTGCTTGAACCACAGCTTCTTGTGCCTGACGTTTTGTTCCAACAAACAATATGGACTTACCTTGTTCTGTTATCTGAGATATAAATTTGCAGGCGTTTTCAAGCAACCCCAATGTTTGTTGCAAGTCTATGATATGTATGCCGTTACGCTGAGTGAATATATACCGTTTCATACGAGGATGCCACCTTTGAGTCTGATGGCCAAAATGGACACCAGCCTCAAGTAGGGACTTCATACTCACGAATTCTTGCGTGACGGATTCTTTTTGTTCAACAGTTGAAACCATAAACCCTGCCTTCCTAATCCAGTAATAAAAAACCCTTATGTAATAATACCGGCGAAGTATACCACATAGGGTTTAGCAGCACAACGACTAACTTACTCGATGTAATATTAGGATAATTTACTTAAGTACGACTGGTAATATCAAGGGTTATTAACGCTGGTACATTATCCTCACGAAATCTGCATCCTCCCAAATGAACGCCAAATAGTCACTCTCTTTAGGGACTTCAAATATCATCCATCCTGATATCTCATATCCAAGCGGTATCGCAATTGCTCCCCATACAAATGGGCCGTAAGAATAGTCGTCAGGGATTACTAAATCTACCTCCACGCCTCTATCCATATAACCAAAAGAATATACTTCTGGGCCGTCCTTCATCGTCAGTTTAGCTGCTTCGTTATCGACGGACAAACTTATTTGGGTAGACCTCTGATTGATTATTCTCGTATTAACCATTGCCAATACCAAACCATCTTCAGATGGTTTAATCTCATATGTTTTGCCACCATCGCTATACAATACACTCTCTACCTCTTCTACAGCGGATGCTACTATTTGCAATATATCTCCCTTGTGTGAGTAGATGGTCTCATTGCGAAAGCAACCACCAGAAAAAAGAATTAAGAAAACCGTTAGTACAATTATATACTTGGAATATATATACGTTATATTCATAGTTTTTCTTTTCCTAAAGTAGATAGAGTAGGTAATGCTCGAAGCCTATAGACTAAATCTGGTAATACTTTCAATAAATAATCTACATCTTGTTCCGTGGTGTATTTGCCTATAGTAAGCCTTAAACTGGCTTGTGCTGCATCTGACTCCAGTCCTACACCTAATAGCACGTGCGATGGCTCAATAGATCCCGATGTACATGCACTGCCACTTGAGGCGGCTATGCCAGCAAAGTCTAGTCCCAAGAGTATAGTTTCCCCTTCTACTCCATCAAATGAGATATTAACGTTATTCGGCAACCTATTGACAGGGTGCCCATTTAAGTGAGATCTCTCTATGTTGCCCAAAATACCATTGATTAATCTGTCTCTTAATGCCAAACAATGCGATGTGGTAATTACTTTTTCATCATCAGCAAGTTTCAATGCTAATGCAGTGCCAACAATCCCTGGTACATTCTCTGTTCCTGCCCTTCTTTGCCTCTCTTGAGCCCCTCCCATCTGTTGGGCAGAGAATGGAGTCCCTCTCCTCACGTAAAGCACACCTACTCCTTTAGGTCCGTAGAATTTATGCGCAGATAAACTAAGCATATCTACCCCTAGTAAACCGACATCTATATCTAGAAACCCAGCCGCCTGGACGGCATCTGTATGGAAAACTATAGTTCTCTTCATATTAGTTGACAATTTTTTTATTTCGTGGCCTATCTGTGCTATTGGTTCTATTGTACCTATTTCATTGTTAGCCATCATTATACTTACTAGTATAGTTTTGTTAGTTATAGCGTTAGATAAAGTCGATGGATCTACCATTCCTTCAGAATCTACTGGCAAGTAAGTAATATCAAATCCCATGTCTTCCAAGAAATCACATGTATGCAATATTGCGTGGTGTTCAATTTTAGTGGTAATAATATGATTGCCAGTATCCCTAAGTGCCATTGCAGATGCCTTAAGGGCAGTATTATCCGATTCACTGCCACCACTCGTGAAAACAACTTCGCTAGGTCTGCAATTCAATACCCTCGCAACCATATCCCTAGAATCATCTATTGCTTTCCTAGCTTCCTGTGCAACTGAGTACAAACTTGAAGGATTTCCATATGCAACTGTAAAATAAGGCAGCATAGCGTCTAGGACTTCCGGCCTGACTGGAGTCGTAGCAGCATAATCCATATATATAGTATTCATATTATCTGACATAAATTATATCTCTCAATTAATAAAGCTGATCTAATGAATAGTTCATTCTAACATCACTTCCAGACATTGATATACTGGAATCCGTTGGCACCTCAGCTACCTTACGTAGCATATCCTATCATCTTGTAGGCCAATTTTGCAGCAACGAATGAATTAGCAATTGGGCCATCTCCAGGAGTCAATTCAGTCAAATCGAACCCAACCAAATTCCGCCTAGAGCAGACCTCTCTAATTATACTTAATATAGTATTCCAACTTATCCCCCCTGGCTCAGGTGTACCTACTGCAGACATAATACCTAGATTAAGTACATCAAGATCCACGCTGACATATACGTGTTCAGAAAGAGATCCTACTATATCTTCTATATTCCATTCATTATTTGGGTTCAATTCACCACCAAAATGAATTCTGATATCTTCATTTTGTATGAAATCCATCTCTTCTTTACTCATACTACGAATGCCTACCGGAACAATTGGGCAAATTTCCATTATCCTTCTAGCTGTGCAAGCATGGCTAAATTTACTACCCATATACTCATTCCTCATATCGGCATGTGCGTCGAAATATAATACCGACAGGTCTGGATAGAATTTACTTAGGGCTCTTACTGCCCCAACAGATATAGAATGTTCCCCGCCGAGCAAAGTTATCAATTTACCGTCCTCGATCCAGGGATAAACGAAATCATGTACCCTATCTATCATATGCTCTGGACCGCCCACGTGTGGTTCAATCTCATTAGTAGTGTGTATACCCACCCTATAAGTTTCTCGTGCTAATTCTATATCATAATCTTCAAGGTACCTTGAAGCATTTATTATAGAGTTCGGGCCTTCTCTCGAGCCACTCCTAAAAGATGTTGTAGAGTCATATGGGACAGGCACCACCACAACCCTGGAGGTGTCTGCTCTAGCTTCCTCAGGCGTAAGCCCTCCAAAACTCCACGGAATTGAAAATCCTTCTGATGACAGCACTAAGTCCCTCTTAAATCTCTACTACATATTCCCTAGCTCGTCCTACCTCAAGGTTACCAGAGAAATCCGGAATAGATTGATCCAGCCCTCTATCTATGACCCAAACCTTAATTTTATCTAATGAGAATGCTTCTTTAATCTTTCCTATTGCCTTCTTATCATCAAAATCCTTACATGAGAATATATCTATATTCACATATTCTCTCTCAGGAAAAGTGTGGATACTTATATGGCTTTCTGCAATCATTACGAAACCTGAAATACCCCAATCTTCTTTTTTAGAACCCATATATCTAGTAACCTTAGGTTCCGTTATCTTATTCATGTCTATTTGGTTAGGATAATCATCTAAAAAGCTATATATAAATGATTCATCTGTCATTTTCCTGTTATCTCCGCCGAAGCCGTCTATAAGGAGGTGCATCAATTACCAAACCTTCCAACACATGTCAATAATTTCAAGCAGTAAGGGGTGACGCCTTGGGGCGTCACCCCTTACTGAATCCTTAACAACTAAATAGTGGAAGGAAGGAATTTAATATAAATAAAAACTACACAGTAGGTTTACTAATGGACCAAGCAATCCAATTATGGGAGCTCCCTCCGGTTTTGACACCGGGTC
>CAUZSC010000080.1:0-4309 GCA_963582505.1 Dehalococcoidia bacterium
CTCTATTGGTTCCAAGATCAATAACAGATACATCATTACTACCAGCATTAGCTACATACAAAATATGTTTCTCAGGAGATAAAGCCACTGAAAACGGCATGTTAACCGGTTTATCCGCCGTATCCAATGTGATTCTTTTTTTGATAACTAACTGCATTTGATCCAGATCTAATACATTTACTATCGGAAATACTGTGGTATCAAACTGACGTGCCATATTCATAGAATTTGATCGCGTTTGTGGTATATAAGCTTTCTCTCCTTTGTGATCTATAGCTATAAATTGAGTTATATTAGTTTCTGATCCAGTAGATACTTTTCCAATTATTGTACGGGTTAATACGTCAATAACTGTAATAGCTCCACTAAATAAATGAGTTACAAGCAATTTTTCTGCATTTTGGCTCAAAGCTATTCCAGATGGAAAAGAGTCAACTTTAATACGAGTCACTAATCTTCCCGTGTCCCACTGGATTATACTGACAGAACTATCCCCAAACTCTGTAACAAAACCATAGATTCCATTAGTAACTACTCCGTATGGCATATGGCCTACATTGTATTGATCGATTTGTTTAGCGTATTCAAGATCAATTACAGATAAAGTTGAGGAATCATAATTTGTAACTAAAGCATTTCTAGAATCAGGTGTGATAGCAATTGTTTTTGGATTATCACCTACAGATATCTCAGCAACTATATTAAATGTAACCGCATCTATAAGAGTTATCGAATCACTATCTGAATTAACTGCCACTACAAAATTTCCATCAGGAGAAACAGCAACAGTTGATGAAGAATTTGGTTGTATAAGTACAGTGTTCTTTGTGGGTGAATCCTCCAGGCCATTAACACTCGACGGTATAGTTGTCTGTGCTGTTAATTCAATTGAATCAACAGCACTTCTGTCTAAAGAATTATTACACCCTACTAGTACCCAAATTAATATCAACACTTTAACAACGATAGTCTTAAGATACACAGCCAAATAATCCTTACTGATTTCTTAATTTTCTACCTGAGACTGGAGATTATTTCAGACATTCTATGCCATCCTGGGAAAATGGGTTTTCGGAGCCATTCAATTTATACCCCATACAGGCAGGCATTGCCACATCATTTAACGACTGATTCTGGCCTTTATCAAAGCCAAAAATTCCCCATTTCTCATGAAATTCTTGTACTATTTGTTCTGTGAAAATCGCCGGTGCTTGTTGACTTTCTCCATTAGGTTGAACACTAAAGTGAATATGTGGTCCTGGGAAATTTCCATCAGGTGCTATATACATATAGGCTATAATTTGCCCTTTATAAACCGACTCGCCTTCTTCTACCATTATAAACGGTTCATAAAAAGAGCTGTCACCAGGAGACATAGATGGTTCTATTGATGCTGTGAATTTGACGGGTTGGCCATCTTTTTGAGCGAAAATAATGTTCACACTATATTTGTGTCTGCCTCCCCCTACTTCTCCATAAGTTTCTATTTTGTCTACATACCCATCAGAAACGGCATAGACAGCTGGGAAGTCAGTTACAGGTGTTCCGTATGGCCATTTATAGTTGCTATTGTCCCAGTTAACATGAGCTCCATCATCCGGGTCTTTTGTCCCTTCACCTTTAAATGGGTGGCCTCCCACAACGTCCTCTAAATTTACTATGAATTGATCGGTCTTATTAGATTCAAAGAAAGAAAGTTCCGGCAAATCAGAAAGTTTAGTATCAAAATTTGGTACAGTGGGTACTCTTGCACCATGCGTAACTATGCTTCCAACAACTTTAGATGGGATATTATCTACTTCACCTTCAGCATGGAATGTGACTGTAATCGTATCAGCAATGCCATGTTTGTAGTCAAAATTATTAGCAATCTTATTCAACGCTTGAGCATCCAAATTCCATGTTATTTCATTTCTTTCAATTGATATGTCTTTATCCACTAATACAACCCCAGGTATTGTGACAATTATGGTTGCCGTGTCTCCACTCCATCCGCTCGGCAATGATGCCTGAAAATTCGCATTCTTAACATCTGCAAACCATTCCGCAGGAGTTAATTGAGTTAAATCTGTTTCTATCAAAATTATTTGAGTTTCTGGTCCTTTAACAGTGAATCTAAAAGTTGATCCGTCTGGGGACAATAGTCCACCTTTTGGATACGGCATTTCTACTGGACCAGCGCTAGTCATACCATCATGTGTTACTTTTATATCAACGCTCCAAATACCTGATTGATCTAGTTTAAAATCATCGTCCGGTCGATAATAATATCCAACCGAATTAGCACGACCTTCAAAAGCTCGAGTTGTACCATCTGGTGCGGTAACAACGTATTCCACATAGCTAGGTAATGTTGGCATAATCGGGCCAGCCATCCGGAAATAATCTCCCTTCTCAAGAACTGCTCCGGGTTGCACTCCGAGAGGGAGCATGAACATGTCTACTCCCCGTCCGTGTACCGTAAATAGCGGTCCTCCATCAGGGCCACCAGCCGCTCCCTGAAAAGGTGGCATGAACCTCGCACCCATTTCATCATCCTCTGGTGCCATAACCCAACCGGAAGCATATGTGGCATATATTCCTTGATTCAATTTTTCATCTCGTATAGTAGAAGCTGCATACATAAACTTAAAGTCACCTGGTAAATCCCCTTCACGACCATTACCTGACTGCATATGATAAGCATCATCAAATCTCCAATAAGTACCACCAAGGTCATCTCCAAGGATATGCTCTCGAACACGGATCCCTGGCCTTTGAACCGAAACATAACTATAAGCCCAAAGATCTACACTTTCATTTTTACTTACAGTACCAGGGCTCACACTTGTCGAAAATGGTAATTGCCCAGCCATAATTAAATCCTCTTTGGATATACCATCGTGGCCTTCGTCACTTATCTGTTCTTTCACTCTTGAAATAAGCGCATCATTTTCATCAAGTATCTGAAGACTCGTAAGTAGGACCACAGAATTTTTCATGTGCCCACTATTTTGTCCCCACATAACATCTCCTGAAAAATATGGCATTTGAATGTGATCGCCAGTACCATCCCGAAAATCCTCTACAAATCCCCACAGTGGGGCAACTTCAGTAACCCTATTAGGTCCCCGCCGCCCATGAAGAATCATCGGTCCGTTTGCAGTAGCAACCGCACTACCAAAAGTCAATCTACCTACCCACAGGTTATCTTGATCATCGGAATATCGTGCCTCCACATCAACACGGTATTCTCCATCTTTATTAAATTTAAAATAATCTCCATCAGCGTCCCACCATCCATTTTGATTTGCATTACCACTAAAAGTCGCGTTAGTCACTTCTCCATCGGCACTTATTAATTTTACTTTATAATCAATGCTTGCTGGCACTCCTGGCATGACCCTCAACCCAACAGGCATACTATCTCCTATATCAAACGGTGTCCCTGGTAAAACACTAGTCTCAATATCTAGAACATTTGCAACGGTTACATCATATGTACCTGATATCATATATGTCCGCCCATATGTATCCGCTACTTCACCATCCAAACTAACTACATAGTCCCCATCTGTAGAAAATTCATATTTAAATTGGTTATCGTCAGCCTGGAGTTGGGGTATTTCGCCAAGGTTACCTCCTCCTTCAGAAACAGTGACATGCCAAGGAGTACGAGGCGACTTTATTGTATATCGCGCTAGTGAGGCAGGCCCAAGTATATCTGTTTTGCCGTCCGGTCTTGATATGTTGACAGTCAGACTACTCTTTAAAAAGTCTAACTCTATAGCTGGTGCAGCAGAAGGTGCTCTATCCACAACTCCTAACATTGGAACATAGGGTTCTAAACTGTACTCCCAAGGTTTTCCATAATGATCTAAGCGTGGAATTACAGGTTGATGACGTACTCCAGCCCTGTGACTAACGTCAAAAAAGCCTTGGTCTTCTCTAGCTATAACTCCACCACGTGACCCTTCACTCATTTCGTCAGCTAATAATGTAGCTGTAAGGCTCATGGGAGCTGTTTCACCTACGGTAAATGTCCCGATAGAAGCCTTCTGTAGAAATGACCTGTAAAGGACATTTGGTGTCCCTTGCCTAGGTAACCCGCCTACTCCACTTAGCCCTGCCTTTATTTGAAATAGCCCATCTCGCGAAGTTCCATTAACGGTTAATGTAGTAGAGAAATCACTTATCCAAAGACCATCTTCAAATCTCCAATCTAGTTGAGTACTGCCAAGTGAATAATCTTGTGCCAGCAAACCTTTATTCTCTATCGGCAAGTCAGTTGCTGTAAACAGCGTTGTGGTAAAAACTCTGCTCCCTCCAA
>CAUZSC010000081.1:0-4166 GCA_963582505.1 Dehalococcoidia bacterium
AGACAATGCTGAGTACAAAAAATACTAAAAGCGACGCACTCAAGACTCCTCCTCAGACTTCTTATCCTTTTTCGAAACCCAACTCACTTCTTGTTGATATTCTTTTCCCATTTCCAAAAGTTGACCTAGATCGGCTCTATTACCGTTCCTAACATACTTACTTAGCTCATGTTCGTGGCTCATTTCAATAGCATCAAAATTACAAACATCTACACATATACCACAAACAATACACCGAGCAAGATTAATTTCAAAAGTGTCTACAATTTTTCTACGAGTACTCTTTCCTTCCGGGTGAAGAGGATTGTCTTTCATTACTGCACTCATACAATTTGTAGGACAATACCTAACACAGACCATACAACCAGTACAGTATGGCTCTCCTACTTTTTCATCCCAAGTAAGAACAGGAAACCCCATATATCTTTCCTCTATAGGTTTAGGTTCCTCAGGATACTGATAAGTAACTGGCTTACGAAACAAAGTTCTTATTGTGACACCAAGTCCCTTTAAATTACCTAGCATCAAGTACCTCCAATGTAGGATCGTATAATCTCACTGTATAAACAGGTTTTGGTGCTGTGCGCATGCGAATTGATATAACCCAAAATGTCCCAATCAATATTGAAATGGAAATCAGTCCCAAAATTATTGCAGGAAACCCATAGAATAATGCAACAGCGGTTATAACCACATTAAGGAAAGCCAACGGAACCAAGATTTTCCAACCCAAAGTCATTAATTGGTCTATACGGAGTCTCGGATAAGTCCCACGAAACCAGAATATAACAAGTACCACCATATAAGTTTTTATCAGAAATACCAAAACTCCAGTTACTGCTACGTTGCCTGGTAGACCTGGAAATAACCATCCTCCAAGAAACAGTAAAGTCACTAATGCAGCTATTGCAAATGTATTAATATATTCAGCCAGGAAAAACACCGACCAATGTGCGCCACTATATTCTACGTATGGGCCACCGACAACTTCTGATTCTGCAGGATGTATATCGAAAGGTGTACGTCCAAGTTCTGCCAATCCAGCACAGAAGAACAAGAATGCTCCCAGGGGCTGTATGAATATATATGGCAAACTTGCCTGTGCATCTACTATTTTCTCTAAATTTAGACTCTGGGCAAGCATAGCTATAGCTAATACAGACAATATTATCGGTATCTCGTAACTCACCAACTGAGCTGCGGCACGAAACCCACCAATAACGGCATATTTGTTGGCAGAAGCCCACCCGGCCGATACCAATCCAACAATAGAAAGCACTGAAAATGCAATTATATAGAAGAGCCCCATCTCCATGTTCCTAATAACTAAATCTCTAGCAACTGGAATAGTGACCCAAATCATAAAAGTAGGAACGAATACAACCAATGGAGATACCCAATAGACTCCACGATCTACCCAGCTTGGTAATATATCTTCCTTAGCAACTAGCTTTACAGCATCTGCAACAGGCTGCAAAATGCCAAATGGACCTACTCTATTTGGCCCTCTTCTCATCTGTATCCTACCTATAAATTTTCTCTCAAGTAAGGTCAGCGACAAAACAACTACGGATAGAACAGTAAGTACTCCCATAACTGCACTAACAGTCTTCAGAATATCTAGAAGGCTCACCTATCCACCTCTCCTAATACTATATCTAGCGATCCCAATATAACCACAGAGTCAGCTATATAAGTATCCTTTATAAGTTCCTTGAGAGCCATCAGATTACAAAAAGACGGTGGCCTAACTTTTACTCTATATGGCTTATCAGTGCCATCACTCACAAGATAGACACCCAGCTCACCTCTGGGGTTCTCTCCTCTGACATACACTTCTCCCTTAGGAGGTCGCAGGACTAATCTAGTAGAAGTTATTGTAGGTCCGTCTGAAATCTGCTCCATTGCTTGTTCAATAATTTTCAGGGATTGCCTCATCTCTTCAACTCTTACGTAATATCTATCCCAAGAGTCCCCATTCTCACCAATAGGTATGCCAAAGTCGAATCTGTCATAAAGAGAATATGGCTCGTCTTTGCGAATATCCATCGGAACCCCACTGGCACGCAAAGATGGACCACTCATCCCATAATTAATTGCTTTTTCAGCAGTTATCGTACCAATACCTTTTGTACGTGCCAAAAATATTTCATTGAAACTAAGAAGTCTATCTGCTTCATCAATACCTTGCCTTAATTCTGATATGAGATCTTGCATTCTCCTATGAAAATCCTTAGGAACATCGTTTTTGACTCCACCAATGCGAATGTAATTATGCATCATCCGCGCTCCGGTAACCATCTCGAACATGGTCTGTATCTTTTCGCGTTCTCTAAATGTATACATTACTGGAGTCATTGCTCCAGTATCTAAACCAAAGGTACCAACAAATAACAAGTGACTGGCAACTCTATTCAACTCACATAAGATAATCCTTAAATACTCTGCTCTCTCCGGTATAGCCAAATCCATCAGCTTTTCCACAGTCCTGCAAAATACCATCTCATTGTTAAGGTTACTTATGTAATCCAATCTATCAAATAATGTGACTACCTGTACGTATAGTTCGTTCTCAGCTAATTTCTCTGATCCTCTATGCAAGTATCCGATATGTGGTTCCACATCTACGACTACCTCACCATCTACAGCCATAACCATACGAAAAACACCATGAGTACTGGGATGTTGTGGTCCCATATTTATCATAAGATGTACTGTATCTATGTTACTTTCTGTACTCAGATCACCACTCCTTATATTCAGGTAAGGGATAACTCTTCAAGCCTGGGTGACCTTCAAACCCTTCATACAGCAAAAGTGGGGTCAGGTTCGGGTGCCCTTCAAATACGACTCCAAATAAGTCGTGCCCTTCCCTTTCAAACCAATCTGCTCCCAACCATATAGATGTTAGGGAAGGAATTGATGGTTTACTTGAATCAAGATTAACTTTTATAACTATCTTATGTTTCTTAGTTGTGCTCATTAGATGGTATACAACTTGTATATATTCCAAATAATCTACAACAGATATACAAACTAAATAGTCGAATGCAGTCTGTGTATCTTCTTTCAACGTCTTACACACACTCAGAATATCTTCTGGTTTTATTATCAATGCGAAAATATCAAACGATACACCAGGTTCGTGGTTAAAAGACGAGAGTATGGTTGGAACAGTCCGTTCCAAGAACTGGCCCTTATCATCTAGGGCAAAGGTTTTCTCGGGAGATTGCTCCCCGCTGTTATTTTCTACCACGCTCCCTAGCATCCTGAACAATCTTATCTTGAAGTTTGAGGATTCCATCCATCAAAGCTTCTGGCCTAGGCGGACATCCAGGCACGTAGACGTCGACTGGAATTATGTGATCAACACCCATTACAACCGAGTAGGATCTGTAATAAGGGCCTCCATTGGTTGCACAACTTCCCATTGCTATAACCCATTTTGGCTCAGGCATCTGTTCGTACAATATTTTTATCGGCTCAGCCATTTTTTTTACTACTGTGCCTGCCACTATCATTACGTCTGATTGCCGCGGGGAAGGCCAAGTTACTATGCCAAATCTATCAAGGTCATGATCGGCCATGTATGTACTAATCATTTCAATAGCACAGCAAGCTAAACCAAAAGTCATTGGCCATAACGAAGATTTTCTGGCCATCGCTATGAGCTCTTCAGATTTCGCAGTTATGATCCCAGGAGCCGCTCTATTAAAAATACTACGCGGTTCATTATTCCCAATGCCACTCAATGTTACCTCCATTGTAATACACCTTTCTTCCACCCATATATTAGACCAAAAAATAGTATGGCAATGAATATCAACATTTCGTAGAATACTGCGTCAACAGCATGCAGGAATGTCAATGCCCATGGAAAGAGAAACACCGCCTCAACATCAAATATGAGGAATAGAATAGCGAAGATGTAGTATCTAACATGAAGTTGTGACCAAGAATAAGGGGATGGTGGTATACCACATTCATATGGCATTTCTTTAAGATCTGAATGCCTCTTTGGAGAGAGTATATAAGAGGCCGCAAACATAATAGCCATAGCAAGGAAGCCAGCTATACCAGCTATCATAACCGCCGTGTAGTTTGTCGTCAGTTCTTCAATCGACACCGTCAACCTCCAAGGAAATATAAACCCATGTTAGAGGATT
>CAUZSC010000082.1:0-4051 GCA_963582505.1 Dehalococcoidia bacterium
ATCTCAAGATAGACATCTTGGTCAGGCTGAAAATTGGACCCTTGTATAGTAATGTCTGTTCCTCCTGGTCCGGATGGAGGAGAGAGGAATATGGCAGGCATAGGCATTAATGCTTTTCTAGCAAACCCGATCTTCTGATTTTGTGGGCCGAATTCTCCTAATCTACCATCTGCCCAGGCCATATATACTTCTTCATTACTGGCGGCGATAGTGAAATAATCTCCTATAAAAGCACCACCAGGGAAGGCGTGGTTAGGATTAGTCGGAAAATCTGTCACTCTAGCATTTTCAGTCCATGTTTCTCCTTTATCTTCGGATGTGGAGTAATATATATGATATTTTGCCTCAGATGGATCATCTCTCATATCTCCCCACATGGCATGGATATTTCCATTTGGATCGGATGTTATAGCAGGGAAGAATTGTAGCCGATTAGTGTTGTCATCATTTATTTTCTTGGTTTCCCATGTTTCCCCTAAATCCTTTGATATAGTTAGATATATGTTTCCATCGTCTTTCCGGTCAGGTGACCTAGCGGTGTATAGGATAAATATATTCTCCTGATTATCTATAGATATCTGTGGGAAAGAAGATGCCCAATACCTAAAAAATGAGTTCCGAGGGCTAAATGGTATTTCGTTAAAATCAGATGCTCTTTTAGTACTGAAACTCAACCCTTCAGTCTCAGATTTTGCAACATATATTTCAGCACGCTTTTCAAAGGAATTGTCGTCTGTACTATCCATCCATGTGACATACAAGGTTCCATCTGCCGACACTGCCGGTTGAGAACCTTGGAGAACTCGTTTCTCAGCGTCTTGCCCCATAGTGCTTTGTACAACAGGGCTGACGGTTATGGGTTCACTCCAAGTTCTTCCTTCATCTTCTGATTTAACTAGTTCTATGGATGTTTCTGTTATTGGGATACCTAAAAATGGTTCAACCCCAAACAGGAAAGTAACTTGGTATTTGGTAACGAATTTGGTATATGTAACATATATAATGTCTCTGTCAGGATTGATTTTGCTTGGGCCTGTGGTAAGCCATGGTTTATCCAAGAACGGTAAGCTAAGTTCGTACTCGGCTTGGCGTTCACCATCAGTTGGAATAGATCGCACAGATATTTGTTCTCGTCGAGAAGCTATTGGTTCGCCCCATGTTGTTCCACCGTCGGTAGATTTGGATATTGGTATAGCAGATATAACACCTTCACCAGAAGCATTACCGATAGTAAAATCCTCTAAGCTTACAGATATTCCGGTAACGTATATGTTGCCTTGACGATCAAAACTTATTACCGGGTCTCCAGCACCTGCTTGATCGTCTGGGGGATACTTTATCTGGTTTGGACCCTCCCAAGTTGCTCCTCCATCTATACTTGTATAAGAAGTTAAACCTGGAAAATTATAATCTACAACTCCAAGAACCAAATGTTCTGGATCCTTGGGGTTTATTGCTATGCTTGGTTCTGTTTGGAACGGTATCGGACTAAAATCTCTAGTTATCAATATATTTCTACTGAATTTCTGAGATGGGTTTCTGTATGGGACTAGTGGCCCTTGTCCAGCACTACTAGCTGTTGAAGAGGAATTCCCTGACTTTGACTGTTTTGGAGGATATACATTTGCGATTGGGCCGGTTTGGAAACGAGGATCCATGCCTTGAGTCATTAGCCATAGAGAGCTAGAAAGATGGTCTTGAAAAGGTCTTATAAGTGTTGCGCCAAGTTTGGCTGGGGAATTTATTTCTACTGTGCCTTTACCATCGGCCAAAGATTCCTGGGTGAGTGTCAGCATACATAATGAGATGGTTCCTAGTAATATGAATTTAAATGAAAGTGCCATAATTGGGTTATTGACCTCTCGTAGGTGATATGTTTAGTAAGGCGCTAGATACTCAGACATAGAATCCAGATGAGATATTACTGATAGTAGTGCTTCTTCTCGAAAGGCTTCGATTGCTATATCATATGTGCTTGCTCCAGACAACTCATAATCGTCTATCCAATATGCCAATTCATTTGTGTTGGCATCTGCCGAAGGATTCCTGTCTTTCCAGTCGAAATAGTTATCTATACTTATCATTATTTTATCTGCAGAGGAAACCAATGATGCATTCGTAACGGCAGCGATATATTTCACACTTTTCCAATATAGCGTAGCTTCATTTTTTTGTAATGGAGGTGTTTTCCTAATTTCTACGAGCAATAGCCTGTGATTTTCCATGCTATCTAGGTTATCATGCAAATCCACTTGATTGAATTCACTGTTACCTAATCCAGAGCTTGCTTCCGTTAGAGTCAACTCTGTTAAGGCCAAAGAGGTTTGTGAGTCAACTAGATTTTTAAGGATAGTTTCATTGTTTTGATTAGCTTGCGTTAATTTAGCATTAGCTTCTTTTGTGGCTGCCTGACTCATGATTAATTCTTCACTCAGTTCCTTTAGTCTGACTTCTAGGTCATTTATACGACTTGTGGCACTTGTATATTGGGAGTGAGGCACATTATTTGAAGTAATATCAAGAATGATCGATAGAATAATACCAGCTGCTGTGCCTAACAACAAAACTACAATAAACGCTCCAGATGCGAAGTAAGTGAGTGACCTTCGGTCATTTATCATGGTGCCTAGGGTAGATTTCATGGTGGTCTCAGATAGCATGGTGTATATTTTTGCTCAGTATAGCATGATGTACCTACCGTTATTAAGTGGTTATAAGAGTGATTATTAATTTATATAGGTTAGAATGTAGAATGATTAATATGAATAGATATATTGGGAGATTTTATATTGAACACTGAAGATAATATTTTAAAAATTATAGACAGTTTGAGCCAGGTAGTATCTTGTCCTAAGTGTGGTACTAGAATAAGATTTGGAGATGCAGAATGTCCACATTGTGGAGGAGATTTAGAGAGTACGCTTCGTTACTGGGCTGACCAATTATTAGAAAACCTAAACATTAAAGGGTATTGATTTTTTTCTGTATTAATAATTAGACTGTTCTATAGGAACTGTGTGGAAATATTATATAAGAGTTTATCAAGGAGGAATAAATGGCAGATGATAGTATGAAAGTGCTGCAACTTTGTGGAGAATGCAGAAACGAATTAGGTAATTTCTCTGTGAAAAAAGAGAACATGATGCTTTCTTCACCCAGTGAGATGGTCTGGTGCTCTGAGTGTAACTCTTTAGTACACGAAATCAGAGAAGTTGTAGGTCGCGTAGAATCCATAGACAATGAACAGAATAGTTATCCTAGATCGTTAGAATCTTGGTAAGGATATAATAGCATGTAAACTTAAGTTTCGTTAAATCTATACTTGTAAGGCTTGGAGGTTCCAATGCAGATCACAGATCATGTTTACGCAAGGCACATAGATGATAAAGCTGTATCACATCCTGGAGGTTCAAATATATTTTTTGTCGGAGATCCTAAAGAGGAAATGGTAATCATAGATGCTGGAGACCAGGCTAAAGAATGGCGAGACGAAATTTTTGAAGAATATGAAAACCTTGGGAGGCCAAATATATCATGCATACTAATTACTCATGGGCATGCTGATCACATTGGAGGTTTGGACAGGATGGTTGATTATGTAAAAGCACCGGTACGTTGTCATCCAAAATTAGTTAAACGGCTATCAGCTTTAATAGGTGATGGTAATGTATCTAAACTACGGGCAGGTGAGATAATAAAAAGCGGCGGCGGTATTACCATAAGGTCAATATTTACTCCTGGACATGAAGAAGACCATGTCTGTTATTACTTGTGGAAAGACAGAGTAATGTTTACTGGAGACACCATATTAGGAGCTTCGTCATCTACTGTTCGGGATTTATCAGATTACATGAAATCATTAGATAAGATAAACAAATTTAGAGTAGATACTATTTGTCCTGCACATGGTCCAGTAGTACCTGCGCCAAGAGGCTCGCGTTTAATATCTTGGTATATTAGGCATCGTAATGAAAGGGAATCGCAGATATTGATGGCACTTGGAAAAGGTATTACAGACGTAGATGAGATAGTCAAGGATATATATCCAAAG
>CAUZSC010000083.1:0-3960 GCA_963582505.1 Dehalococcoidia bacterium
AATTTTTGATGACATTTGGGTTGCAAGAGACAGGCTAATGCAAAATAGAGTTCCTCTTCCTTCCAACAATCCCCACGTAAATGTTCCTTCATCTTCAGAAACTGCAATGGGCATGGTAATGGGAGACAGGGCTGCAGAAAAAATACAGGAAATGTTCAAGTGGTATAGCAAAGATGATTATCCAAAAAGGAAAAGGCAATGACTCAACAAATCCAACCTGCAAAAGAACTCTCTGGTACTATATCTCTGCCTCCAGATAAATCCATATCCCATCGCTCGGTAATACTTAATAGTCTAGCGGAAGGAACTGCCTCGATAAAAAACTATTCAACCGCATCGGATTGTCAGGCTACCATTATGTGCTTAAGAGAGCTTGGTATTCAGATAGAATATGAGGTAGAAACCCCAATTGGCAAAGGAAACCCCTCAAACAACCTCAGCCTTGTTTCACCTGGGCAAAGAGGGTTAATTGAACCTACCTCCATATTGGATGCCCAGAATAGTGGGACAACTATGCGTCTGTTAATGGGTCTATTGGCATCGACTGGTTTCTTTAGCGTCATCACTGGCGACGGCTCCCTAAGATCTAGGCCTATGAGTAGAATAGCAGCCCCTTTATCCTTGATGGGTGCAAGCATCATGGGCCGTAATCACAATTCCCTAGCCCCTCTCGGAATACATGGAGGTTCGCTATCTGGCATCGACTATAATATGCCAGTTGCCAGTGCTCAAGTAAAATCAGCCTTAATTATTGCTTCACTTTTTGCAAATGGAGAGACTATTTTACATCAACCAGCATTATCTAGAGATCATACTGAACGCATGCTTACCTCTATGGGAGCAAGTATTACTGAAGACAAACTGGATATTTTGGTACAGCCCACTGAGTCCCTAAAACCTGTAGATGTAACAATTCCAGGAGACATTAGTTCCGGGGCTTTTTGGATGGTTGCTGCTACCGCCCACCCAAATGCTAGACTTAGACTCGATAACGTCGTAATGAATCCCGGTCGTACTGGCATATTAGAGGTGCTCGAGGCGATGGGTGCCAAGATTACAAGAAACAATACTAGAGTAACTGGAGGTGAGCCCATTTGTGATCTAGTTGTTGAATCTGCTGAACTTAGCGGTGTGGAAATTGGCGGGGATCTAATACCCAGAACTATAGACGAAATACCGATTATCGCACTTGCAGCATGTTTTGCTAAAGGAAAGACAACAATAAAGGATGCGTCAGAGCTACGAGTGAAAGAATCAGACAGAATTAGTACTACCGTTGAGGAGTTGTCCCGCCTAGGAGCTGATATTGAGGAACTTCCAGATGGAATATCAATCAATGGCACCGGGTTTCTATCAGGTGGCGAGTGTAAAAGCCATGGTGACCATCGATTAGCAATGACACTAGCAATAGCCGGATTATTAGCAAAGGGACCTGTAAGTATATCTGAACCAGAGGCAGTTTCTGTTTCATACCCAAATTTTTGGGATGATCTGAAGAGCATAACATCCCTTTAGTGAGGCGATTTTGAAAATACCGGATCCACAATCCTCCCAGAGCAAGGAAAATTACCCACTTCTTATAATTCTATCTGGTCCTTCTGGAGTTGGAAAAGATTCCATAATAAGTGGATTAAAAATCTTAAACAAGGATTGGTATTTTGCGATTACAGCAACAACTAGGGCAAGAAGACCTGAAGAATTTGATGGCGTTGACTACTTCTTTTTATCCACTGAGAAATTCTCTGAGTTACTCAGCCAAGAGGAATTTCTAGAATATGCGGAGGTATATGGAAATTGGTACGGAGTACCAAAAACCCAAATCAAAGAAGCAATAGAAAAGGGCATAGACGTAGTAATAAAAATCGACGTTCAGGGTGCATCTACGATAAAGGGACTCGTACCTGATGGATTATTTATATTTCTAGTCCCTCCGTCAATAGATGAACTAGAAAATCGTTTAAGAAGCCGTCATACTGAATCTCCTGAGGAATTAAAAATACGCATAGAAACAGCAGCTGCCGAACTTAACCAAGCCCATTTATTCGACTACGTAGTGACAAATAACACATTAGAAGAAGCGATTAGTAACATTAATTCTATTGTAGCGGGCGAGAAGGCACGTGGCCTTACCAGAAGAATTTCCCTATAATGCTGTGTAAATGTTTGATTACTTATTTGATATACCGATAGCTTTTTCTTTTAGTGCAGGTATGGTTGCTGCATTCAATCCTTGTGGGGTTGCTATGCTACCAGCCTATATAGGATATCAATTAGGTGGCGTTGAAGCTGAAGAAACTTCAATTAAAAGAATTCTTAACGGATTATCTATGGGCCTCTCGGTTACGTCGGGATTTGTTATTTTCTCTCTTGTTTCGGGATTTGTTATTAGTGCAGGCGGAAGCTTCTTCTTGGAATTAATCCCTTTTGCAGGATTATTGGTTGGCGCATTAATATTGTTTCTCGGAATATCTCTTCTGTTTAATGGTAAAGAGCTAGGTATCTTGTCAGCCACAAGAGTAGACTTTGGGAACGACCGCGGCATAAAAGGAATATTCCTATTCGGCATCGCATATGCCATATCATCTCTCGGATGTGCTTTACCTGTATTTTTGGCATCAATGGGTATACTTGCTGGACAATCATTTGGAGATCTAGATCTCTTGCAATCTCTGATCCGATTCATAAGTTACGGCCTCGGCATGGGGCTGATACTAACAATGGTTACATTGGGTGTAATGTTATTCCGGGAAACTGTTACTCAATCTCTTCGTAAAATCACTCCTTACATGAAAACTGTTGGGAATATGTTTCTTGTCAGCGCTGGTGGTTATTTAGTATGGTATTGGACAATAGGAGATGGTTCACATTTACTAGGAGTAAGTCTTGGCAATTTGATGTAGAATGGCCTGTGCCTAAATCTTAATTATTATATGTACATAGATAAATGAAGGAGATACTTTGTCAGCATTCGTTAAAGTCGCAACAACCAAGGATTTGTCTCCGGGGGAGATGCTTTTTGTGGAATTTGATGGTCAAGCTGTGCTTTTGGTAAACGTAGATGGCACATTCTATGCTGTGTCTGAAGAGTGCACACATTCTTCTTGCCCGTTGTCTGACGGTATTCTACAAGGTAAAGTAGTAGAGTGTAAGTGCCACGGAGCCACATTCGACGTCTCTACTGGGAATGTATTAACGCCACCAGCGGACGAACCTCTAACTACATATCCCGTGAAGATCGACGGCGAAGACATCTTGATCTCAAGTCCAACCTGATCTGGCCTTTTGATGATTATCTAAGACTTGGAAGAGGGTTCAAGTTTTCACCATTGTCGTAGTAATCATTCCCCTCCACTCTTTTCAGATAGCCAACTACTAGATATGTTATTGGAGTAGCTCCAATTTCATATAATACTTTTATAACCCACTGGGTAAGCACAAGATCTATCAGGTCAAACCCAGCTATAACCCCGGAGAACGCTACCGTGATGAAAACTGCGGAATCTAGGCCTTGTCCAACAATCGTGGAGGTGATTGTACGAATCCATAACCATCGGCCACTTGTCCAGACTTTAACTTTCGTCAAGACTGCCGCATTGGATAGTTCCCCAATTAAATATGCAATAAAAGACGCAAATAACAACCTCGGGGTTGATCCCAGGATAGTTTCATACGCCACCTGATCTTCCCAAAAAGGTGCCGAAGGTAATAATCCGCCAATCCAAAAAGCCCCAACCGCTAATAGATTGCAAAAGAACCCAAGCCATATGACTTGTCTGGCCCTGCTATATCCATAAACTTCCGTAAGGATATCCCCGATGATGTAACTGACAGGAAATATTATTATTGCAGCTGGAAGAAAATGACCAAATATATCAGCAATCTTTACCGCTACTATATTGGATGCCACTAAACAAGTAATAAACAGTGCAATAACAAGTACAAGTTGGGGGCTGATTTTAT
>CAUZSC010000084.1:0-3892 GCA_963582505.1 Dehalococcoidia bacterium
GTTAATACAGTAGAGTTGTTGGGAGAGGAGAATCAGCCCAGTTTGGAAGGAGCACCTCTGGATTCAATCGATGAGGCAGACGATGCAGATGATTTATTCTCTAAGGAGATTCAGGAAATTCTTGAACCTTCTACGATGACGAATGAGGTAGTAGAAAAAGCTAGTGTGCTGGAAGATCCAGATAATACAGATGACCCGAGTGATTTAGATGTGACCGATTACCCAATTGAAGGGGAGGAACTAGAAAATGACACAAACTCAGGACTTTAATGCAATAAGAATTTCCTTGGCTTCTCCAGAACAAATTATGAATTGGTCATATGGGGAAGTTACTAAACCAGAAACTATAAATTATCGCACTCTTAGACCGGAGAAAGACGGACTTTTTTGTGAGCGTATTTTTGGTCCAACTAAGGACTGGGAGTGTTTCTGTGGTAAATACAAGAAAATTAGATACAAGGGAGTAATATGTGATAGGTGTGGAGTAGAGGTGGCTAGAGCCAAAGTTAGGCGTGAACGTATGGGTCATATAGGCCTCGCTTCTCCAGTGGCACATGTTTGGTTCTCTAAAGGGGTTCCTAGTAGATTGGGTTTGATACTAGATATAACTCCTCGTAATCTAGAGAGAGTCTTATATTTTGCGAAATACATAATTATAGACGTAGACGAAGAGAAAAAATTGAATATGATTTCTTCGCTTAAGAGATTGTTGATTTCAGCCAAAGAAAAAAATGATTCCACTGATAGTTCAAACCCTGAATCTAACAACCCAGTGTTGCAAAATCAGAATGCAGAAATGAATGAGGCCGAAGAAACGTCTGCTGATAAACAAAATGAGCTTACTAAATCAGCTGTTGAAGCTGACCAGACTAAAGCAAATAATGAGACCGATATCGGTATAGATATCGATACAAATGATATAGAGTTAAGAATAGAGGAGTTAGAGTCGATTAGTCCATTTCAATTACTCACCGAAACCCAATATAGAGGAATGAGAAATAAATTTGAAGACATTTTCAGGGCCTCTATGGGAGCTGAAGGCATATTAGAAATATTAAAAGGGATAGACCTGGAAGCTTTAAGGAATAGTCTTCATGATGAAATTGAAGTTACATCTGGACAGCGTAGGAAAAAGGCTATAAAAAGGCTTAGAGTTGTAGAGGCAATCACAAAAAGCTGCAATGAGCCAAATTGGATGGTTTTAACCACACTGCCTGTACTTCCTCCTGATTTGAGACCAATGGTTCAACTGGATGGAGGGAGATTTGCGACGAGTGATTTAAATGATCTTTACCGGCGTGTAATTAACAGGAATAACCGCCTGAAGAGACTAATGGAATTAGGGGCTCCTGAGATAATAATTAGGAATGAAAAGCGAATGCTTCAGGAAGCTGTAGATGCACTTATAGATAATGGTAGAGTTGGCAAAGCCATATCTGGTACTCACAATCAAAAGCTTAAGTCTCTAGCTGATTTACTTAGAGGAAAACAAGGTAGATTTAGGCAGAATCTACTTGGCAAGAGAGTAGATTACAGTGGTCGCTCTGTAATAGTGGTTGGCCCTGAGATGTCATTACATCAATGCGGATTACCAAAGAAAATGGCTCTGGAACTTTTTAAGCCTTTTGTAATGAACAGACTCATTCTTCAGGGCCATGTTAGTAACATAAAAAGTGCTAAGCGTATGGTTGAGAGGGTTCGCCCAGAGGTTTGGGACATCCTTGAGGAAGTTATAAAGAATAGGCCAGTTTTGCTAAACAGAGCCCCTACTCTACATAGACTTGGTATACAGGCCTTTCAACCAATATTGGTGGAAGGCAGTGCTATAAAGTTGCATCCTTTGGTATGTGCAGCCTTTAATGCTGACTTTGATGGCGACCAGATGGCGGTGCACGTGCCTTTGTCTAAAGAAGCAGTTCTTGAGGCCAAAAAATTAATGCTAAGCACCCAAAATATGTTATCCCCGAGCTCAGGAGAACCAATAGTTGCTCCTACTCTGGATATGGTGTTCGGATGTTACTACCTTACATCCTTATTAGAACCTGAAGAGGGAGATAGGGATTTACGTTTTGCTGATTTTAATGAAGCACGTTTGGCCTATGAGAATGGGTTAGTAGGCCTCAGATCCGCAGTAAATGTAAGAATCGGGTCTAATGACGAAGGAATAGAGTGGATTACAACGACTGTAGGTCGAATAATCTTTAACGAAGTTTTGCCTGAAGGTATAGAGTTTCGTAATCAGAGCATGGATAAAAACGCACTTAAAGAAATAGCTGCAGAATGTTATAGAAAATACGGTAACGAGCTTACTGCTAACGTATTAGACAGGATTAAGCGAATAGGCTTTCAGTATGCATCTAAATCAGGGACCACTATAGCAATAAATGATATCAAAGTTCCAGCTCAGAAACCTGCTCTTATTGCAGGAGCTACAGATAAAGTAGATTCTCTTGAGGAGCAATATCAACTTGGTCTGATTACAGAAGATGAGAGATACAATACGGCAGTTCGTATTTGGACAGATACGAGCGACCAGATGACTAAATTGATAGAAGAACAGCTTCCAACTTATGGTGGAGTGTATCTTATGGCAATATCTGGTGCAAAAGGTAATATCGCACAGATAAAACAAATGGCTGGTATGAGAGGGCTGATGACTAATCCTAGGGGTAGAATTATAGACCTTCCGATTAAGTCTAGCTTTAGAGAAGGGCTAAGCGTTTTGGAGTATTTTATATCGACCCATGGAGCCCGTAAGGGACTGGCAGATACTGCTCTACGTACAGCTGATAGTGGATATCTTACCCGTAGACTTATTGATGTTTCTCAGGAAGTAATAATATTGGAGCATGATTGTGGTACAACCATGGGTATAACTATACATGACGAATCTGATATACCACTCATGAGTTCTATGGTAGAAAGAACATTAGGGCGTATTTCCCTGAACCAAATAGTTGATCCATCAACTGGTGAAATATTGGTGAATCCTAATCAGCAGATAGATGAGGAAGGTGCCGTTGCTATTGTTGATGCAGGAATAAAAGAAGTGACTGTAAGATCTCCATTAAATTGCGAGGCACACAAAGGTATGTGTATTCTCTGTTATGGCAGGAACCCAGCTACTGGATTAATGGCTATATTAGGAGAGGCCGTTGGGGTAATGGCAGCTCAAAGCATTGGAGAACCAGGGACCCAGCTTACGATGAGAACTTTCCATACTGGAGGCGTAGCTGGAGTTGATATCACTAGTGGACTTCCAAGAGTAGAAGAGCTTTTTGAAGTTAGAAATCCAAAAGGCCAGGCGTATATATCTGAGATAGATGGACTTGTGGAAGTTATTGAAGATGGGGAAGAACGCAAGGTTGTTATAAGGAATACAAATCAATACACAGAAACCTATCAGGTGGTCAATGGATTAAACAAAGAGGTAGAGACAGGGCAATGGATAGAGTCAGGAATGGTATTGGCTAAGAAAGAGAATGTGTCTGATACGAGCATAGAACTGACTTCTAGCGGAGATGTGCTAATTTCAGGTGTGTCTGGTAGAGTCAATGTGGAGAATAATTTAGTATCGGTTTCTTGGCAAGAGAATGATGAACGGGAATATTACATCCCATCGGCTGCTAGATTGATTTTGAAAACTGGAGAAATAATAAAAGCTGGAGATGCTATTACTGGTGGACCACGTAATCCTCAAGATATCCTTAGAATATTGGGTAAGGAAGCTGTACAACATTACCTGCAAGTGGAGGTTCAGAAGGTTTATCGCTCACAAGGTGTGAATATTAATGATAAGCATATTGAGGTTATTGTTCGCCAGATGCTTAGAAAAGTACGAGTGGATTCGTCTGGTGATACGGACATGCTGCCAGGTGAATTAGTAGAGAGA
>CAUZSC010000085.1:0-3695 GCA_963582505.1 Dehalococcoidia bacterium
ATATTATTGATAAAGTGATTTCGGAAGTTATACCAGCATCGCTCTTGGATGAAAACACGAAATATTATGTTAACCCTACAGGGAGATTTGTTATTGGAGGCCCAGCGGGTGATACTGGCCTTACAGGCAGGAAGATACTTGTAGACACATACGGAGGAGTTGCCAGACATGGTGGAGGGGCTTTTTCGGGGAAGGATTCTACCAAGATAGATAGATCTGCAGCATACGCCGCTAGGTATGCTGCAAAGAATATTGTAGCTGCAGGATTAGCAGACAGATTGGAAATTCAGATATCTTATGCTATAGGGAGGGCCAAACCTGTTTCTATATCTATTGAAACATTTGGCACTAACCATGTTGATAATGCTAATATATTGGCATTAGTGAATAGACATTTTGATTTTCGACCCGCTTCTATAATAAGTAATTTCCAACTGAGACGCCCAATTTTCAAGAATACTGCTGCCTATGGTCATTTTGGTAGAGATAATATGGGATTTCCATGGGAGAATGTTGATAAAGCAGATTTGATAAGAAAAGAAGCTGGCATATAAGTTGTAATAATCTTGGTCAGTACAAGAATATTGTTATTATGGAGTTCAATATATGAAGGCAGTGATTCTTGCTGGTGGCCAAGGAGTTAGACTTAGGCCGCTCACTACCAAAATTCCAAAACCAATGGTTCCTATTATGAATTCTCCTTTCTTGCAAATCATGTTAGATAATCTGAAGTTTCACGGTATACAAGAGATTATAATGACAATCGGTTACTTGCCAGATCGAATCAAGGAGTATTTTGAAGATGGTAGGCATATGGATATGTCAATAGAGTATGTCCTTGAAGAAAGTCCGATGGGAACGGCTGGAGCAGTTAAGAACGTAGAATCATCATTGGATGGCACATTTCTGGTTTTGAATGGTGACATAGTAACAGACTTGGATTTGGAGAGTATGATCAAATTCCATAGAGAAAACGAATCTAAAGTCACAATATTTCTAAATGAAGTGGAGGACACTTCATCTTTTGGCGTGGTCGAAATTGATGCTACTGCAAAAGTCATAAGATTCTTGGAGAAACCAGAACCAGGAGAGACTGATAGTAAACGAATAAATGGGGGTATATACCTTATAGAGCCGGATATCATGGATCAAGTACCGGTTGGTGAATTTTACATGTTTGAAAGAGGACTTTTCCCTAAACTATTAAAGAACGACGTTCCAGTATATGGTTTTGTTGCTACTCCATATTGGGTAGATGTAGGAACACACTCCAATTATTTTAAAGTTAACATTGATATGGCAAATGGTGATTATATTCAGCCTGGAGAAGCCAGCCGCAAGAAAAATGCTAATGGAATAGCCATGAGTACATCCGTAAGAATTCATGGATCACTTATACTAGGAGATAATTGTGAAATAGGATCTAACGTTGTTATAAACGGTACTGTGATATTGGGTAATCGCACCAGAATAGGGAATGGCACTGTAATTAATGAGTGTATACTTTGGCAGGATGTGGTCATATCAGATAATGTTACTATGAATGGTTGTATTATAGGGAATAGAGTATATATTGGAGACAATACTATTGTTGAAGAAGGCAGTATTATTGGTGATGATGTTGTGATAGCGGGTGGTAAACATATATATAAAGGATCCATAATAGAGGCGGATGAGTCTATAAATTGAAACTGGTCTACTTTCTGAAGTAAATTAAGAAATATATGACTATAAAATTTGGCACTGATGGATGGAGAGGTGTTATAGCAGACGATTTCACATTTGATAATGTGAAACTCTGTTCTCTAGGATTGAGTTCTTATTTAAAAGAAGTAGGTCTTGATAAAAAGGGATTAGTGATAGGTTATGATACTCGGTTTCTATCCAGAGAATTTGGATTGGCTGTTGCCGAAGTAGTATCTAGTAATGGTATTAAAGTTTTCTTATGCGATAAACCTACACCTACACCTGTTGTTAGTTACAGCATCAAATCTTATGAAGCTGGTGGGGCAGTCATTATTACTGCTAGCCATAACCCTTACCAATGGAACGGGTTTAAGTATAAACCAGAATACGCTGGTAGTGCTTCACCAGAGATCATTTCTTCACTTGAACAGCATATAAAACAATCTGAAGGTTATGTACATAAGTATCAAAAGAAAACACATGTGGTATCGAATACAGAACTTGTTCAGGTCATTGATGCCAAGCGTGCGTATATAGAACACGTGGCTAAATTAATAGATGTAGATGCAATAAAAGCCGCGGGATTTAAGGTAGTTGCAGATGTTATGTATGGTGCAGGCATTGGATACATTTCTGAGATTATTGCAGGTGGTAGAACAGATATAAGTGAGGTGCACGACTATATAAATCCGACTTTCCCAGATATTTCTCAGCCAGAGCCTATAGCTCATAATCTAGGATATCTGAGTAATCATATTAAAGGTAATGGCTATGATGTCGGATTGGCATTGGATGGAGATGCTGATAGATTTGGACTAGTTGACGACAAAGGTGATTTCATTACGTCATTACAAGTTTTGGCTTTATTAACTTGGTATATGTTGGAGATTAAAGGTAAGACAGGTGCAATTGTAAAATCAATTACTTCAACCAGTATGATATACAAGATAGCTGAACTATACAACGTACCAGTTTTTGAAACTCCAGTTGGATTTAAATATATAGGTCCCAAAATGATGACAGAGAATGCTTTGATTGGAGGTGAAGAAAGTGGCGGCTTTGGCTTCCGAGGTCATATACCAGAAAGAGATGGTATACTGGCGGCTCTTTTTATATTAGAGATGATGGAGAAGACAGGTAGGAAGCCGTCAGAATTGATTAAAGACCTAGAGGACTTAATAGGCCCTCACGCTTATAATAGGGTTGATATATCTTTTTCAGACGATTATAGGCCAGTACTGGAGAAAAGATTTCTTGATATGAATCCTGACACACTGGGCAGTTCGAGGATATCATACATAGACGATATAGATGGCAAGAGATTCATGCTCGATGATGGGTCATGGTTGGTAATAAGATTTTCTGGTACGGAACCTTTGCTTCGTATCTATTCTGAGTCGTATAGCTCGACTAGAGTAGACAGTCTAATAGCCGATGCTAGAAACATTTTGGGAGTTTAATGGCTTATACAGATAACGCACTCAGGTTGGATGATAATATTGGCTACAATCATTTTGATCCGGATGATATGAGGAGTAGAATACATCATTTTCCAGAGCAATGTGTGGACGCTTGGAACCAAGGTACTGCATTTGATATACCGGTAAACTATGGTAATGTAAAAAATATAGTTATAGCAGGTATGGGTGGGTCGGCTATAGGTGGGGAATTGATTTCAGATCTTCTGTCCAGTGAGAATGTAATACCTGTAGATATATGTAGAAACTATAAATTGCCTTCCTATGTAAATGCAAACTCTTTGGTCATTTGCTCTAGCTATTCTGGTAACACAGAAGAGACAATATCAGCTTGTTACGATGCCATTAATAAAAAAGCCAAAATTATAGTGATATCTAGTGGAGGCAAGTTAGGTTTAATAGCAGAAGACTTGGGATTGCCTTACTTTCAGGTCAAGTATTTGGGAGAACCTAGGACTACAGTTGGATATAATTTTCTGACACCATTAGCTATACTGAATAAACTTGAATTATATTTATGTGGAGATGGGG
>CAUZSC010000086.1:0-3534 GCA_963582505.1 Dehalococcoidia bacterium
GCCAAGAGGCTCGCGTTTAATATCTTGGTATATTAGGCATCGTAATGAAAGGGAATCGCAGATATTGATGGCACTTGGAAAAGGTATTACAGACGTAGATGAGATAGTCAAGGATATATATCCAAAGAATTTGAAAAAGGGCTTGCGTCATGCGGCTGCTAGAAATGTTAATACTCATTTGACAAAATTAGTTAAGGAAGGCGTTGTATCTGAAGCTCCATCCACATATGTCTTGAAAAATAGTGAATAGATTGTTGATTCTGATTCAGCATCAATTTACAGATTACAGAGTATAAAGAAAGAGCCCCGATAATTATCGGGGCTCTTTCTTTATACTCTAAGTAATAATCTATGAACTACGCATTACTTCCCCAGCCTTCAATACAGCTCTAACAATCTTGTCATAGCCTGTACATCTGCAGAGGTTACCTGCTAACCAGTGTCTTATCCTAGCCTCATCTGCATCTGGCTCACGATCCAAAAGTCCTTTAGCTGCGACTATGAATCCTGGAGTGCATATTCCACACTGTAAAGCGGCTTCTTCTAGGAACGCTTGTTGTAGGGGATGTAGACCCTCAGGGGATGCTATTCCTTCTATGGTAATTATGTTCTTTCCTTGAGCTTCTACTGCAAGCATGCAGCATGAATCCACGATTCTATCATCGATTAGAACAGTGCAAGCTCCGCAGTTACCGTCATTGCAGCCTTCTTTAGTCCCAGTAAGGCCTAAAACGTCTCGGAGGGTCTCAAGGAGACTCTGCCTAGGCTCGCACAGGAAATCGATTTCTTCACCGTTTATATTAGTATTTACTTGAGTTCTTTGTGCCATTATTACTCCTCTCCTCTGGCTCTGGCTATTGCTTTTACCAGGGCCCTCTTAGTAAGAACACCAACCAGGTGTGTACGTTGTTTTATTGTTCCCCTCATGTCGTTGATTGGGACAGCTGCACTCTTAGCTGCTTCTCCAGCAGCTAAACAGTTTTCTTCCGTAGCATCTTTTCCTTGAAGGAATGCCATAGCCTCTTTTGCAATTACTACAGTAGGGGCAACAGAACCTAGAGCTATTATTGCTGATACGATTTTTTGTTTAGAATCATCTAGAACAACAGAAACTCCAGAGTTCGCAACAGCGATATCCATTTCATTTCTCGGTATGAATCTCAAGAAATGAGCTCCTGAGTTCTTCGGCGGTGTAGGGAAGTTAAGAGAGACCAATATCTCTCCTTCCTCTAGGACACTTCTGCGTACACCAATACAGAAGTCTGCTACAGGAACGGAACGTCTACCATTTGGCCCAGCGATATCGCACGTAGCATTCAGAGCAATCTGTGCGGGTATAGAATCACCACTCGGTGTTGCATTACACAAATTACCCCCGATACTTGCTCTGCCTTGGATCTGTATGCCGCCTATTAGCGACGAACAGTCTATAAGACCAGGATAAAGTTTCTGTACGGTTGGATCCTCATATATCCTATGACATGCTACAGCAGCTCCTATCTTAAGGCCATCTTTCTCTGTGTAGCTCAATTCCTGAAGTTCGGGTATATTTTTGAGGTCAACTAGACGATCTATTACGAACTGTAATGCTCTCAGTTGAATAATAATGTCTGTGCCACCTGCCAAACCCCTAGCCTTCACACCGCTCTCACTCATTAGCTTGACGGCTTCCTCTATAGTTGCTGGTGCAACGTATTCAAATTCCTGCATGGAGCGCACCTCTTTAAAAATCTGGACTCATTATATCATAGGAATCAGACGGCACAAGGCCATTTAGGCGGGCAATTTTGAAGTTTTAATCTCTATTCATACCATGAGCTGACTTTTTACTTGTGAATTACTTATCTGATAGCCATTTACCTATATCAGATCTATTCTTTTCCAGCAGAGCCGAGTTTAACCGGATCCTCTCCAAGCATTGTTGTATAGTTCTAGTAGCAGATTGGGCAGGATTGTCCTTAAAGAAAGATTCTACTTCATTGTACCTTTCCATGGTAGTGAACCCGCCCGTGATACTAACCAATCGCATAATTGCAAAACCGCCCCTACCGTATCTTCTGTCCAGCTCTTCCCAATTAGTTCTAATGAAATCCCAGCACAAATCTCGACCAGATTGATTGCCGGCTACTGCACCTATTACTAGAACTGTATCTTGGCTCCTTACAGCGTCGGTCATGGATTGTTTTAGCAAATCATACAGGAGATCTTTTGATGAAAATCTAGATAAGGCACCAAGTAAACGTATTTTCTCTTCGTGTAAACCTGCCTTGCGTTCTAAATCCCAAAGTGTATTATATGTGTTCTGATTACCATATTGGGCGACTAAGCCATAAACAAGACCTCTTAAATCCGGATGCAATGGGTTATGTCCAGAAATATACTCGTCAAATTTAGCCTTAGCCTGGGATATTACGTTCTGGTTTCCGAATGTACCGGCTTGGCTTAGTACAATGGACCGTAGAAGTGAGTCTAGGTGGCCTTCAGATGGCTTTGCATCCCACCCTACATTTTCCACAATGTCTCGGTATAATTTTTCAACAAAAGAATGATATTTATCTAAGAACAATTCATCGGATAGGAGCAAGTCAAATCCGCGGAGGTTCATTGAGAGGTCACCCCATACTGTGGCATTGTTCTCATTAACATATGATTCTGCTATAGACAGGAATTGTGTGGCATTTGTATAACCGGCTTTCATCAATGCATATGCATCATTCTGGAGTCCTAGACGGTCTGTAGGAGGCATCTCTAATTTTGTTATAGCGGTTCTCAGTCTATTCCACTCTTCCATTGGGTAATTGACTCTATAGAAGCCAGTTTGACCAGAATTTACCTTTATCCAATCTTCTTGTTCGGGAATCTGTACATTTAATGAGCCAGTTACATTACTGAGAAGATGGAAAACATTGTCGTCGACATTCTTAATGGATATGCCAATTGGGACGTGCCATAGGGTATTATCGCTGTCGCCACCTTCTAATATATGGTCATATAAGAATCTAGTTTGAGTAATGCCTATTTCCGAAGCCTTGGATGCCCTATTAGTAATTACATCGATTACGGGATAGCCTGTCTGTTTGACCCAGGAATTCATAATTGTTGTAACTGGTTGACCAGATGACTCCTCCAATGCTTTCCACAAATCCTCTGTACGTGCGTTAGCGTATTGATTATTCGATAAATATATTTGGAGTCCCTTTCTAAAGATTTCAGGGCCTAGGAATTCCTCCAGCATTCTTAGAGTAGCACCACCTTTGCTATAACTGATAGCATCAAATAATTCTCGGATCTGGGCTGGATTTGTAACTTCTACTTCTATAGAGTGTGAATTTCTAAGCCCATCTAGCCCTAATCCCGAATTTGTATCATTTGAAACAAATTGAGTCCACATATTCCACTCTGGGTATAGATTGTCTACGGCTTTATCTCCCATCCAAGATGCAAAACTCTCATTTAACCATAGATCATTCCACCACTCCATTGTTACTAGATCTCCAAACCACATATGAGCCATCTCATGGGACACGACTTCCA
>CAUZSC010000087.1:0-3487 GCA_963582505.1 Dehalococcoidia bacterium
TGCCAGAATCATTGGATACGATGAGATACCAACTACGATGCTATCTACAGCACCCCCGGTTCATCAATCTCAGAATGACAGGGAGTTTCGCGAGGATATTAGGGACGCGTTAGTTATCTGTGGAATGCAAGAGACTATATCGTATCCGCTTACTACACTCTCTTCGCTTGAGGCGACTTCTAACTTGAACGATCATCCGTTACCTCTTAGAGTGGCTCATCCAATGAGCTCCGAATTGGAATATCTTCGGACTAGCCTTAGGGGAAGTGTAATAGCAACTCTTTCCGCCAATCAAAGGCACTCAGACCAAGGATTCAAGCTTTTCGAATTAGGTAGAGTATATATCCCACGTTCCGGCGATCTTCCTTTAGAGAGAGAAATGGCAGTAGGCATAGTTTCGGGGTTACGATTATCTGGAGGATGGCTAACTAAGGAAGACAATATGGATTTCTTCGATGCCAAAGGAATCTTGGAAGCTGTGTTCAATATAATTAATATTGATATCATTTTCGAACCTGGTGAAGATGATCTGTTTATTCCAGGCAGATGTGCTAGGGTAATTTCGGCAGGAAGCGTAGTAGGGATTATGGGTGAAATTAATGACAGTGTTTTGGATGGTTTCGAAATCGAGCTTTCCCCTGTTATTCTGTTTGAATTGGATGTGAGCAACTTGCTGGATATTATTCCTAAGGAAGGGTCTCATTATAAGCCTCTTTCCAGATATCCAGGAGCTTATCAAGATTTAGCTGTTGTGCTGGATAATAATATAGATGCTAGTGCAGTTAAGAATATAATAGAACGACATTCCACAGTAGTTTCCTCAATTCTTTTTGATTTATATGAAGGAGAAGGTGTCCAAGAGGGTAAAAGATCTTTGGCGTACAGAGTTCTTTTTCAATCAGTAGACCGTACCTTGACGGGGGACGAAGTTAATTCTATCAGATCTGAAATATTGAAAGATTTGAATGATGAACTAGGTGCTTCGCTGCGCGGTTAGCGTAGTGCAAGATATTAAATTGACACACTGAAGCTTCAAAATATATTATGTGGCGTGGTTAGACATATAGATTAGTATTCAAATGGCAACGTAGCTCAGCGGCAGAGCGGGGTCTTCATAAGGCCTAGGTCATAGGTTCGAATCCTATCGTTGCCACTTACAAGTCTCTTACAGGCTGCATCTCTGTATCAAAGGTTCAATTTCTTTATCAATGCTATATTACTAGGTTCTACTAGTATAGAGCCGTCAGGAAATACTATGGTAGGGACAATGCTCTTGCCGTTATTAAGCTTTTTTACAAGTTCCTGAGATTGCTGGTCTTCTTCTATATTAGTCCAGTTATAGTCTATACCGTATGTGTTCATAAGGTCTTTGGCTCGTCTGCAATCTGAGCACCAGGAGGTGCCATATACTTCTATTTTTTCTGCCATAATTATTACCTTTTTATTTTCTTAACCAGTGGTCGTTTCTGAGTTACTTTTCAGATTATCCTATTTATACTAAATGCCTAGTATTCTTTAGGAGATCTGGAAAGATAAAACAGTTTATCTAAATTTGTCGGAAAAGTTGTATGTCTGTTGCATTCAGTCCGTCAAACAATTCGTGATTCTCGTCACTTATTTTGGCTAGGGTTTTTTCAGTTAGTATTACAGTGGTAATAAATGCTGCTCCTAGGAGGCTAAATAGGAAGAAGATAGATCTTGTTTTCATTTATTAAAACCCCGTAGCTATTTTCTGAGTATAATACACTAACAGTATCATTCTACATGTTCAAATTGGATTTGCACATACAGATTCTCTTCAACATTTTTCATGGCTTATAGATTATTCCCACTCATGATTGCAGTGCTGAAATCCAATACATTGACTGGAGATTTGTCTGCCAGGATGTAGTTAGTGATTTTGGTGAGCATTTCATTAGTATACCCTTTGTCATTGCTTACACATGCTACTCCCGATGTAGTGTTATACCATGAATTGTTGTTATATATTTCTGCCACAGATGCATTAAAATTAGTTTTGATTCTTTATGAAATAGACTTAACAATGCTACGTTTATCTTTATTTAAGTGATTTGCTAGAATGAATTTCCAAGTTTATAACGTAGATTCCTATATGTATATTCTACTAGTTAATCCTTACATTTATAATTCACGTATAATATATTACATTAGTTTAGAGGGCTGACGTATTGTTAAGTTGGAGGTAATATGGCTGGTAATTATTGGCTATTTAAATCTGAGCCAGGTGCTTACTCATATGAGGATTTAGTTAGAGATGGGGTTGCAGAGTGGGATGGCGTACGGAATTACCAGGCTAGGAATTTCTTGCGAGATAGGATTAAGAATGGGGATCAGGTGTTATTTTATCATTCTAATGCTAAACCTACTGCGGTTATAGGTACCGCAGTAGTGGTAAAAGCGGGCTACCCTGATGATACCGCATGGGACCAGAACTCTGATCATCCAGACCCGAAAAGCAGCCCTGATAATCCTATTTGGTATATGGTGGATATAAGACCTTTAGATCGCTTTTCAAAAGAGGTAACATTACAAGATATACGCAATAATCCATTGCTAGAAGATATGTTGTTGCTAAAGAAAGGTGGTAGGCTTTCGATCCAACCAATTACGGAACAGCAATATTGCACTATATGTAAAATGGGCAAATGCTAGCATTCTATTAATTAGCATATAATATATGAAAATCAACGAGTTAATTTAATATGAGTTATGCTTTAGAACATATTCACCTGAAAGCGAGAGATCCTGTGGCTACTGCCAATTGGTATGTAGAAGCTTTTCAGTTTGAGATATTTTCAGACAGAGTTACTACTTCCGGGGCTAGATCCATAGAATGTAAGACAACTGATGGAGTTATAGTAAGAATATCAGGTCCGCGTATCGGAGACGTGATGGGCAACGGAGACGTGGATATTCACTATGGTTTAGAACACTTTGGATTGATTGTAGATGATTTGGATGCAGAATTAATAAGAATGAGCGAATTAGGTGTGATATTGCTAGAAGGGCCTATGGAAATAGCTAATAGTAGACTCGTGGCCTTCATCAAAGCTCCAGATAATGTCAGAATAGAGTTAATGCAGATACCTAGTTGATAATATGCTTATATCCGATGTGCAATTGCTAATTGTTGATTCTTCTTAATAGGTAAATTGCTATTGCAGTTTTAAGTATAGTGTCAGATATAACCCAGCCTAGTATTAAACGTTTCTTGAGTTTCAGTTCCATTCTTTAATGTTATCCTATGCCAAGTGGGTTGTTCCACGTATTAGTAAAAACGAATTCATCTAGCGATCTCCTTTGACGAGTCGTTTGCTCTCTTTCTCTCAGGTCATCAGGTAGCGATTGTAATCCTCCCAGGTATCCAATAGCACCTGCTGTTACAGGTTCGTAATCTTCTGGTATATTAAACAGTTCCTTTGCTTTTTCTTGAGAGAAGCCACCCATAAAGTGGCAAGATAGTCCG
>CAUZSC010000088.1:0-3318 GCA_963582505.1 Dehalococcoidia bacterium
GAAATTGGGCTCTTAAATCCTCAGGTGATTCAGGTCTTTGAGCTTTATAAGCGGGGTATTGTGTATGCCTGAATGTTGGAGTTGGGAGATCGAATGCTATGGCACAATGTGATGGATGCCACTCTGTGATAGATTTTATAAATGAATTTATAAATCCGTAGACACCCCTTACGTCTTGCCCAGTGCTTGGAATGGTTAGAGGATTTGGTATTGCGTACCATGCTCGATAAACAAGAGCATGGCCATCTATAAGCATTAATAGCTTTTGGTTATCCATGTCATCCGCGTGTGTATCTGTGTTTGTTGCCATATTCTCTGCAATGGTTTCTGCTGTCTATTATACCGCTGTAATGAAGTAGAGAATAGGGTGTATATGTTTTAGTAGGGTGATCTAATCATCTTCTAAAGTAGAAGTGTCTCCTTCTGGTAGCCCCAACTCTCTTGCTTTTAACAAACGACGCATTATTTTACCGCTTCTAGTCTTGGGCAGGGAGTCTATAAATGAAATTTCTCTAGGGGCAATGGCTGCAGACAATTTCCTCCTGACAAATCCCATTATTTCATTCCGTAAAGAATCAGATTCCTCGTATCCTTCATGTAATGATACAAAAGCCTTTACGATTTCCATTGATATAGGATCTGGTTTACCAATAACACCTGCCTCTGCAACTGCAGGATGTTCCATTAGTGCGCTTTCTACTTCGAAGGGCCCTACCAAGTGACCCGCTGTGTTTATCACATCATCAGCGCGTCCTACAAACCAGAAGTATCCATCTTCATCAACCTTGGCTCTGTCTCCGGTTATGTACCATCCATTTTTGAATTTGGAGTTGTACATCTTCTCATTTTGCCAATAGGAGCGGAACATTGATGGCCAGGTTGTCTTTATTGCCAAGTCACCTTCCACATTTGCATCTACTGGATTTCCATTTTCGCCCAATATGGAAGCGTTTATCCCCGGTATAGGCTTACCCATAGAGCCCAATCTTATTTCTTCGGATGGATAATTTGCTATCAAGATTGCCCCTGTTTCTGTCTGCCACCAGTTGTCGTGTATAGGGAGGCCAAGCACTCTTTCTGCCCATACTATGGCTTCTGGATTTAGAGGCTCTCCGACAGAACAAATATGCCTTAGGCTTGAGAGGTTATACCTCTGTGGTATATTATCTCCTGCTTTCATCAACATGCGTATAGCAGTAGGTGCCGTGTACCATACTGACACACTGTATTTCTCTATAATTTCATACCATTTACTTGCGCTGAAACCACCTTCATATATTACTTGAGTTATCCCATTAGTCCAAGGGGCGGAAATTCCATAGGACGTTCCAGTTACCCACCCCGGGTCAGCTGTGCACCAATATATATCAGAATCCTGTAAGTCCAGTGCCCATCTTCCTGTTAGGAGGTGTTGTAAGGCTGCTTTGTGGGCATGCACGGCACCTTTAGGTTTCCCTGTGGTTCCAGAAGTATAGTGCATTATGGAGTAATCTTCCTCTGACGTGTTGATCGAGGCATATAAGTCAGTAGCAGATAGCATAGCCTTTTCATAGATAATCTGGCCGGCCACTATTTCTTCCACCAGTTCCTTACCTCTGGTTACTACAATTACGTTTTGTAGTGCAGGCAGGTCTTTGATAATAGATTTGATGCGAGACAGTAGTGTAGGCGTTGCTATGAGCAATTTTGCCCCACTATCCTCTAGTCTATCTTTAACAGGATCTGGTCCGAAAGCAGAAAAAAGTGGCCCTGCAATCGCCCCAACTTTCAATATTCCTAAGAACGCTATGTAAAGTTCCGGTATTCTCTCCATGAATATAAAGACTCTGTCTCCTTTTAGGATTCCAAGTTCAGATAGTACATTAGCAAATTTATCTGAGAGAAATTTGAGGTCATTAAATGTATATTTCTCTTCTATGCCATCTGAACTTTCCCAATGGAGGGCAACCTTATTCTTATTCTTTCCTGCTGCGTGTCTATCTATAGCTTCATATGCTAGATTCAAACCTCCATTAGGCAACCCATCCAGACCATCCTGAATATTTTCCCAATCTAAGGTATTCTTGATTTCTTTATAGTTGTACAGATTAGGTTTAACGGAGAACTCACCTATACTTGGTTTAGATATTATTTTATAATCCATGACTCTTTTTCTTGGCCTTCTCTAGTATTAATTCAATACTTGAAACATAGTATATGATGAACAATAGTGTATCAATAGTCTTCTAATAGATTTACAGCTATTTTATTTGTGTACTGCATAGAACATGCGAAGGTGGATATATAGGTGGCTTTATCACATACTATGGATAAATTACTTGTAATATACAGGAAATTGCTTTTGGAATATGGACCTCAACACTGGTGGCCTGGTGATACTAAACTTGAGATCATCATTGGAGCGATATTAACACAGGGTACGTCTTGGGGTAACGCTGAGAAAGCCATAAATAATCTTAAGGCCAATGGGAAACTTAATATTCATGCCCTAAAAGATATTCAGCATGATGAATTGGCAGATTTGTTGTATCCATCAGTCTATTTCAATGTGAAAGCTCGTAAAATCAAGGAATTCATTGGATATTTATCTGTTAATTATACGAGTGATCTGGATTTATTGTTGTCTAAAAACATGAAAGACTTGCGAGGGGATCTGCTTGCTATATATGGTATAGGAAACGAAACAGCAGATGATATAGTTCTCTATGCTGCTAACAAACCTTCGTTTGTAGTTGACTCATATACGCGTAGGATAGTAGATAGAGTTGGCATAAATCCTGTAGGACAGGGATACTTAGATTACCAGAGAATATTTATGGAATCGCTTCCTTCAGACACTGCTCTCTTTAATGAATTCCATGCTTTATTAGATAAGCATGCTGCACGTAAATGTCATAAAAAAGGGCCTGATTGTAAGAATTGTTGTTTGCTTGAATTGTGTTCCACCGGTTACAAAAGTGTATATAATTAGAGTTACATCACTGCATATGTCTTGCACTAAAATAACAATCAGTTATAGTTTAGATTCAGTTTGGTAGCTAGTTCCTTGTTTATACTGTATTACTTTGGGGGTAAAATGGATTTCATGGGTATTGGTCCAGTTGAGATGTTAATGGTGGTTTTTGTAGCTTTCCTTATCCTTGGGCCAGCTAGGATGGTAGAAGGTGCAAGATCTTTAGGCAAGTTTATGCAGGAAATAAAACGCGTCACTAGTGACTTGGCAAATGTTATTTCAATCGAACAAGATCCTTTGGATGAGGAACCTGACCCGAGCAGACCAATGGGGAGAGGTAAATCCTTCGAAGAAAATGCCTATGA
>CAUZSC010000089.1:0-3179 GCA_963582505.1 Dehalococcoidia bacterium
TAGACACGTAATGCGTAGCAAATGATAAGAAATATAACTAAGTGCGTATTTCCAGAGAATAATCTCAAGGTTGTGCATTGTATTTAATCTTTTTATCGTCTATATCAGGCTATTCTTATTGCAAAATTCATGTATTATGTATAAAATTGACTTGTCCCTAATATTCAATTGGACTTGATAGTTATTAAGGAGGATGGTATGGATTTTTCATTACCATATACGGCGGAACAAGAGAAATTTAGGATGGAAGTAAGAGATTGGCTGGAGGGAAACGTACCAACAGAAATGAGGAATCCTGCCGACATGAGGGATTTCTCCAAAGAGCAGTATCTGTTTTGGAGAGAAACTCACAAAGAATTGGCAAAGAAGGGATGGCTTTATCCTACCTTCCCTAAGGAATATGGTGGAGGAGGACTTACAGGTGATCACGAAACAATCATAGAAGAAGAATTCCACAAAGCTGGAGCTTTAAGAGGCTTGACCAATGGGGTCGTATATCCAGCTCTATTTGTATGGGCAACGGAAGAACAGAAGCAGAAATTCCTAGTTCCGTTGGTTACTGGCGAAAAAATCGCTTGGCAGAAATTTACAGAGCCACATTCTGGAGCAGATTTAGCAGATTATCAAAGCAAAGCTACTCAGGATGGAGACGACTGGATACTAAATGGATCCAGTGTTTATGTTAGTGGCAGGCCTAGGCCACAGTGGAATGTACCTGGCCCAGATTATCTTTTCGGCCCTATGTTGACTGACCCAGATGCTCCAAGGCATAGAAACCTAGGTTTCTTCATGATACCGAATCCTGCAGAGGGATTGGGAATTCAAGAGCAAGAACTTTTGAATGGTCATGATCAACACGCCATTTTCTTGGAGAATGTAAGGGTTAGTGACGATCATCTGATAGGTGGAGACCATCAAGGTTGGCAAGTTGCGAACTCTAGTTTAGAGATTGAACACGGTGGCGGAGGGAAGGCGTTTCCTGCAGATGAAGTAATAGAGAATTTGATGAGCTACTCTAAGGAAGGCAAAAATTATGAGGGCTTCGTCGGAGATGACCCAGTTCTTCAACAGGTTGCAATGACTGCACTATTAGATTCCCATGTGGATGGCCTTATGTCGAAGAGGACGTACTGGATGTATCAGAACAAAATGGGTATCCAGTATGAAGGGAACATGGCGAATGTTCACAATAGAGAGTCACAACTTCGAAACGTAACTAGAATAAGGGATGTATACGGGCCACATTCACTTTTAGGGACCAAAGAGCCTGGTGCACCGCATGGTGGCGCACAGGAAGTAGAGCAGAGAGAGAAAGCCGGACAGAGACATGCTGGTGGTAGCACAAATATTGCTAAAGTTATTCTATCTAGGCGTATAGGTATTAGCAGGACCCAGGAAAGAGCTGCTCCTACCCCTTCAAGTACCGGGGCAGTTTAGACCAGCAGAAAGTAATTAAAAGTTTTGAAGTTAGCAGGGCTTCCAATATTGGAAGCCCTGCTATGTTAGAGGTAAAGAATTGGATTTTGAATATCACTATACCAAAGAGCAATCTAAGTTTCGGTCTGAAGTTAAAGAATGGCTAGACTTCAACATCCCATCAGACATAGATGGTTTGGAAGAATATACTTCTGTAGATTATGTATCTTGGGAACGTTTTCAATCTATTAGGAAGAAAATTGGCCAAAAAGGCTGGCTTGCACCTTCAGAAAAAAGGGAATTTGGAGGAGCTGGCCTTTCCCCAGAGAACGTACTTGTTCTAGTTGAAGAATTAGGAAAACGAGGACTTCAGTGGATTCTGGAAGGAGGAGTCTCTTCCCTAAGAGATGCACTGCACAGCTATGGTAGGGAGGATCAAAAAGATATTTACCTAGAGTCAATGGCTGCCGGAGACATGACTGTATGGCATCACGCATTGGAGCCCGGGGTATCAATAGCTAGAAATGATTCTATAGTACGTGCGTATCTAAGCGGTGATGATTATATATTGAGTGGCACAGACATCTTCGCTGGCTATGGTTTCGGCCCTGACTATATATGGGTTCTTGCAATTACAGATCCAGATGGTTCTATTGAACAAACTGCATCATTCCTTGTCCCTGCAAGATCTGATGGGATTAGATTGGAGTCGAAAGATTCACTGGTTGAGGGAGATTTCCATACAGTTACATTTGATGACGTTTGGGTACCTTCTCATTGTCTAATAGGAGAAGATGGATATGGGTGGGATATAATGCAGGCAACTTTGTTTTCCTACTCATCTGTTGAATATCCTATGGCTAAAGATAGAGATGTTTCAGATTTAATCAAATATGCGTTTGAACATCATAAGCATGGTGAAGCTCTCATACACCAGTCGTTTTTTCAACAATTGCTAATGGAAGTCTACGCTAACAGTGAATTGATAAGGATATTGAAGGTTAGGAATGCGTGGTTGGCTGATACTGGACAAAAAATTACTTATGAGGCCTCACAAGTAGCACTGCTAGAGAAGAAAGCTGCTTTACGCCTATCACAGGTTGCTCGGGATATAATGGGAATGTATGCTCTTCTTGACGGTAAGGATTCAAGCTCATCGTTCAATGGCAAGTTTCATATGCAGCAAAGACGCAGCATCGCAATGCAGAATACGAGTGCTGGCCCAGAAGTGCAATCTGAAGCAATTGCAAGGCAATTGGGCCTAGGGTTACAGGGGAAATAGCATATTATTTTCATCATACTACCACTGAAAATACTAGTATAAATACCAGACAATGATATATAATGAACTGACAATGGGCACATTGAGCCTCTGCGGTGGTGCATTGGATGAATACATTGCACCGATAGATAAGTAAGAAAGTCATGTAAGGAGGTCGATATGGATCTATCATTTACGGAAACACAGACTATGATGAGGGATACAGCTACTCGTTTTTTTGAAACGGAATTGCCAAAGGCTAGAGTTAGAGAAATCGATGATAGCGATACTGGGTTTTCTTCGGAGATCTGGCAGAAAATTAGCGACCTTGGCTGGACTGGTATGGTTATACCAGAGGCTTATGGTGGTGCAGGCAACAATTTCACGGATCTAGGCGGACTTACTGAGATTATGGGATATCATGCCTGCTCAGTACCACTTCTGGATTCATGTGTACTTAGTGCCCATGTAATACTAGAAGCAGGAAGTGAAGAACAAAAAC
>CAUZSC010000090.1:0-3084 GCA_963582505.1 Dehalococcoidia bacterium
AACATCCTCAGAAAGGTGTGTGGCAGCGTCTATCATTTGCTGCCTCCCGATTTCTATATTATCTAGAACAATTCCATCTATCCGTTTATTGTACTCATATATTGCATCATCTCCTGAATCTTTCACTCTGCCCAATATAATTGAAACGGCTTCTTCTGGGCTCAAATTATCCCCGAATATCTCCTTTATCCGTTGTTGGATATTCGGATTTTCCCTTTGACGAGCTTCCATTCTATCTCGACTTAGAGTCTTTTTACCTTCTTCTATACCTCTTACAACTTTCACTTTAGATACTCTCCTGCGAAGTTTAAAACATTATCTATACAGTTATTTCTAAACAGTTCTATTTTGTATTTCGGTACAAATTTATAGATTCTATCTAGTCCTTTAGGAATATCATTTAGAAATTGATCCACAATTTGCTGTAAATGTTGCTCCATAGTAGTGTCTCCATTTGTATTGACTCTTCTTGACATAAACCTAAGCCTTTCCCAGGTAAACTCCCAACTTAAGACATTCTGAATCCATGTTCGCCATTCAGTAAGTGTTTCTTTAGATATAAAATCAATAAATACATCTTTCTCTGAATCATCAAATATACTTTTCAAAGTTATAGTGCCCCCTAGTCTCTCATGCTCCTTGGAATCCAATTCCAACTGTAGTGCTCTATCCATCAATCCTGCTTCAACCTTATCTTCAACGATTCCTAGAGCTCCAAAATATGGTCTGTATATATCGACTATCCAAGACTCATCAGCAAGAAGATGGCAAGCATAACCGATAATGAAAGATATAGTAGCTTCTGTTAAATCAGCAGATCTATGTAGTGATGGATATGTACTGAACAGCCCCTTAAGCCCTTGCCCAACCTCATCAAAATCTAGGTTTACAAAATGAGTTTCATCACGTTTAGTTTTCGTTATGATCCTTACATCTGGGGACACAGAACCTAGTAGACAGGCACCTTGATTCCTGTCTATTATTGGGTGGTTAAGTCTAGTAATAACTTCTTGGGCTATTCCAAGGTGTGCACTGAGATTAGGCATAATTCAATTTACGTTCTCTATTTCCCAAGCGATGTCAGCAGGGAATTATAGGCAAAGCATTCTTTCTGAAACACATAATGTGCTTGATTTACGGTTACGCTACTTCCACCAGTTTCCCTAAGATACCCCACTACTTCCATTAGATTCCCTTTTGGTATAACTATCGTAACTGCATACCATGAATCACCATCGCGTGTATGCACCTTGGCTATTGTGGGCCCTCTAAGGCCTGATAATTTTTCATTCTTTAGAACCTTATCTGCTATGTCTTCTGCTGAGTCTCCTTTTATATTTGCCGTGACTAAAAAGAATTCTTTCGACCTAATATATCCTTCAATATGTTCAAGTAGGTACTTCACATCAAATTCAAGCTCATCACTGTTCGACAAAGAGGACTTGTTTCCAATTAAACAAGCTTGCGATGATAGCAATAATCCAGACTCAATTGTCTTCAATCGATTTTCACGTAGAGTAGTGCCGCTAGACGAAATATCTGAAATGATATCTGCAAAACCCATAATTGGAGCAGCCTCCAATGTGCCACTGGACTGAATCAGCGAAAAATAATTTACGCCATTGAGAAATAAATGTCTCTGCACCAGATTAGGAAATTTCGTTGCAACTCTCAGGTCTGTGCCTTTCTCATGCATATCTATAGAAACATCTGCCAAATCTGCCATAGAGATTACATCTATCCATGAATCTGGAACAGCCATAACTAAATTGCATTTACTGAACCCCAGGTCACTCACTACTAAAGTAGATTCACCTGATCCTATATTGGATTCAAGGTATCTGTCCAATCCAGTTATACCTAGGTCTGCACTTCCCTCTTCTATTCTAGCAGGTATATCCCCTGCCCGTTGAAATAGAACTGTAGTATTTGGCATAGATGATATTGCGGCCGTATATCTCCTTGGGCTTGGCCTTTCCGCGTTTATACCACAGCTTCGCAAGAAACTTAGTGTAGGTTCATATAATTCACCATCACTCGGTATCGCTAATCGTAGAATAATAATACTCCTGCCATTAAAATTCATCCCCAAACAAATTCTCAAGCGTATATGCAAAACCTAGCGCAGATATTTCCTCAGGCCCGCCCAATGCCTTGACTAACCCATCGTAACGCCCCCCTCCACATAGAACCTGGAGGTTTTTGTCCTTAGTAGATATTATCTCAAAAACCATGCCAGTATAATAAGCTATACCTCTCACTAAACTTAAGTCCAAAATAATATTTGCATCAGGACATTTATTCATTATGATTTCTATCAAAACGCGAAAGCGAGATAAAACATGCTGCTGTATATCATACTCTGACAGTAATGATTCCATCTCCGTCATAACACTCATATGATTGCCTTGAATCGATACGATACTCTTCAAAAGTGATATTGCCTTCTCGAATTTTGCAAACTCATCTTTCTTGTCATATTTGGATATAAACCGTCCAAGTATATCGCCTGCAGTCCTATTGCCTAATGGATCTGTTAGTGAATCTCGGAACAAGTCACTAAGTAATTGGGCTGCCTGCAATTCATCCATATTACCAACAGCTATATCTAGACCAGTAGATGAGTTAGCTGAGGGTCTGATCAGGCCTATTCCCTCTGCCTGAGTTATGATTGTTTGTGAACCATTTTCTGTGTTCTTTAACACATGTAGGTTATTTACAAGAAAATTCTGGGCTCTTTGAGAAACACCTATCACTGATAATATCTCTAGTAACACACCTATGTGGCCAATCCTACATTCTAGTCCTTCAATGCCAAGTTTATCCAAGCCTGATAGTGCAATTGAAATAATTTCAGCATCAGCCCGCGGCTCTTCATCTCCAATAAGCTCAGCTCCAACCTGATAACTTTCAGAATAACCAGCACCGGATATATACCTGAAAACAGGACCTGCATACTGAACTCTCGTTGGTAAGCTTAAACTTTCTCGATTTTCTATAAAATATCTGATAGATGATGCCGTGAATTCAGGGCGCAAACTAACATTCTTGCCTGCAGGGTCAGCGAATGCATAAAGCCTAGAT
>CAUZSC010000091.1:0-3018 GCA_963582505.1 Dehalococcoidia bacterium
CCTAATTCAGCAAGCTCGCCCAACACCTTGTGCTTTTCCGAATTATCAGGCGGGTTCAAGGTAGCTCTCCCATAAGTCTAGATAAATAAAATCATTTTCATGACTAGCATTGCCCCAAAGCTCCCTTGATGAAAATCTAACCGTATATACATGCTGAGGATCGTCATAAGGTTGTTCATCTTTTTCGTTAGTGTCTTGCAAAGCATAGACACCATTATCCCTTATAATAGTTCCTTTTTTCCCTCTCACATATCGTGGCAAACGATTATGTTCTCGGCCATTTATCTCCTTCGCTCTAACATATTCACCAGCTTCAAATTTAGTTTCTATTTCTTGATCCAAACGCCCAGAATTTAACCAAGAACCAGACTGAGGCTCGAGCTCAGGAATCAAGTACTCCGGGTCAGCCTGCCCATTTTTTAATTCGTTGTCAGTGACTAAGCCAGTTTGTAAGGCTTTTTGTTCGTTAACGAAAAACCAACGCTCATAATAAGATAAACTTAAATAATCCTTTGGGGGGATTTTTTCAAGAGTATGCCTAAAGCTACCCCATTCTTTATAACTTGCCCATGGATACCAAGTAATAGCCAAGGCATACACTCGACCTTCCCACTCTTCGTGGAACACGGGCTCATTGTCCTCTACCACAATGGGCCCAAACCCATGCATACCGCCCATATCGTGAATACTATTCATTTTTGGACCTTCTTTTATAAAACCGCTACACCAATCATCGAATCTCTGGTTACTATATCTGCCAATTCTTCTTCGTTCATGTTCTCAGCCCCTTCAGGCCTTCTTGGCAACACCAGATATCTCATCTCCGCGGTGCTGTCCCAAACACGGATCTCTGTTTCATCGGAAATCTCCAATCCGAACTCCAGTAATACTGCTCTGGGTTCTATAACTGCTCGGGCTCTGTAAGCTGATGACTTATACCAAGTCGGAGGCAACCCAAGCGTTGGCCACGGGTAGCAAGAACATAAGGTGCATACAACTAAATTGTGAACTTTCGCTGTATTCTCAACAACAATCATGTGCTCGCCTTGCCTTCCAAGCAGGTCCAATTCTCCTATAGCCGCAGTACCATCATCCAATAACCTTATCTTATAATCGGAGTCGACCCATGCTTTAGCCACTACCTTCGCTCCATTTTGCGGCCCAATCCGATTTTCATACTGATCCACCACCTCATCTAAAGCAGAAGGGTCTACCAGATTTTTTTCAGCTAAAACGGTTTCAAGAGCCTTAACTCTCAAAGCTATATCCGAAGGTACATGCTGGTGATCACCATTTTCCACATCTTGTGCATTACCGATAGCAGTACTCGAAACCGCTGCCACACCAACCGTCGCACCTTTAAGAAATTTTCTTCGACCAATCTTTTTACCATCTCTAGACATGACATAACCCTCGATGAAGTATGCGTTAGTTAAGTATAATAATTTTAGAGACTTAATCTAGAAATCAATTGACATAAATATGACACGACCTTCCAGGATCACCAAGATCAGAGGGGACTCTGCGAGAATAGTAAAAGACCCTACCTTTCCCATAAGTAAAAGTTAGACTCTCTACATTGGTCAACTACTTGTACACCACTTATTAGCCCCCAATCGACATTTTTCATTCCTAACTCTCGGCTATAATTGTTTTCATCAACATTTTATGTGCACCTCAGTTAGTGTTAACAATATCGCGAACTTCTATACAGGGTTATTGTTGTTAGTAGTTTCTTCATGATGCCCTTGATTAAAAGCATGATACGTCATACTACAAGTAATTAAATGGATGTTCTATGAGTTGAAAAAGTCTAGCTGCGGTCTATAACAGTGCCTTAGCGTTTTATAACCAAGTACCCGATGTGCAGAGCATTGCCTTTGTTTCGACGAGTACAGGTATATATAAATGGCCATTAGAGGTAGCAGCCCAAGTTGCTGTCAAGGAATTAACGAAAAGTAAGTAACATAACACCTAGAACAAAGATCGAATATAAACCTGTTCCAATCACCCTACTCTGCTTTTCCAAGCCTTAATCAGGCTCCACAACCGTTACAGTCCAAAGCCTATCCTCTTGCTCTTCAGCCCTAGATAGCTGCACCCACCCCTGTTCCCTAGCAACCGCCCAGTCAGCACACCCACCCCCGGGATACCCACCACTTGTCCAAGTAGGTTCCATCGCACCCCTATACATACTAATACGCTCAAACGATTTGCTATGATGAGGTTTCCGAACTCTATAAAAAAGGGGAATAACAATGAAAAAGCTATGCCTACTGATTGCATTAGTTGCGTCACGGGCCTTTGCTCAGGAAGAAGAGCAGGAAGTTCAAATTGAGATTGAGAGTGGCGGAAGCCCAGCGGTAAGCCAGACTCGTTTCAACAACAGAGAAGACTTAGTTGGGTCAACAGTTGCTATGCCTGATGGGTCAGTTTGGTATCGTGTCTTTGATCGCCGTATTGCAGAGTGGAACACAGTATATTGCCACGTTAATGAAGACGGTAATCCTCGTTGTGAACAAGTTGATATAGACGATTAAGCTAATTAATTAGGAGAGTAAAGGAGCAAAGAAGAAAAGAATGTTTTGAGAAAGTTCAAGATTGTTAAGCCTTAAATAGCAGGGATTTCTTGAGGGAAAAGCTATCAATAATAAGTGGAATGAAAAAACTCATGACCCCATTCCTGTCTCTCGGTGGGCGTGTGCAATGCACCCAAAGCATAATATTGAGGGAGACAAATTTTCGCCTAGCATAGCAGAGCTATTGGGGAGTTTGCTGGATAGTATTTATCACATAAACTGCTACCTACAGAGAAAAGACTTTGCAAAGTCTGCGGTCACACTTGGAAAAGAATGCAACCGCCGGCTTCCTACGGTGGCTGAATAGGTACACCAATAGCTAATCAGGACGCTCCATACCCGGCAAAGCAAAGCTATCTTCATAGATACAATTGGCTTCACGTACATCTATGCGAAGCACTCTGTCTCGGAACTTGACATGTTTCCACTCGCCAACCCA
>CAUZSC010000092.1:0-2799 GCA_963582505.1 Dehalococcoidia bacterium
GCCTAAGATACCTATGGCATTGGTCGAAGATAAACTTATCGCTAAAACTTTAGAAAGGAGATTAGAAAAACTTAAGAATAAATAAACACACACACAACCAACGAGGTTGGGTTGGTTGATTGGTTGGTTGATTTGCCACGTTGCTTGGGGGTGGTGCAGGGTATAAAACCTTTGATTCGTGCCTAATTAACTGGTACGCCCGGAGGGATTTGAACCCCCGACCCTCGGTTCCGAAGACCGATGCTCTATCCACTGAGCTACGGGCGCATCGTATATTATTGGCGTTAATGCTATGGGCCGAGTTCATTATAGCATCACTGTGTTCAATTAGTTTATCAATAGCAATGGGCGTGGGAGTAGTTGATAGTTTTATTCATTGATGAATAAGTATTGTTGTTTCAAGCCAATTGCTTTGATATAGAGGCCATGCTATCATTTTTAATCGTGTTTAAATTAATCGGACAGCGAGATAAAGTAAAAGATGGATTGAAGAGAAGCAAAGTATCTTGGTATTCCAAATTGCTCAACATAGTCCAAAGAGCCAACATAGAGGAGTCTATTTGGGAAGATTTGGAAGAGATGCTTGTATTAGGTGATGTTGGTATATCTACTGCTAATGACTTGATAGAAGAATTAAAATTTGAAGTGTCTAATAGAACAATTAGAGAGACGCAACAGGTAATAGATAGTTTAAAACAGAAGCTAGTTTCCATTCTGTCATCTGGCAGAGAGAACAATTTTCAATCTCGTGATAATACCAAAGGGCCACTTGTAATATTGATTGTGGGAGTGAATGGAGTAGGAAAAACTACCAGTATTGGGAAATTAGCACATTATTTTAAAGGGCAGGGTAAGGATGTACTTTTTGCTGCATCAGATACATTTAGAGCTGCTGCAATAGAACAATTGCAGGTTTGGGGACAAAGAGTTGGGGCTGATGTAATAGCACACAAATCTGGCGGAGATCCTGCTGCTGTGGCTTATGATGCACTTGAGGCAGCATATGCGAGATCTAAAGATGTTTTAATTGTAGATACAGCTGGCAGATTACATACGACTCACAATCTTATGGAAGAGGTAAAGAAAATATCTCGTGTAATGTCTAGAATAGACACAAATGCTCCAGACGAGGTGATTCTGGTTTTGGATGCTACAACAGGGCAAAATGGTTTAATACAGGCTCGTTCTTTCGCAGAAGCTGTAGGTTGCACAGGAGTATTCCTGTCCAAAATTGATGGTACTGCAAAAGGTGGAGTAGTTATACCTATAGTCAAGGAATTGGGTATACCGATATTGTTTATTGGTACTGGGGAAAACATGGACGACATGACTCCATTCGACCCTGCCCAGTTTGTAGATGAGTTATTCTCTGCAGATTAATAACAATACTTGATGCGTAACTTGGGATTCGAGATAATTAAAAGGCATATCATTGGGAGTTTGCATTTTCTAGGGAGTGGATTACATTGGCAGAAATTATTTTCTGGCTATTGACCGTAGAGTTCCTGGGATTTATATCTTTTGTACTTAACTTTCAGTTATTCTCGTGCCTTCCGGATAGAGGATACTCTATAAGCAAGATCTTGGGATTGTTGCTTATATCATGGCCTGTTTGGGTTCTAGCTTCTCTAAATATACTTCCGAATACGCCAATTATATTGTGGATGCTGCTAACCTTGATGACAATAATTTCAATAATTATTGTATATAAGAATAGATTTGAGTTTATACGATTCCTTAAGACAGACAGGAATACTATATTCCTGTTCGAAGGAATATTCTTATTATTCTTTGGCTTCTGGATAATTATTCGGCTGTTCGATCCAAACATAAATACCACAGAACAGCCAATGGATTTTGCCTTTCTGAATGCTTCTGTGATTGCCGATTACTTTCCACCTGAAGACCCATGGCTTAGAGGGAATGGGGTAAGCTACTATTATTTCGGATACCTATTAATGGGGAATATCGCCGAATTAGCACATATCCCTACTCGTGTTGCATATAATTTGGCTTTGGCCCTTATCCCAGCATTGTCTGCTGTAGCAGTATTAGGGTTAGGTTACAATTTGATACGTGTACACGGAGCATCAGCACGTAAGGCATTTGCTTTTTCCATGCTTGGACCAGTAGTTCTATTAATGTCCAGTAATTTGGTAGGCATATTAGAATTTATTCGTTTAAGAGGTTTAGCCCCAGAATCTTTCTGGTCTTGGATAGCGATAAAATGGACGGAAAATAATGGTAAATGGTCTGTTCTCACTAATATAGAGAATGTTTCATGGAATCCTGTGGAATATCTATGGTGGTGGAGAAGCACCAGAGTGATAGACACATTGGGAGCGGAAGGGAATAGTCTTGACTATACTATCACTGAATTTCCTTTCTTTACATTCTTACTTGGAGATCTTCATCCACATGCTATGTCTATCCCATTTATATTGCTCTTCTTAACATTCGTGTTCAATTTTTTCATAATGCCTAGTGCCTCTAAGCTGGAGCTAAAATTCAAAAACATCTGGATGATAACTATAGGATCTATATCCTTAGGATGCTTAGGATTCATTAATAGTTGGGACATAATTCCGCTGATGTTTATATGGTGCGTTGTTTGCATCATAAAAGCAGGACAGCAGGCGGAATGGAAATCAGGAGATACTATTAAACTCTTGTATTCTCCAATGATTTCTATTGCAGTACTCTCTATTTTCCTATATTTACCGTATTACTTGAATATGCAAAGTCAAGTCTCCGGGATATTGCCAGTTGGAGCAATTGGCAGTCGCCCAATCCATTTGC
>CAUZSC010000093.1:0-2781 GCA_963582505.1 Dehalococcoidia bacterium
TATGCTGCCTCTGGCATTGTTCCATTGTCCTTCTTCTACCATGTTAAGTGTCAAATCTATTCCTAATCCACCTAACTGAGACTTTAGATATTCACATGGCCTGGGATTGATAGACCTGCATAAGTGCCCCATAGAAAACCCATTTGGGTATCCTGCTTTAGTAATAAGAGATTTAGCCTTGTCTCTTTTCTGGTCTAGGGGTTCCAGATCGAACTTTGGCCAGTTTATTAAATTTGCCCTCCCTATCGGCATGAGTATAGTAGGAGGGTTTAGATCAGGAGTAGTCCAACCAAACCCACCTAGCACCGTGTCAATAGAAGATGGTTTGTCTATCCAGAGAGATATCGCTCTCCTTACAGAAGGATCTTGCCATGGTCCTTCCTTTAAGATATTGAAAGCAAGCCTGAAATTACCTCCATCGGTTTCTGCAAAAAATACATCTTCTCCGAGGTCTTTAACATATCCTGCTTTACGTTCCGATGTTAAGTAGTGGGCTCGTCCTCTTGCTCCTCCATCCAGTTTCCCCGTACGGAATGCAACGTCCATAGTGAATGGGTTTGGCATTATTACATAATCTATATTATCTAGGTAGGGTAGATTGTTTCCTTCACTCTCTTCCCAATACTTATCCCATCGGGACAAGCTTATTAAGCTACCCTTATCGTATTTTTCTAATTTGAATGGACCTAGGCCTATAAGTCCTATTTCTATTGGACTTATACTCACATTGCCATTAGCTATTGATTCACTAACGAGATGCTTTGGGTGAGCTAATTTGAATCTGGGGTTGGCTAGTATATCAAGGAAGTATGGATTAGTTTCATTCAATATTACACGAATACGATCATGACCTAGGATGTCTACACTTTTAATGTTACCTAGTTCACTTTTGAAATAAGCAGGTGGACGATACTTTTGTTTGGATTCTATGCCGTAGTAAGACAACTGAAACCAGAACTGGACATCTTCTGGGGTAAATTTCCGTTGATCATGCCAATAGATATCATCTTGTAATGTAAATGTCCACTCTTTATATGATTGGTTTACTATCCATTTCTTAGCTATATTTGGGCATATCTTATAGAAATCTTCACGGCATCTCATAACAAGATTACCAGGGCCGAATAGAGCACCTCCAACATGATGGAGTGCAATACTGCTAGTCCTTGAAGGATCAAACCCAGCAGGAGGATCTCCTCGGTTTGCCAGAGTAAGTACCCCCCCGTATTTACTAGCCTGTATGGGGGGGGTAGAATTTGTTGGTAAGGGTATTACATTATTGAATTCCCTTGGAGGTGTGTTGTAGATTGGCGTGTCCTGCTCTATATTTGGAGTGCAGGATGTTATTAGGGATACTATGGTAGCAACTAATAGAATAAATATTGAACGCAAATCTATACCCTGACGATCATCTTAAGCAATACCTATCAATATAAATATTTTCGGCGGCTAGGATATGGGCAATATGGTTACTCTGCGATCGTTTCCGTTCCCAGTACTTTCTGTAGTGACAGAAGTGTGATCTGCAAGAGTTATATGAACCATGCGTCTTTCACTAGGTGCCATAGGTTCGAGAGTGATTGCTTTACCGGTGGTACTCACACGGTGAGCTACTTTAGATGCTAGCTCTTGTATTGATGCGAATCGTTTATCCCTATACCCCTCAATGTCTATAAAAACCCTGCCTTCAACTCTATTGCCTATCAATAAATTTGATATGAATTGTATTGCTTTTAAAGTGTCGCCACGACTACCTATTAGCAATCCTGAGTCCTCGCCATTTATATCTATTTGTACTGTTTCAAAATTATCTACAACTTCGCTGGATCTTATATTCACTGACGCGTTTGCGTTCATGTTTCTGATCAATGTCTCAACAGTAAGTTGTGCCAATGTAGATATATTAGCTGCAGGTGATGTTAGTCTTACACTAATGAGGGCTGGTTCAGCTCCAAATCCTAATATTCCACCTTTACCTGGATTAAGAACCTCTATTTCTACCTGATCCCGGTCGGCGCCGAGCTTTTCTAGTGCTATTTCTACCGCTTCCTCCACTGACCTTCCCTTTACTTCTAGTATCTCCATTTTCTTTCTTCTCCTCTTCTGTCTGATTTGAGTTATCTTCTTTAATGTCTTCTTCTGCTGGTGTTTTAGGGGATGGCAAAAGATTACCTAGCCCAGTTATCCGATACTGGATTCCCATTTGTATGAAATTCGAAACTATCCAATAAATTGATAGCCCACTTGGTAAAGAAAATGATAGAAATAACAACATCAAAGGCATCATCCATAGCATCATTTGGTTAGTTTGAGCTTGACGTGCATCTGCTGATGGCATCATTGTCATTTTTTGCACTGCCCACATAGATCCACCTACCAATATAGGTATTACTGGTAGCTTGTCAGGAAATGCTAAGTCGAGCCATAGAAAAGAACTATTTAATGGTATTGCTTCATTGACTATTGGAATCCATTCGTAGAGTTTTTGGGAGAGACCTATAAGAGATTCTGGGCTTGTAGGTAGGATTTGTATTATAGCCTGGTATAACCCTATCCAGATGGGCATCTGAATAAACATAGGACCTAAACAACCTATGGGGTTTACACCATTTTCACGGTATATTCGCATAGTTTCCTGAGATACTTTTTGGCGATCATCGGGGTACTTTTGTTGCATTTCACGAATTTGTGGTTGAATGCCTGACATAGCTTTTGTCATGCGTATCTGTCTTAGTGTCATAGGTATAGTCACGACTCTAATCACAACAGTAAATATAAGTA
>CAUZSC010000094.1:0-2702 GCA_963582505.1 Dehalococcoidia bacterium
AGTTTTCCATAGCACCTGCGGCGAAATCCGGTATGGCGATATGATCTAGTTTCTTGAGAGGATAGGGTATCCCAAAGTATTCATTGAAATACTCAAGCAGTTTCACAGAATTTTCAAGTGCATAACGGCCTTGTTCTTCTTTTCCACTAGTAGCCCAGACTCTTACTAAGGTATTGTTAGGGCCCATAGATTCTACAGAGACCAAATCGCCAACTATGAAAGCTACTAGGTAGGTAGACATTAATGGAGATTCCAGGAATCTTACAGCTTTGTGTCCATCAGCTACAAGACTTGTATGCTCTATCATAGTGTTGGATATTGCCTCTAATTCTTGAGGGACAACAAGGGTTATTTGGAACTTTGCTTTAAGGGAAGGTTCATCCCAGCAGGGGAATGCTCTTCTTGCGTCTGTTGCTTCAAACTGAGTTGTTGCCATATTGTACTCATTCCCATCAGATCCAATGTATTGGCTCCTATAGAATCCCCTAAGTTGATCATTTAGGAATCCTTTGAAGTTTATTGATAGTGTCACATTACCTTGTGGTATGTTTTTATCGAATGTGAAAGTAGCAGTCTCAGAGGTTTCATCTAAGGTAATATTAGCTTCTACGGTGGATCCATCTGCTAAGGTCAATTTCCCATAGTTTATTTCCAGTTCTATTGCGTTCAATGATATTCGGTTTGTGGGACTGCTGACCTCTATCTCTATCAATTCATTTCCATCAAATGTGAAATCTGAGAGGTTTGGTTTTAGTGTTATATCATACTTTGTTGGACGAACTGATTGAGGAAGCCTATAAGAATTGGGTGTAGTCATTTTTGTAACTCCTTGATAGTTGCAATGCAATAACATTATACGCGACTAACAGCATGTGTTAAACCACCTACTAAGAATATATTAGAATATATAATCGGTGATTACAGCTAATGTTACAATAGGCCACCGAAAGTCCATCGAACCAAATTAAATAAATCAATCCGATGTAGTTCAGGAGAAAATATGGTCACTAGAAGCGATTTATATATTCCTTGTGAGGATATCTCCTTAGCAGGTTCGTTGTTCTTAACTCAATATGATCAACCTAGTCCAACTCTGATAATTTGCCATGGAATGCCAGCAGGAAACAAGAATGACAACAAATATGGTATAGACCCACAGCATGCTGTGGAGCTGGATTATCCAACAATTGCTGAGTGGTGTGCGTTGGAAGGATTAAATACGATTATATTTAATTTCCGTGGAACCGGACAAAGTGGAGGTAATTTCCATCCACTCGGATGGGCAGAAGATTTAGAAGCCATATTAGATTTCTTGATTAAACAGGAATATGTAAAAAAGGACTCGATTGCAGTTTTCGGTTCAAGCATGGGTGCAGCTATCGCTATATATGTGGCTGCAAGACGTAAGGAAATTGCGGGAGTAGTATCATTTGCTAGTCCAGCGATCATGAATAGAAGGGCAAATCCAGAATTGGCGATTGAACGGTTTAGGGATATGGGGATTATAAAGGACGCAAATTTTCCAGAGTCAATAGAACAATGGGCAGATGAATCTAGAGTATTGAATCCTGTAGAATGGATTGCTAAGATTTCTCCACGGCCAATATTATTGATTCATGGGGATGCAGATGAAGTTGTTTCACCTGGAAGTTTAGAAATTTTGTATAGAGAAGCAGGATACCCGAAGGACATGAAAATGCTTGAAGGTATTGGACATAGATTAAGAAGTGAACCTGACGCATTGAAATTCGCTATAGAATGGCTAACATATAAGTTTGTTTCCACTATGTGAATGTGTTATCTTAGCGCACCTCTCCATTAATTTTCTTGAGGATGTTTTTCAGGATATATGAAAAAAGTAAATACTGAAACTAGAGGTTTTTACTATGGCTGGATAATAGTAATGGTTGTAACCCTCAGTTCTTTGGCTTCAGCCGCTCAGATTAATCCAACTATTGGTGTATTTCTCAAACCCATAACAGAGGAGTTCCAGTGGACTAGGTCGGCGGTAGCCGGAGCTGTAGCTGGAGGTACCTTAATAGGTGGGATAACTGCCATGTTTGTGGGCCCTCTAATTGATAAATATGGTTCCAGATGGATGCTATTTGGAAGTTTCTTGCTGGCTGGAGGAGCCTTGATTTCAATTGGAAGAATATCTAATCTTGCTGAACTGTATGCGGCTATATTCGTGAGTCGTATCACGTTACAGGGAGTAATAAATCTAACGAATCAGACAATAGTATCTAAGTGGTTTATTAGACAAAGAGGAAGAGCTGTTGCCATATCAGGCTTGGGTCAACGAGTTGGTGGTGGGGTAGTACCATTTTTAACACAACAGGCAATATTGCTTTCTAGTTGGAGAACAGCCTCGCTCTTTGTAGGTATTTTCGTTTGGTCAATAACCTTGATTCCAGTTGCCATATGGATGCGTAGACAACCACAAGATATTGGACTATTGCCGGACGGTGACCTTCAGGACAGAGTTAATTCAAGTGATAAAAATAATACTAACCTAAATGATAAAGGTAATCTCCGGGCAAGTGAAAGGAATTATGAGTTAAAAGAAGCGCTAAGAACAGGGCCATTCTGGATAATACTTGGGACTTTCTGCCTCACCAATTTTGTAAACACGGGTATGAATTTCAATTTGTTACCGCATCTGACTGATAATGGGCTTACAGAATCACAAGCTGCTACAGTAC
>CAUZSC010000095.1:0-2663 GCA_963582505.1 Dehalococcoidia bacterium
AGTTATAGGCAGTACTTCTATATTAGAGAAAACAGCTTATGAATTAGGTTTAACTCTCAAGTTAAAGCAAATTTATGAACCCTCTGAAGTAGCTGAAGGATTAGTTTCTATTATGGATTTGGAAAACATAAATGAACAGGAAATAACAATCGGAAAGATAACCCCAAAAGCTGGTCAGGCATCTGTAGATTGGATATTGAAGGCAGCTCAACTTCTATCACAAGGACTGGTTAATGCTATGGCTACAGCACCAATTAACAAAGAGGCTGTTCAGGCATGTGGATATAAGGAAGTAGGCCACATGGAACTGCTTCAAGAATATAGTGGGGCGAAGGATGTTGCTACAATGCTTACGGCTAAGAATCTCAGGGTTGTTCACCTTACAACACATAGATCACTGGCTAGGGCAGTTGAATATGTAACAAAAGATAATGTTCTTGCTAAAATCACACTAACTGATAAATGTTTTAAGGATTGGGGATTTGCAAGTCCTAGGATTGCAATAGCAGCACTCAATCCTCATGGAGGAGAAGGAGGCATCCTTGGGCTTGAGGAGATAAATGAAATTATTCCGGCGGTAGAAGAGGCTACTAGCAAAGGGATCAATATTAGCGGCCCAATACCTGCAGATTCAGTTTTCCCACAGGCAGTTGCTGGGAAATATGATGTGGTTTTGGTGCTATACCATGATCAAGGACATATACCAATAAAAGTTATAGATTTTGACGGAAGCGTCAGTATTAATCTGGGGCTTCCATTTATACGAACATCTGTAGATCACGGGACGGCGTTTGATATAGCAGGGAAGGGTATAGCAAATCCAGATGGGATGTTGAATTCCATTAAAGTGGCCGCACATATTGCAAAAACAGGTAAATTACCTGAATGAAGACAAAACGTTTCTGCATTTGTGGTATCGTATCAGGGATGCGTAGTTACATTACTGTAAAAGAGCATTAAATGAAAGGCAATAATTGTGGTTTAATACCAGAGTTGGCCAAGTGTCAACAGAGATATGGGGGCAATACAATGACTACAAGTAACAAATTATCTTTTGTCGGTGGTGGAGTTATGGCCGAGGCTATAATCGCACGAGTTTTATCTGGCGGAGTAGTAGACAAAGGTGATATTAAAATTGGTGAAACATCAGGCGGTCGCCGGGATTATCTGAATATCCAATATGGAGTAGAAACTACAAGCGACAATGTGTCTGCAATAGAAAGAGCCGATTTAATAATAGTTGCAGTGAAGCCACAACAGATAGAAGATGTATGTAAGCATCTTAATGGGCATATAGGACCCGATCAGACTATCCTATCTATAGCTGCAGGGATCAACATAGATCGGATACAAAAATTGTTAGGTCACTATAACATTATTCGTGTTATGCCTAATACACCTGCTCAAATCGGACAAGGTATGAGCGTTTGGACTAATACGAATGGAGTAAGTCAGTCGAACGTGGCTTTTGCTAAGAAAATCATCAAATCCCTAGGGGAAGAATTATATGTAGCTGAGGAAAAATACCTAGATATAGCTACAGCTTTAAGTGCTAGTGGACCTGCTTATGTTTTCCTGTTCCTAGAGTCATTGATAGATGCTGGCGTCTATTTAGGATTGACACGGGAAGTAGCAAATAAGTTAGCAATCCAGACGGTATTGGGTAGTGCAACTTTGGCACGAGATGACAATAAACATATTGCTGAGTTGCGTAACATGGTTACATCTCCTGGAGGGACTACAGCTGAAGCATTATTAACGTTAGAAACCGGAGGATTCAGAAGTGTGGTAATAGATGCGGTTATATCAGCTTATAAGAAGTCTTTAGCCCTTAGAGGAGATTGAAAGTGGTTGCACTTCTAGTACAATTAATCAATGCAATAATAACCGTAGTACTTCTTTTCATTTTTGGGCGAGTCATTATGGATTGGCTAGTCGTTGGAGGCATTATGCCTCCTAATAATCAACTAAGGTATGCACTTGTTAGATTAACTGAGCCAATTTTAAGTCCGATTCGTAGGTATGCGACTATAGGTATGATGGACCTAAGTCCTATGGTCACAATGATCCTATTGACTACTATACAACAGGCATTGAGTTCAACAATATAAGAAGTCCGAGATGCAGAATCTCATGACTGTTATTTAGAGGAACCGTATTCCTATTGCATGATTATATAGATCTTCCTAACTCGGCAAATGAGTTGCTGATTTGCCAACTCCAAATATTGAAGCGAGAACGCCTAATCATTTCTTTGACGGACTTCCCTGTGTTTGGAACAGGATGGACTTTAACATGCAGGATACATTTTGGAGTAATAGTGTTGTGAGACTTTTTAACATCCTAGTATAGACTTATGTCTAATATTGGAGATATTTGGATAGTGCATATAGATAATTTCGTTGAAGGTGGGGTGTCATTATTGTACAATATTGCCTAGCCAACTATAAGGTTTATAAAACGTTATGCCGTCTGTTAATAGATTACCAGGGACTAGTGATAAAAATTCCTCAGTATTGAAACATAGGCGATTGGTAGAGACTAGTCTATACGATTTGCTGTATTCGAATGATTATTCGATGATAGACACACCTATTTTAGAGTATACGGATATATTTTTGCGAAAATCCGGGGGTGAGTTAGCATCTAGGCTTTATGCATTC
>CAUZSC010000096.1:0-2558 GCA_963582505.1 Dehalococcoidia bacterium
TTACCTCTTTCCCATCCACTACAATTCCATTTTCTGAAGTCTCAACCGAGCCAGGGTAGATACCATAATTAGTATCATATTTGAATATATGTGCATTGATTCTGGTGCTAGCTGGTGTGTTAACAGCCACAATTTCCAACTTGCCAGGGTATCTCTCTATGGCAGCGCGCAAGACTTGCCTACCAATTCTACCGAACCCATTAATTCCTATGCGTGTTACCATATAGATCTTCGTCCCCTTGCATCAAATATTTCTACTAAACAAGTGAAAACCATCTAAATCTAATATACTATTCTAAAGTCAGTATTCCAAGGTACATTTGATCAATTTTGTACATATAAGTATCTATAGCCTCTAATTTATACAAAATAAGTACTTATTTGAATGGAAAAACAGACATACCACCATACTCAGCATTCTCTCCCAATTCTTCTTCTATTCTCAATAACCTATTATATTTTGCGACTCGTTCACTCCTAGCAGGAGCACCGGTTTTTATCTGCCCTGCTTCCAGAGCAACAGCTAAGTCAGCAATTGTAGTATCTTCCGTTTCACCAGATCTATGGCTAATGACATTGCTCCAGCCAGCTTTCTTTGCCATATCAATCGCGTCTCGTGTTTCAGTAAGTGTACCTATCTGATTTAACTTAATCAAAACAGCATTACTAGAATGTCTATCTACGCCATATCTTATACGGCTTGTGTTAGTCGTATACAGATCGTCTCCAACTATCTGCACTTTATACCCAATACTAGACATAAGGTATTCCCAACCTTCCCAATCGTCTTCTGCCATTCCATCTTCTATACTGATAATAGGATATTTAGAACTAAGTTCAGCATAATAATTGACCATGCCTGTACTGTCCAAGGTCCTACCCTCTTTTTCCAATACATATTTACCATTCTCATACAATTCTGTGGCAGCGACGTCTAGACCTATAAAACAGTCGGAGCCTGGTTTATATCCAGCACGATCTATCGCAGCCAATATTGCCTCTACTGCATCCTTATTAGATGGGAGTGAAGGAGCGAATCCACCTTCATCACCTACGTTAGTATTGTATCCCCATCCCTTTAAAACATCTTTCAATGTCTGGTAAATTTCTGCTCCTGCTCTTAGTGAATCTCGAAATGTAGGTAATCCTGACGGTATTACCATAAATTCTTGGAAATCTGTAGAATCCTGAGCATGCTTCCCTCCATTAAGGATATTGAACATTGGTACTGGCATTAACTTGGGTGTACCGTGAGAAAGATATTTATATAATGGCATATTCAAAGACGCTGCTGCAGCATAGCTCACTGCCAAAGATATTCCTAAGATAGCGTTCGCTCCAAAGTTCGCTTTATTCTCTGTGCCGTCAAGTTTGATCATTGCTCTATCCAAACCTTCTTGATCCAAAGCAGACATACCTATTATCTCTGGACGAATCTTATCGTTAACATTTGATACTGCAGATAGAACCCCTTTACCTGCAAAACGGCTCTCATCACCATCTCTCAGCTCCACTGCTTCATGTGCCCCAGTACTTGCACCAGATGGTACGCATGCACGACCCCAGGAACCATCATCCAAAAGAACGTCAACCTCCACTGTTGGATTAGCTCTGGAGTCCAGAATTTCCCTAGCCTTTATATTGGCTATTTTAGCCACTGTCACCCCCTACATTCATATAAATTATTGATTTGCTAAACCAGTTTTTATTGCCATATCAACAGCTTCAACCGGATCCAATGCAACATAAATAGAATTGTCAACTTCACCACGCCTAGATATTGTCCAAGTATTCAAACCTATTACTGGGATACCATCACTTAGAGCATGCGCAATTTCAGATAAAGTACCAAAGGCACCATCTATAGCAATCACAGCAGATCCTGACTTAACAACTATACTATTCCTAGCGTATCCGATACCAGTACAAATACTTATATCCACATATGGATTTGACTCTTTCTGGTCACTTCCAGGCAATATACCAATTGTAGTACCGCCTTCCTTTTTGGCTCCTCTACATACTGCTTCCATTATTCCACCTAGGCCGCCAGTTACCAAAATAATACCCCTGTTTGCCAATTCTCTGCCCACTTGTTCAGCCATGACAAGCGCTTGACCTGAAGGTTCACTAGCACCAACAACGGCAATCTGCATATCTTATTCTCACTTTATTATGTAGGATCGCATTATATCACCGATCAAATCACTAATACCTTTTCCACAATTTGTATTTACTGAATAAACATCAGATACAGTATAAATAGTTTCATTTACATTAGATGTCATATACACAATCCATTGGGATAATATAGGATATTACTGGCTAGGTCCTTGGGTAGGTACAAGATATATTAACTATCCACTATACGACTATTAATCAACAAATATAGAGTCTATATAAGTAATATGCAACCGTCAGATTTCATATTGCGATTCGATTGAAAGTGGATAGTCCTGTCCTTGCAGCGTGCAGGTTCTAATCAGTAGATTCTAACATTTCGTCTTCAGGTGAAGGTTCAGAAGTTAATAATTCCAGACCACGCTTGACAGTTTCTA